>JABBOE010000127.1 GCA_019351955.1 Pseudomonadota bacterium
GTGCTCTTCCGATCTCAGGTGCCGGAGTTGAGCTTGAAGTCTTCAGCGACCCGGCCATCGAACACGATGCCCTGCTCGGCATGCTCCGCGTCGGCCAGATAGCCCGCGTCGCCGATGCAGTAGTAGCCCTCGGCGTCAAAGGCCTGGGCGGTGAGCTGCGGCGCATCGCGGTAGCCGGGAAAGATGTTGACGCCGCGCACGCGCATTTCCAGTTTTTCGCCGTTGGGCACGAACTTCACTTCCACCCCCGGCATGGGCAGGCCGATGTTTCCGGCCTTCCCCAGCCACCAGTGCGCGCTGGTGATGGCCGGCGACGTCTCGG
Organism: Pseudomonadota bacterium; assembly: GCA_019351955.1. GTDB lineage: Bacteria > Pseudomonadota > Gammaproteobacteria > Burkholderiales > Burkholderiaceae_C > Thiomonas_A. The sequence goes on from JABBOE010000127.1 coordinate 323, forward strand.
TGGATCCCCAGGAGGTGGTGAGCCAGATGGGCTCGCCACGAATGCGCAGGGCCAATGCCTGCAGCCGGTCCCAGGTGGATTGCGGAATGCCCGCACCGGCATAAAACACCCCGCGAAGCCGCGAGAAAAAGGCTTGTGCAAGCGTGTCATCACCCTCCAGAAACGGCAGCAACATGTCCAACCCGCGGGGCACGTTGAAGTGAATGGTCGGGCGCACCTCGCAAAGATTGCGCACCGAGCGCTCAATCTGCCCCGGTAGCGGACGCCCGTCGTCGATCGCGAGAAAGCCGCCGTTGCGCAGCACCATGTTCAGATTGTTGTTCCCACCGAAGGTGTGGCTCCACGGCAACCAGTCAGCCAGCACCGGCGTCTCCTCGTCGAGGAAGCGCCAGACCTGCGCGATCATCTGCTGGTTGGCGCAGAGCATGCGATGGGTGTTGATCACCACCTTGGGGTGGCCCGTGGAACCGGAGGTCAGCAAATACTTCGCGTGGGTGTCGGGGGTGATCGCGCGGAACGCATCCATCACAGCCGGACCCTCTGCCGTCTGCACGAGGCTTTCAAAGCGCAGCGCGCCAGGGTAGGAATCCGCCCCCTGGCTGAACACCACCACCGCGTGCTGGCCCGAACTGGCGAGGGCTGGGCCGTAGACCGCGGCGTCGGAAGCATAGATCAGCGCCGCCCCCAGGGTGTTAAGGATGCCGTGAATCTTGGAGTAGTTGCCGTCCTTGACCATGCGGCAGTAAGCGCTCGACACGGTGCACACCGCGCGGCCGATGTGCATGCCGGCCAGCAGCAGGAGCAGGTGGTCCAGCGCGTTGTCTGACAGCACCACGATCGGCGCCTGCGGCGCGAGCTTGAGGCCGAGCAGGCTCTGCGCGATGCGGCCCACCCGCTCACGCGTTTGCGCCCAGTTCAGGGTGCGCCAACCGCCGTCCGCTGCGCGTTCGGCGAACGCAAACGCGTCTGGCGTGTCGCGCGCCCATGTTTCGAGCCATTCGCCGATGCAGCGCGCGTAGGGCCGCAGCGGTTGGGGCGAGCGCAACACGAAGCTGCCGTCATCGAATTGCACCCGCACCACGCGCTGCGGCGCCAGCCCGAGGCGGCTGGCTTGGACCATCGCGTCCATTCGTCCCTCCATGTATTCGACCATACACATGTGTATGGTCGAATCGTAAACCTACAATTGCGCTCTAAAATCAGTGCAAACCCGGGTGCCAGACCACAGGCCCACCGCGCGCACACCGCATGCCAGCCGCCACCACGACCCGCCAGCCTCCCCCTTCGCGCTCCAGCAAGGACACGGGCCGCCGCGACACGCTGACGCCCCAGCGATGGATCGAGGCGGCCACCGAAGTGCTGGTCGATCGCGGCATCGACAACGTGCGCGTGGATGTGCTGGCCACCGAACTGTCGGTGACACGCGGCAGTTTCTACTGGCATTTCCGCGACCGCGAGGACCTGCTGCGCCAGGTTCTGCAAAGCTGGCGCGCCAGTGCGACCGAGCAGCTGACGGCGCGTTTGCAACAGACGAGCCCCGATCCAAAGGCTCAGCTGCGCGACGTGCTCTCCCTGCCCTTTCGTGGCCGCGCCGCGATCCGCGCGGCGCGCATTGAACTCGCGCTGCGCGCCTGGGCCCGGCATGATGCGATTGCCCGCCAGGCGGTGGACGAGGCGGACGCCAGCCGTATCGACTACATCAGCCACGTGATCGAGTCGATCGGTTTCGCGCAACCCGAGGCGCACCAGCGCGCCTTCGTTCTTTACAGCTACCTCATCGCCGAGTCGCAGCTTGGCCCGGTGGGTACTGCTGCCGAACGGGTGGCACGGCGGCGCCTTGTCGAATGCCTGCTGCAGGAGCCGCTGCCGCTTGCCGCCAGTCAGCCCACGTAGTCGGGCTGCCGTGCTGGCGCGGCGGCCTGGAAGGCCTTGTGCATGTTGCAGTGCGCCGCCACCGCCCGCAGCTTCGGGTAGGGTTCCAGATCGCACTTCATTCGCTCGGCATTGGCGATCTGGGGCACCAGGCAAATGTCTGCCAGGGTCGGGGCGTCGCCGAAGCAGTACGGGCCAGTGCCATGACGCTCGAGTTGCGCCTCGGCTGCGCGCAGGCCCTCGGCGATCCAGTGCGCATACCAGCGGCTCCTGGCCGCTTCGTCCGCACCCAGTTCCTCGTGCAGATAGCGCAGCACCCGCATGTTGTTGATGGGGTGGATGTCGCAGGCGATGCCATGGGCAAATTCCAGCACGCGGGCACGGATCGGCGCCTCAGCCGGGATCAGCCGCGGCTGCGGATGGGTCTGGTCCAGATAGTCGATGATGGCCAGCGACTGCGTCAGCTCGAAGCCATCGTCGTCGCGCAGCAGTGGTACACCGGCGGAGGGATTGAGCGCCATGTAGGCCGCGCTGCGCTGTTCGCGCCCGCGCAGGTTAACCGGCAGCACCTCGAAGGCCAGGCCCTTGAGCTCCAAGGCAATGCGTACCCGGTAGGAGGTCGAGCTGTTGAAAAAACTGTAGAGCTGCAACGCATCACTCCTTCGTCGTGATGCGAACCTTCAGGCTGCCCAGGGCGTCGATGCGGCCCTCCATCAGGTCGCCCGGCACCACAGCACCAACGCCCTCGGGCGTGCCCGTGAAGATCAGGTCGCCCGGCTGCAGTTCAAAGTAGCGTGACAGATAGGCGATGGTTTCCGGCACTGACCAGATCAGCTGGGCGATGCTGCTGTCCTGCCGGGTTTCGCCGTTGACCGTCAGGGCGATGCGTGCCTGCGCCAGCGCGCCCATGTCCCCAGCGGCCGGGTGGATCGGTCCCATCGGCGCGCTCGCGTCGTAGGCCTTGCCAATCTCCCAAGGGCGGCCCGCCTTGCGCATGTCAAGCTGCAGGTCACGCCGTGTCATGTCCAGACCGACGGCGTAGCCGAACACATGCTCCAGCGCCTTCTCCTCGGGAATGTCGCGCCCAGCCTTGCCAATGGCTGCAACCAGTTCGATCTCGTGATGCAGGTTCTGGGTCATCGCCGGATACGGCGAATCGAGCGTCTGCCCCTGCGCCACTGGCACCACCGCATCGGCCGGCTTGCAGAAGAAGAACGGCGGCTCGCGGTCGGGGTCGAAGCCCATTTCGCGAGCGTGGGCGGCGTAGTTGCGCCCGACGCAATACACGCGATGTACCGGGAATTGCGCATCACGGCCAACGACGGGCACGCCCACCGGCGGCGACGGGGCAAAGACGAAATCCATGAAACTCTCCTTTGGGTCTGCTGAAGGTGGCAACAGTCGCGGTGCGCCAAACGGGTCGATTATCCGTCTGTGTCCATTTCAATAACAATAAAATATTTGCATCAACCATACCTATTTGGGTATACCTTTAGCCATGGATTGGACCGAACGCCTGCGGCCACGACAACTTCGCCTCCTCGACGTGCTGGCCAAAACCCACAATCTCAGCCACGCGGCCGACCGCCTACACACCACGCAGCCGGCGCTGTCCAGACAACTCAAGGAACTGGAGGACGCCGTGGGCCTGCCGCTTTTCGCCCGTCATGCCCGGGGCCTGCGGCCAACCGCCTGCGGCGAGGCGTTGCTGGGGCATGCGCGGCGCATCCTGGCGCAGATCGACCGCGCTGGCGCCGACATGGACGCCTTGCGTGCCGGCAGCGCCGGGCGGGTCGTGCTCGGCGCCTCTGGGGCGGCCGTGTCCGACACCGCGCCGCGCGCGATGCTGGCGCTGCTTGCGCGCATGCCACAGGCCCAAGTGCGGTTGGTGGAAGGCACCATGGACCAGCTCGTCGGGCAACTGCTGCAAGGCACCCTGGACGTGGTCGTCGGCCGCTCAGCGCCCGAGTTGCACGGCCCCGGCCTGCAGACCGAGCCGCTGTACAGCGAGCCGCTGCACTTTGTCGCAAGGCCCGGCCACCCGCTTTTTGGAGGCGAGCCAGACTGGCCCGCCGTGCTCACCTACCGCTGGATTGTGTGGCCTCGTGGCACTCCCATCCGCGAAGCGCTGGAAGCAGCCCTGGCCGCCGCTGGGCAGCGACTGCCCGATGATTACCGGAGTCCAACTCCCTCAGCGCCAACCTCGCCCTTCTGGCCGACAGCGACATGATCGGTACCGCTTCGCACCGCGCGGCGCGGCGCTTTGAGCAGGCGTGTGCGCTGCGCATCCTGCCGCTGCCGCTGAACAGTGCTGGCTCGGTGGCCATGATGTGGCGCCAGGACGTGGGTCAGCCCCTGGCCCTTCAGAACATGCTGAACTGCCTGCGCGAGGTGGCCGGCGCCAGCTGAGGCCAGCTGTAACAAGCTGCCAGCGGACGCTTCGCCAGTCGCCTGGAATGGCGCGGCCGGCCCCGCGCGATGGTGGCCGTAGCGACAGCGCGGTTGCCTGAGCACCTGCGTTTGCGGCAGGTGACCGGCAATGGTGTGAATGCGCTTCAGCGTGGCGCCCTCGTCGCGCAGCCAAGCCGTCTTGTCCAATGAACTGCGCGTATTGATGGTCCTGCGGCGCATGCTCGGACGGAGCCGATCCGACTGATCACACACGACCCGGTCGTCGCCCGCTACAGGGACACGATCATCTAGATCTGGCCAACAAAACCTGTGAGCGACCGGCTTGGTCGAGGATGCGACGCCTGGTGAGCAACCATGCAAAAGGCCCCTAGCTTGTGGCCTGGGTCTTCGGATGGTGGCTCGCCAACCAGGGCGAATCTGGGCACTGGCGCATCGCCCTTGATCCGTAGGCGGGACGGCCGCGACGACGACCAAAAATCAACTGCAACCAGCCTGCCTCGGCACATGCCTCCGTCGGTTTTTTCCATTATCAAGACTTTTGAGTGGGAGCCATTTCGGAACGGAGCGCCTTCATCAGACTGAGCTGGCCGCCAAACAACGTTACGGAGGCTGTGAAGGCGAGCAGCATTCCAGTTTCAAACTCAGCCAAAGGCACCCTGATAGCGCAGATACTTATGAAGAGCGCGACGGATAATTGAAATGCCGAAACAATGTACTTTCTCATCGTTTGTGATGTTGCCAACAATCTGTTGATCTAAGGCAGATTGAGTTTCCGCCCCTGTAAAAAAGAAGGGAGCCGAGGCTCCCTTGATCTGTCCGGCCGAGAAACTCAAAAACTATAGCCAAGCGCGAGCGTATACACGATCGGATGGAAGTTGATGTGGGTCTTCGCCTGCGAGGTAATGACCGATGGATTCACGGACGAGAACGAGGTGGAAGTCAGATTGCTTTGCACGTCCGCGATCGCCACCGTGCCCACAACCGACCATTTCGGATTGAACCGATAGATCAGGCCGACGTGCGCCGCCGCGCCCCACGAGTCAGAAAGATTGATCTGCGTGGGCCCCTGCGCGCCGGTCAGGGGCGGCAGCGCTTTGGTATTGGTGAACTTCGTGTAGTTGATCCCCAGACCGACGAACGGATCCCACTTGGCGTAGTCGCCGAAGAAGTGGTAGTTGATGAACGCAGTCGGGGAATAGACGTCCACATCCGTCACACCGACACCGCGCAACGCCCCCCATCCAGAGCCCTCCGCGTCCGTCCGTAGACGAGGTGGATAACCCAGCACCAGTTCAAAGCTGAACGGACCGGGCAGATTGCGCACGTACACGATGCCCAGAGTTGCCGCGTTGCCAACCTTCAGGTTGAGGTTGGCGGGCGTGTTGTAGCCACTCAGATTGGGCAGACTGGAATGGTTTTGCAAATAGGCCAGACCAACGAACACCGTGTTCTGCGGACCGGCGTCGTCTGCCATCGCGGATGGTGCGAATACGGCACCACTCATCAAACCGGAAGCCAACAGGGCGCAGCGCAGCGCATGAAATTGCGAATGACGCATCATGAGTTCTCCTCAAAAGTTTTGCGAGTGCTTCACGTTTACTGCGTCCAACCAAAGGTCTTCATTGCCTGCAAGGTGGTGCTGGCAATGATCTGGTACCCGGCAGGTGTGGGGTGCACGGTATCAGCGAACAGCCAAGTACCCAAATTGGCCGCTGTCGCTCCGGCAGCGCTGTACGGTGTGTTGACATTGCAGAGCAGCGAACTGGTCGTCGCGGGGTTGCACCACGGCGTGGTCACATTGGTGAAACCGAATTGCGCTGGATTGGCGATTTCCTGATTGAGCAGGCTATAACCGTCGAGCACCTTGACCGGCTGACCTTGCAGGTCGCTGAGCAGGCGTTGGTTGAATACCTGAACCAGATTGGATAGCAAATAGCAGGGCGTCGTCGTAACTGTGTTATCGCACACATACCCTGCAGGTGGTGCCTGTGGCGGCGTGTAGCCGGTATATGGCAGGCCACGGCCAAACGGGGTTTGCGATGAATCGGGCAAGGTGTAAACCAGCACATACTTTGCGCTTTTACTGGTCATCAAGCTGATTTGCGCAGACAAATCATCCGCAGCTTTCGCTACCGTGGCTTGAGCAACGGCGACCGCTTGGGTAGTGGCATCGTGCTCCGCCGTTGCCTGAATGGCCGTGATCTGTGCTTGGGTCAAATTTGGATTCTGTTGCAGCGCACTGGTCACGGCCTGCGTGACGGCTTGTGTCACGCTAGCGCTTACGGTACCCAAAGCCGTGAAGATGTCGTTATTGCCGGCCAACACCGTCACCAGCTGGTCGCTGTTGAAACTGCCGCCAAACTGTGTCAGGTAGTTCTGGACTTGCGTCGTCACTGGAAGCGTTAGCGCCCCGGTGCTATGTCCAATGCCATTCGGATTGCTCACCATGGAGCCGCCCTGAGCGAAGTTGGTGCAGTTGGCTTGCCCAGACGAAACGGGCGCGCTGAACGCGCAAAACGCTGGATTTGGAGTCGGGCCAGTCGCTCCAAGGTACGTTACACCCGCCGTCGAGCCATAACCGATCACGTTAGGCGTCAATCCGAGGTTTAGGCTCGTGGCGAGCACGCTAGTCCAGTTACCGGTTGCCGCGCCATTGACGGTGAATTGCCCGCCTGCTGGATAGGGTAGCCCGGTGAACTGCACGTTGTATGGGGCCACGCCATAAATAGACATTGCCGCTAGGGTATACGCTCCGTCATCTGACAAGCTATCGCCAAACGCCACAATCTGCTTAAACCCCCCGCTCGGCGGTGTCGTCGGCGCCATACTCGCCGCATTCACACTGGCCACCGTTGCCAGCGTGGGCGGGGTAGGATTTCCGCCGCCACCTCCGCAGCCTGCCAGACCGAGGGCGCTGGCCAGTGCCAGCACAATCCAGACGCGATTCCGCATACCAATCTCCTCAAACATTGTTGTCTTCCTGCCATGCGGCAGGTGATAGGGCCACAAAAACGAACGACCGTTCGTTTCAGCGTAACCGAAGCAACTTGACGTCGCAAGAGCTGTAGTGGAAACCCATGAGACGTTGCTCCAATCCGGGCCCATCCTGCACGAAAGGACTAGGCTGACGTTGCTGGCGGAAAGGTGCAAATTCCCGATCACGGGCACAGAACAAAAGGCCCGCCAAAATTGGCGGGTCAGGCACATCAATCAGGACACGTCGTGCTCAGTCTTTGCCTGAAGGGTCCGGTGTTGCCAACCAATGTGCGGGCGCATGTCCTTGAGTTGCACGGCGAAGGCAGGCACATCCAATTCGCCGGTCAACAGTCTTTTGCCAATGGCTGACTCATATATCGTGAAGAGGCAGTAGTGGCTCTCAGCCTTGGCGGTGCGCAGTTCCGCTGTCATCAAGGGTGCCCCCATCGGATCATCCTCGATGAACTTCATCGCCGACTCGACTGCTTTGGCCTTGAACAACTGCGCTTCGAAAAAGTCCTCCGGCTTCAACCGTCCCGACATCATCAGAACTGCCAGCCGTCGCGCGCGCAGATGGACGGCACACGCCTGTGCAACGTCGTCGCTGACCTGGTCGGCACGTCGCAGGCCCGCCATCAATAGATTGATATGGGGGTGGCTTTAACCCAGCGCCTCGGCCATCTGCGCTACCGAATGCCTGCGTTCGGAATCACACCGCAGTGTCCACACGACGCCGACCCCACCGTGCGCCAACGCCTTTGCTCCTTTGGCCGTCAGCAGCCCTGCAGCAACCATTGTGGACCTGGTGCATTACGCTTCCCGCATCGGCCGCATCGAGCGCGCCGCGGAGACCTTGCGGCCGCTCCTGCCTCTCCTGAAGCTCACAGACTTCATGCCGGCGTTGGCGCACGGTGCCGATACGCCTACCCTGCAACGAATTGGGTTTGTGATGCAGACCTTGGGCTGTGCAAGCCTGGCCGACGCATTGCATGCACGCCTGCCCTACACCCTCAGACCCGTGCCTCCTAACGTCGGCGCCAAGATGTCCTCGGGCCGCCCCGCCCCTGTGGACCCGCGCCGGACCGCCATTATTAATGCGTCGGTACCTGCCCCCACATGATGGCCTAGAACCGACCTGATGTTCTCGCGCACCAAGCCGAAGTGCCCTCGCCTGTTCCGCACCAGGTCGAACAGAACCTGCTGCTAGGCCGCGCGATGGTTGCCCTCTTCAACGACCCTTTTCTGAAGGGGCGGATTGCAATGCGTGGCGGCACCGTACTGCACAAAGTGCACCTTGAGCCCGCCAGCCGTTATGAACCGCCCCGGAGATGGCATGGTTCGCCCACCTACAGCGCCGCCGCTGAAGTGAGACCATCCATCCAGTAGGGGCCTCGCAGAAACGGCATCAGAGGCCAGAGTGGAAGCTCTAGCAACCACTTCAACCCGGAGGCCGTGCCATGCAATCTACTGCAAATCTGCCAATCATTGGTCTGGATTTGGCCAAGACCGTGTTCCAGTTGCACATCGTTGACGCGGAGACCGGCGAGATTCAGCGCCGCCAGATCAAGCGCGCCAGGCTCACCGAACTCTTCGCCAGATGCCAGCGCAGCCTGGTCGCGATGGAGGCTTGCGGCACATCCCACGACTGGGCGCGGGTGATCAGCTCCTTTGGGCATGAGGTCAAGCGACTGCCGGCCCAGCATGTCAAGGCGTTCTGGCTGCGTGACAAGACCGACGCCATGGATGCGCAGGCGATTTGTGTCGCAGCCCAGCAGCATGCCTCGAGCGCCGTGGGTAGGCCCAGCAGGTGCGGCGCGCTCGGACATCCTGGTGCGCGTGCGCAGCGTCTATTGGCACCGCACGTAGGCCCAACCTAAGATACGCGCCCCCCCGCCATACCTTCCCCTGGGGCTTGGTGTCCGACGTTCTCCGCTGCGGTCGGGTCTGGTATGGGAATCCATTGCGCGGCTTCGTTGGCGCCAAGGGCCGCAGCAAGAGTGCTCGCTTGGGTGGCATTCTGCTGCAATCGGCGTACGTTTTCGACGTCCGGTCGCCGGAGAAACGTGCCGATTGCCTGCGTGGCCCGATGTGCCTCCGTAGTCGACCACCCCTGTTGAGTGGCTGCAGAAAGACGCTCGGCCAGCCCGACCTCACGGCTTGCCCGCATGACGGAGCCGAGGTTCCATGCCTGCAAGAGCGTGTTGTTGAACTGATGCAAGGAGGTTCCCAAGACCTCCTTTTCGGCCCGTG
>JABBOE010000128.1 GCA_019351955.1 Pseudomonadota bacterium
AGCACCGGCCATCATTCTGACTGCCGAGGCTGTGGAGCTAAATGGATAGCCCATCATAAAAATCAGTGATTTGGGGCGCGGGCGACTGTCGGCAAGGCTGGTGCGTGCATGTGCGCCGCTATGATGCACGGCGCTCCATTTGCGAGCTCGCGCCGCACCCGTGCGAGTGGGAAAGCAGGTTCGAAGAGCGCAAGGCCACCCAGTTCGCGGTCGTCGGCGGGGCCCTGCCCGTGATCGCCTGCCATGCGACCGGGCTTTGGATCTCACACCGGCCCCGGTCGGATTTTCCACCAAAGCGATCGATCGTCGTAGGAACGCAATGTCCGCAACACAAGAGATCATCCCATCGGTTACGGACGTGACTCGGGGCAGCCGATTGGATGTGATGCCGGGCGTTGGCAGCGCGGAGCGGCGCACACGCGCCCACGGCGCGTTCTGGATCATGGTGCGCCGCGTGGTCGTGTTGGCGGCATGTGTTGATTTCGCGTTTTTGGCGTTTTTCCTGGCGATCGGCGAGCCGCGACAGGCTTGGCCCAACGTGCTCAGCATCGCGATGTACGCAGCCGCCTACGCGCTGCTGACCAAACGCAGAAACGCTCTTGCCCTGTTTCTGGTCTGGACGGAGGTCGTCGGCCACGCCGCCCTGGGAACCCTGTTTTTGGGCTGGGATAGCGGGTTTCATTACTACCTTTTAATGTTCATTCCGGCCATCATCGTGAGTGGCGGCTGGCGCGTCACAATTTTTCCTCTGCTGTTCCTCTTTGCGTTTTATCTGGGTCTGCATGCCGCGTCGTATGCGCTTGGGGCCTTGGCACCGATCGGCCGTGGGGATCTCTGGGCCCTCAACGTCTTCAACGTCGCGATCTTCTTCGTGATGGCCAGCTACACAGCGCGCTTTTACTCGGAAAACGTGCGCAAGTCGGAACGCAAACTACGCCAGAGTGCCACGACCGACGCGCTCACGGGATTGGCCAACCGCGGGCATTTGCTGGACCTGGCCAAGCAGTGCATCGCACAGGCAGGGCGTCGCGGCGAGAACATGTCGGTGGTCCTCGCCGATATTGACCATTTCAAGCAGATCAACGATCGGTTTGGTCATGAAGCCGGCGACCAGGTTCTCAGGCATGCGGGAAAAATGTTTGGCTGCATGTGCCGCGAGCGGGATATCGTTGCACGGTGGGGCGGCGAAGAGTTTCTCTTTCTGCTGCCAGGGACGGACTCGGAGGATGCGCGCCAGCTGGCCGAGCGCATCCGCGTAGCTTGCGAAGCGGCCGGGATCGAATGGCGTCAAGCCAACATCCGCTTCACGCTGTCAGCGGGCGTGTCCACGCTGGCGCCCGCCGAGGACATCAATGCGGCGATCGGCAGGGCGGACAAGGCCCTTTATCAAAGCAAATTTGCGGGGCGCAATCTTGTCAGTGTGGCCGATTGATGCATGCGCGCTTGAAGGGCGTGGTGTCGGTGCCAGGCATTGTCCATTGCGAGTAGCCGATCGCCGTGATTGGCTTGTGCTGTTGTATGGTGTGACAAGGTGGCGCCCCCAAGCGGTGCCACGACCATTGCTTCCAAAGCAGGGTGGCATCCTCCTTGATGGCCGAGCCCGGCAACGACGGTTTCTTTCGATCATGAATTGTGTGAATATCCTCCTGCGCCCATACTTCGCCGGCACACTTGCAGCCGCCCTGGGCTCACCCGTCTTCGCGGCGCAAGCCCCGGCGCCTGACACCATCCAGGCTGTCGTCGAGGCCGCCGGGCAGGCGGGCCGCTTCGCCCAGGCCGACCGGGCGATCGCGGTGGTTCTGGCCGCCCATCCGGATTCGGCCGCAGTGCACTATGTCGATGCCCGCTTGCTGGCGGACGAAGGCAAGTGGCCCTTGGCTCAAGCTGAACTGCAACGGGCTGAGCGCCTCGATCCAGGCGCAGGTTTCGAGCATGCGCAGGCGCTCAGGGCATTCAGGTCGCGGGTGCAGGAGCATGTGCAAGCAGGCCCGGTGAAGTCGTCGAGCACCGGCTTGATCGTGTTGGCATCGGCGTTCATCCTGACCTTTGTCTACCTCATGATCGGGATCTTCCGCGCGCGCAAACGCGAAGTGGGATCCTGATCGGGAATTCTCCGGGTAGGGCCGTTTAGGCCATGAGGCGCTAACGATGTGAGAATGCCGTGAATAGGGGCCAAATCAATAACGGCTAACGTCGTGTCTCAGGTGCGAGCAGCAACACGCGTACTCAGGCCCAACTGCCTTTGTATCGACATCGAGGTCGGCGTCAAGGACGGGCGTATTCACCGTTTTTCGACACAGCGCGGCCGTGACCGCATAGAGCCCCTGTTCCACAGAGGAGACGTGGAACAGCGGCTTGCCGAGCTGGATGCATTTGCCGAAGGCTGCGAGCTTTTAAGCGGCGCGCTCACCAAGGCGGGACTGCTGAGCGCAAGCAAATGATCGACCGCAACCACAAGCTTCTGGTGAAGCGCCAGGCCCCGTTGCTGGACATCAGCCGGGGCACTGCGTACGACCGGCCCCGGCCGGTGAGCGAGCAGGGCCTGGCACTGATGCACCGAATCGACGAGCTGCACCTCGTGCATCCGTTCGCCGGCAGTCGACTGCTGCGCGGTTTGCTGCGACAGGAAGGGCATGAGGTGGGCCGCTTGCACCGTCGGCACGCTGATGGCGCGCATGAGCATGGAGGCGCTGTACAAAGAGCCCCAACACCAGCCGTAAGCATCCTCGTCACCCGATCTACCCGTACCTGCTGCGGGCCTGACAATCGAGCGGGCCAACCACGGTTGTGCGATGGATATCACGTACATCGCGATGGCGCGAGGCTTCGTCTATCTGGCCTTGGTCCTGGACTGGCACAGCTGACGCGTGCTCGCCCACCGGGTGCGCTCACCATGGAGGCCGACTTCTGCGTGGCCGCCCTGGAGAAGGCCATCGCCCGCCACGGCATCGCCATTCGCATGGATGGCCGCGGCTGCTCGACAACGTGTTCGTCGAGCAGCTGTGGAACCGCATCAAGTACGAGGACGTCTACCTCAATGCCTACGAGATGGTCAGCGCCGTGCGCGCCGGCCTTGCCGCCTACATCGACTTCTACAACACCGGCCGCCCGCACAGCGCCCACCGCGGCAGCACCCCACAGGAGGTCTACTACGCTACCCTGCCGCTATCCAGGCTGGCAGCCTGAGCCGCCCGAACACGGGTTACCCCCCGCGGCTTGCGTTCGTCGCAAGCGACGCCGCCGCCAGGGATAACCCTGCACCAGGGCACATGAACCCGCAGCCCATCCACTTAAGAAATCGCTGCCGCGTGTTCAGAGGAACCGAGCCACCGCTGTTTCACACGGCGGGGGCGCAGCGCAGTGCCGTCAAGCCCAGCCGGGAGGCATCCAGCTGTCCATCATCTTGAGCCGCGCCGCATCCAGCCGCTGCGACATCAGTGCCGCAAAGATTTTCATCAGCGCGTAGCCCAGGGCCGGATCCTTTTCGCACTCCTGCAAGATCGGCTTACCGTCGAATGCCACGAGGGATGACTCGGATTGCGCCTTGGCCTCGAAACTCCACCGATACGGTGGAATCAGCCATGACCAGCCGATCACTGCATCCGCGCCTAGCGCCTGCACTTCAAGTGCCGGGCCGTTGATAGCAGGCACGCCGATCTGCACGGCGCCCTCACGCAGGACATAAAAGTGCTGGGCCGCGTCGCCCTGGCTGAAGAGCACCTCGCCGGCCGACAGATGCTGTTCCTTGGAATGGGCCACCAGCGGCGCCAGTTGCTGCGCACTGAGTGCGGAGAGAATGGTGTGCGTTTGCAGGTACTTCGCGAGAGTGGCAGCTTGCATGACGGACTTCCCGGTGGGCCGTGAATGGATTGCATTGCAGCGCGGCTGGGCCAAGCATGCCTTGTCCGAAGTCAAACAAACCGGGAAATGCGTGAGGCTGTCACACGGTTGAACACGAAAAAGGCGACTTGTCCCAAATCAAACAAAGTCTGGAAATGGCCGCTTGTGTGGAAACGCTGGGGCGCGCGAGGATCTACACTAATTTCAACCCAAAGAGCAGAACACAGCTATCGGCGCTGGAAGGCAATGGGGTGCTCAGATGGCCGCAGTTTGCACACTAGCCAGCAAAGTGCGCGTGGTTTGGGTTGGCTTCAGACGACGGCGCTGCGTTGGCGGTCGCTGTCGGAGTTTTTCAGCACGCCCTGCAGGAGACCGAGTTGAAACCCACGGACACAGCCGATCCAGGCTACTTCCACAAAGTCGTTGATTGTCAGTGGGCCTGCCCGGCCCATACGCCGGTGCCGGAGTACATCCGTCTGATTGCGCAAGGCCGCAACGCCGACGCCTACATGGTGAACTGGGTCTCCAACGTGTTCCCCGGCGTGCTCGGGCGCACCTGCGACCGGCCCTGCGAGCCAGCCTGCCGCCGTGGCCGTGTCGAGGAGAACAATCGCGCCCAGCCGGAGCCCGTGGCCATCTGCCGCCTCAAGCGTGTCGCCGCCGACCACAAAGGCGACGTCAGGAGCCGCATGCCGGCCATTGGCCCCAAGAACGGAAAGCGCGTCGCCTGCGTGGGGGCCGGACCTGCGTCCCTCACCGTGGCGCGCGATCTTGCGCCACTGGGCTACGAGGTGACGATCTTTGATGGGGAAGCCAAGGCCGGGGGGTTTATCCGCTCGCAGATTCCGCGGTTTCGCCTGCCCGAGGCCGTGATCGATGAGGAAACCGGCTACATCCTGGACATGGGCGTGGAGTTCAGGAGTGGGCAGCGCGTGCAGTCAATGCGCAGCCTGCTGAACCAGGGCTATGACGCAATCTTCGTCGGCTGCGGCGCGCCCCGTGGGCGCGATCTGGACCTTCCCGGACGCCGTGAGGCGGCGGACCACGTGCAGATCGGCATCGACTGGCTGGCCTCGGTGTCGTTTGGCCATATCACGAGCAGCGCAAAGCGCGTGATCGTGCTGGGTGGTGGCAATACGGCCATGGATTGCTGCCGCTCGGCCCGACGGCTGGGCAGCACCGACGTGAAGGTGATCGTGCGCAGCGGCTTTGCGGAAATGAAGGCGTCGCCGTGGGAGAAGGAAGACGCGCTGCACGAGGGTATTCCGATCCTCAACTTTCATGTGCCGAAAGCGTTCGTGCACGAAAACGGCAAGCTCACCGGCATGCGCTTTGATGTCGTCGAGGCGGTCTACGATGGCCACGGCAAGCGCACCCTGGTGTCCACGGGCGAGCCCGAGGCGTTTGTCGAGTGCGATGCCGTGCTGATCGCGGTGGGTCAGGAGAACGCCTTTCCCTGGATCGAGAGCGATGTGGGCATTGCGTTCGACAAATGGGGCTTGCCCGTGCTGGATGGCAGCACGTTCCAGTCCACGCTTGAACGCGTCTTTTTCGGTGGGGATGCGGCCTACGGCCCGAAGAACATCATCACGGCGGTGGCGCATGGCCACGAGGCGGCCGTTTCGATCGACCGCTTTGTGCACGCACAGGACGTGCGCGTGCGCCCGGCTCCGACCACCAACCTGATGTCCACCAAGATGGGGATCCACGAGTGGACCTATCACAATGACGTGTAGCCCGACGCGCGATTTCGGGTGCCCTGGGCCGCCGCCGAGGTGGCACTGGCGAGCATCCGAGTCGAGGTGGAAATGGGGTTCGACGCCGCCACGGCTTTCAAGGAGGCCAGCCGGTGCCTGAACTGTGACGTGCAAACCGTGTTCAATCGGCAGGCCTGCATCGAGTGCGACGCATGCACGGATGTCTGTCCGATGGATTGCATCACGTTTACCCACAATGGTGAGGAGGCGGAGTTGCGCACGCGACTGAAGGCGCCGGCCCGCGACCTGAGCCAGGCGCTGTACGTGTCGGCGCCGCTCAAGACCGGGCGCGTCATGGTCAAGGACGAAGATGTCTGCCTGCACTGCGGACTGTGCGCCGAGCGCTGCCCCACGGGGGCCTGGGATATGCAGAAATTTCAGCTCACGACCGTTCAGGCCGGCCCGTATAGCCGCGCCGCTCAACCCATTCCCAGCACCCTGGAGGTCGCATGAAACGCATCGAGGCGGTCAACGACTTCGTCATCAAGTTTGCCAACGTCAACGGCTCGGGGTCGGCCTCGGCCAACGAGCTGTTTGCCAAGGCGATCCTGCGCATGGGCGTGCCCGTGAGTCCGCGCAACATTTTCCCCAGCAACATCCAGGGGATGCCGACGTGGTACGAAGCGCGCGTGTGCGAAAAGGGCTATCTCGGCCGGCGCGGCGGGGTGGACATGATGGTGGCCATGAACCCGCAAACCTGGGCCGCGGACGTGGCCGAGGTTCAAAGCGGCGGCTACCTCTTTTATGACAGCACGCGCCCGGTTGCGGAATCGGCGTTGCGCAAGGACATCGAGGTCATCGGCGTTCCTTTGACCGAGATCTGCAATGCGGCCTATGCGGACCCGCGTCAGCGGCAGCTGTTCAAGAACATCATTTATGTGGGAGCACTGTCGGTGCTTCTGGATGTGGACGCCGCGGTGTTCGAGACGCTCTTTGCCGAACAGTACCGGGGCAAGGAGTTGCTGCTCGAATCGAACGTACGGGCCTTACACCTTGGGCGTGATTACGTCAAAAGCCATCTCCAGGCGCCGCTGGGCATCCGGGTGCAGCGCGCTGACAAGGTGGGCAACCAGATTTTTACCGACGGCAATAGCGCGACAGCACTTGGCTGCGTCTACGGAGGGGCGACGGTTGCAGCCTGGTATCCGATCACCCCGTCATCGTCGGTGGCGGAAACCTTCCAGAAGTTCTGCGACAAATTCCGCGTCGAGCCCCAAAGCGGCAAGAACAGGGTGGCGATCGTCCAGGCCGAGGATGAGTTGGCATCCATCGGCGTGGTGGTCGGCGCAGGCTGGAACGGCGCGCGGGCCTTCACGGCCACATCCGGCCCCGGCATCTCGCTGATGACGGAGTTCATTGGCTTGGCGTACTTTGCCGAGATTCCCATCACGATCATCGATGTGCAGCGCGGCGGACCGTCAACGGGCATGCCCACGCGCACCCAGCAATCCGATCTGCTCGCCTGCGCCTATGCGTCCCACGGCGACACCAAGCATGTCTTGCTGTTCCCGGAAGACCCGCATGAATGTTTCGAGCATGCAGCGGCCGCACTGGACCTTGCCGAGCGGCTGCAGACACCGATCTTCGTCATGAGTGACCTGGATATCGGGATGAACCAGCGCCTGTGCAAGCCGTTCGCATGGGACGACGCGCGCGCCTATGACCGGGGCAAGGTGATGACCGCGGAGGAGCTCGAGGCCGGCAAGGACTTCGGCCGCTACAAGGATGTGGATGGGGACGGGATTCCCTGGCGCACATTGCCTGGCACGCACCCCACGCTCGGCAGTTATTTCACGCGCGGCACGACCCGTGATCCGTATGCGCGCTATTCGGAGCGGGGGTCGGACTACGTGTACAACATGGAGCGGCTGCTGAGGAAGTTCCAGACGGCGGCCGCGCTTGCGCCGCAGCCCGAGCTGCGCCGCGCCGAGCGTCCAACGCGGCTTGGCGTGCTGTATTTCGGCTCGACCAGTCCGGCCATGCGCGAAGCGCTCGATGTGCTCACGCAGCAAGGCTTCGAGCTCGATGCCTTGCGTCTTCGCGCCTTCCCGTTTGCGGAGTCGGTGAGCATGTTTATGGCGGAACACGACAAGGTGTTCGTGGTCGAACAGAACCGCGACGCCCAGATGCACACGCTGTTGGTCAACGAGCTGTCGATCGATCCGGCGCGTCTGGTGAAGGTGCTGCACTATGACGGCACGCCCATCACGGCGCGCTTCATCAGCGAAGCGATTGCCCAAAACCTGAAACCGGTGCAGACGGAAACCCCGCTGCAAAAGGAGGCGGCATGACGTACCTTGCGAAGCCGAAGCTGCATCACCCGACGCTCACCACCAATGAAGTCGGGTACACGCGCCGCGACTACGAAGGCCGCGTGTCCACCCTGTGCGCCGGTTGCGGCCATGACTCGATCTCGGCAGCCATCGTGCAGGCCTGCTGGGAGCTCAATATCGAGCCACATCGAGTCGCCAAGCTCTCCGGTATTGGATGCAGCTCAAAGACACCGGACTATTTTCTCGGCGCCTCGCACGGCTTCAACACCGTGCACGGGCGCATGCCCTCGGTACTTACCGGTGCCAACCTTGCCAACCGTGATTTGCTGTACCTCGGCGTCTCCGGCGATGGCGATTCGGCCTCCATCGGTCTGGGGCAGTTTGCCAACGCCATGCGCCGCGGCGTGCGCATGGCTTACATCGTCGAGAACAACGGTGTTTACGGATTGACCAAGGGACAGTTCTCTGCCACGGCCGATCGTGGCTCCAAGAGCAAGAAGGGGGCGGTCAACCGGGACAATCCGGTGGATCTGGTTGGTCTGGCCCTGCAACTGGGCGCCACATACGTCGCGCGTAGCTTTTCGGGTGACAAGGAGCAGCTTGTGCCCCTCATCAAGGGCGCACTGGAACATGGCGGCGCGGCATTCATCGACGTCCTCAGCCCGTGCGTAACCTTCAACAACCATAGCGGCAGCACCAAGAGCTACGACTACGTGCGTTGGCACGACGAGGCCGTGAGCCGAATCGACTTTCTGCCGGCGCACAGTGAAATCACGGTGGACTATGCTGCCGGCTCGACCATCGATGTGCTGCAACACGACGGTTCCACGCTGCGCTTGAGCAAGCTGCACGCGGACTATGATCCAACCGATCGTTACGCTGCGCTGAGCTACATGCACGAGCGCCAGGAGCGCGGAGAGATCGTCACGGGCTTGCTGTACGTGGATCCGGTCGCGGTGGACCTGCACGTCTCGCTCAATACCAGCGATACGCCGCTCAATAGGCTGCAGGCGACCGAGCTTTGCCCTGGCGCGCAGGCGCTTGAGAAGATCAATGCGTCGCTGCGTTAACAGCGACTTGCGCGGGTTTCAGTGGCCGTAGTGGAGTCGGGAGTTCGATCATGACGGAACGTACGGTTTTTCAATCGATGTCGCACCGGCATGTCATCAGTCTGCCTCCGCAGGCCAGCGTCTGGGATGCGGCGTGTGTGATGACCAAGGCGAATTGCGGCAGCGTTTTGATCATTGACGCTTCGGGGCGCATGGTGGGCATTGTGACGGAGCGCGATTTGATGACGCGCGTGCTGGCCAAGGCCCTCAATCCGCAAACGACCAAGCTGTCGGAGGTCATGACGCATGATCCGCAGTGCGTCGGGCCCGATACGAAAGTCTCCGAAGCCGTGCTGATCATGATCGAGCGCGGCTTCCGGCATCTACCGGTCGTGGCACCCACGTCGAAGATCCTTGGGGTGTTCTCGGTGCGTGACGCGCTGCCGCGCGAGATCGGCGCTGCGATCAACCTGGCGGAGTTTCACGACCAGGTCAACGACGCGCTGGGCTGAGCACTTTCGCCGGCCCACCCTTGGGGCGGCAGGGTGCCTCTGGCCCAGCCGGGCGCACACCCCCGAGCGCGCCCCGGCACGGGAACGAGGTTCCCACCGCCGCAATGAGCGTGCAACGCGGACCCACGGGGCATTTTGCCGGTCTGCAGTTTGGCACGGCACATGTTCGGATCGTCGGTTGACGCTGCTCCATTGGGGGCCAGAAGGGCACCTGGGGCAGAAAATGGGCGAATGTGTGCATTTGTTCACCGCGTGGGCGGCTGGGCGTTCCTAAACTTCGAGGCATCCAAACGGGACTGGGCGACGGGTGCGATCATGGATGAGGAGGGCGCGCAGGTGGTGGTGTCGGGGCAGGCGTGGAGGC
>JABBOE010000129.1 GCA_019351955.1 Pseudomonadota bacterium
CGCCGTGCGCTGGCGCATCTACGGACGAGGTAACGTCGTCAACGAGACTCACGCGGGGCTCACGGCCTGGAATTGCGTCGACCGTCACCTTTCGATTCAGGTGCGCGCTTGCACCCGCAACAACCGGCACGATTACAAATGCGGCCCCTGTATCGAGCACGCCGATGGAATCGTCGTCGGTGACGAACACCAGGGTCCCCGTGAATTCGGCTTCGGCGGCGACGTCGAGCATGTCGGCCACCATGCCTCGCCCGGATGCTTCGCGCAGTGACGCCGCCACGGCGCGCGCGATATCCTCAGGTGTGCTGCGCGGGGTAGGCTCTACGTTATTATCGTCTCGAACAACGTCATTCTCGTCACTCTTCAGAGAGGTCGCCGGTTGTTGCTCGTTCGAGTTCTCAGGCGCTGCAGTGGGTACGGGCGCTTGATGGAGCGTCCCGGTTATGGCGTTCTCTACCGCGGGATTCGGAACACCGTCTAGATCGATCCCTAACTCCGCCGCAATTCGTACCGCGGCTGCGCGAAACGCGGGCGTTCCTCGCTCGATGCGTAGGGGCGGGTCGCAATGCTGCTTCGCCGCAATCAAGGCGGCGCGTACGCGATCATCGTCGGCACCGCGGACGATGATGTTGTTGCCGAGCACGCGTAACAACTCTTGGGTGCCAAGGAGGGCCGAGCGCCGCGTGTACACGCGCCACCCGTCCTCCTGCTGCTTAACGCGCACGCCGGGGAGCGCGGCCAAGATCGGATCGAGCGCGCCTCGATCGGTGCTGTCGGCAACGGCGTGGGTGTAGTCCATATATCCCTGCCGTAGCATCGCGGAGGGATTCCCGAGGTTCCAAGAGCGTGCGACTTGGGCGGCCTGCGCTTCAAGCGTATGCCGGATTTCGTGCTCCCCTTCGCGACGCAGACGCTTGGCCGCCGAGCGCGCGCGTAGTCGGTCCCCAAGACCATTCGCTGATTGACGCATCTCGTCGTAAACGGCGTGCTCTTGTTCAAGCAGCGCCTCCAACCTCGTGCGGGTCTGCTCTTGGATGCGTGTCAGGTGGGCCAGGGCAAGCGCCCGCATTTCCATGCGCTGTGCGAAGAACTCCTGAAAAGCCGGGTCGTCCTCGCGGTATTCAAATATGCTCGCCATTTGGTCGTCGGTTCTCGTGCGCGTCACCTGTCCCTGCCATGGGGTTGCCGAACACTCGTTCGCTGCGGTACACTACCACCTATGGCGGACGTATTGAGCAGCGTTTCAGCGCCGGCGCAGCGGCTCTATCAGGTGATGTGCGAGCTGGCAGAAGACGGTATTTGTAAAGCGAACCAGCGGCAATACATCGCCGTGCTCAGCTGCGCGTTTAAAACACTCATTCCGGCGCGGGATGAACTCGTGCGCGCGGGACTCGTCGAGCGCATCATGCACTTGCGCGGGAAGCGGGATTGGTACAAGATCGTCCCGGTCACGAAGATCGAACGCACCCGTGAGCATGCCGAGCGGATCGAGCGGCAGCAGGTTCGTGCTAGCGCAGCAATCGAGGAAGTGCGCCGGCAGACTTCGTTATTCGAATGAGGCCACCGGATAGGTCGGTAAAAACAAAGCGGCCGATCGGATCAGGTTGCGAAGCGCCGCTTGATCGAGCGGGCCGATCCGTGGCGACCGGAGGAAGGTCCGTCTGTTCTTATCCCGCAAACACCCAATGGCCGCTCACGATCCCGAGCATTTCAGCCTCCTAATCCTGCTACATTCTGCGCGCATGAAGCCTCAGTCCCGAAACGCAGGGTGGCTTCTCCTCTAAAATGAAAAGCGGCGGATGCGGATTGTTTCGTTGGTCGTTGTCGCCGCGCTGACAGCGGGGGCCCTGGGCGGGTGCGGGACATCGGCCACGCCGTCGGTGCAATCGACGTCTCCCCCCAAGTTGCTGGTGCAATCGCCGATAACGTCGTTCAATTACACAGGCAGCCCGCAAACGTACGTCGTCCCCTCGAACGTGGAGCTGATCCAGGTGACCGCCAGCGGCGCGAGCGGCGGTAGCGGCAGCTTGGGAGACAACCGCCCCACGACCACCGGTGGCCTGGGGGCGATGGTCATCTTCAATCTTGCAGTGACCTCCAATCAGGCACTGGTCGTCACCGTCGGCGGTGCCGGGGGATCGGGGCCTAATTGCTGTGGCGGCGGAAACGGCGGTTATAATGGCGGCGGCGCCGGCGGGAGCGCCCCTCACCCTGGTTATGGAGCCGGCGGCGGCGGCGGCGGCGCGACTACCGTGACCGATGTGTCGGGGAACATCCTAGTCGCCGCCGGCGGCGGTGGCGGCGGCGGCCGTGGCTACTACAACACTGGGGGCGGCGGGAACGGCGGCCAGCCAAACGGTCAAATGGGGAACGGGCAGGGCGGCATCGCCGGCGGAGGCGGTACGCAAAGCGGCGGCGGCGCGGCCGGCCAATCCGACCCGGCCGCGTTCGTACCACCGGCCAGCGCGGGCGGCTTCCTCGTCGGCGGCGCGGGCGTGAACGGTTCTTGCATCATTCATCCTGCTCCCGACCCCAGTGGAACGGTAACCTTCTGCTATGGGGCTGGCGGCGGGGGCGCATCGTGGGCTTCTCCTACGGTCGGGCATGCACGGTTGGCATAAGGGGACTTGGGGCAATTACACCAGAAGATCCAGCAAGGCAGGGCGGCGAGTCACATCCGTGCCACGCGTGCATCAGGGCGCAACGCCGCGCGGCAGCAACACCCACATGCGGCCGGGCGATTGCATGCGCCCGGCCGCATCTCCTGCGGCGTCCCCGGTGCCAAAGAACAAGTCCGCGCGAAGCGAGCCCGTAATGGCGCCGCCGACATCCTGGGCAAACACCAGGTGGGTGAATGCTTGCCCGGCAACCGTTGTGGCAAGCCACAACGGTGTGCCAAGTGTGAGCAGGCGCTTGTCGATCGCCACGCTTCGCATGGGAGTGAGCGGCACGCCCATGGCCCCGATGGGGCCGCGTCCCGGGTGCTCGAGGGGCGTGGCGTGAAAGAACACCATGCGCGGGTTGGCGTCGAGCATTTGCGGCAGGCGGTTCGGGTGCATCTGCGCCCACGCTCGGATGATCTGCATGGTCACGGTGCCTCGGAGCTCACCTTGCTCGAGGAGCCAGCGGCCGACGGACTTATACGGCCAGCCGTTGTCGCCAGCGTAGCTCAGGCGCAGCATGTGCCCGTCGGGCAACTCCACCAGGCCGGAGCCCTGCACTTGAAGAAAGAGCGCGTCGACGGGGCTGTCCAGCCATGCCACAACATTGCGGCCAAGCGCGGCCAATGCCCGCGGATCTGCGCTGACTTGTGCGCGGCTCCAGTAGGGAAGGAGCTCCTTGCGCCCGTTACTCCATGCGATGCGGCCGCGTGTGACGCCGTCGGGTGCGTCGGGCCGGGCCAGCAGGTCACCAGGCAAGCCGTAGATCGGTACGACGTAAGGCCAGCTCCGAGTGCGCGATCCCCTGAATACGGGTTCGTAATAGCCGGTGACCAGCCCCTGATCCTGCCCGTTTGCGCTGGCGGCTTGCCAGGGCTCGAACCATTGCTCGAAAAACGCGCGCTGGGCTGCGACGTCATCAGCGGCCACGCCGCGTGCTGCGGTGCAGGCCTCAACCAGCTGGGGCACCGGGGCACGGCAATCCTGGAGCCAGGCCGACCAGACGTTGCCGAAATCATCAGCCTGCCACCCCGGTAGTTCGTCGAAACTTGCGGGTTGCAGGCGCAGTCCGTTGCCGGTGAGTGGCGCCGCGGCCGCCGGCGGTGCACTCGGCGCGGCGGCCGGTGCGATGGGTGCGGAGCGCAACGGCGCCTGAGAAGGCGGTGACGCGCAGCTGGCGAGCAGGGCACAAGCCAGTGCCAGCGGCGCCCGTCGCGCTCCGGCACGGGAGCGCTCAAGCAGCCATGCGCCTCGTGCGCGCGACCGGGTCATGGCGCCTCCGTCGGTGGCCAGACAAAGCTCAAGGGCCTGCGCCAGAGTTGACGGCGCAGCGCCGCGTTGAGCAGGCGGCGGTCCTGCAGGCCGATGCTGCGTGAGCGCAGCGCTAGACGAAACGCGAGATAAAAGCTCGTCACCACGTTGAGAAACCCTGTTGCCGCGACTCCAGCCACCGACCACCAGAACCAGCCTTCGCGCAGCACGCCGAGGCCCAGCGTCGCCACCGATGCGCCCATCATGCCGGCGGCCAGGGTGACGTGCCGAACGGCAAACACGATACCGAAGCCGGCGAGCAGCGCCGGCAACAACCCCATGAGAAGGCCCAGCGACACATTGCCTGCCATCATGCTGACATTGCTGCGCCACCACGTTGCCCAGCGGGCGGCGCGCTCAGAGCCAAGAGTACTGCGGATGCGGGGGTTCCAGTGAATGGCACTGTCGAGCCGGTTCAGGACGAAGGCGTTCTCAGCCCAGCCCGCGACGACGCTGGAGGCAAAGAGCAAAAGCCCCGTGAGCATGGCAAATAGCGGCGTGGGCCCAAGCAGCGACAGCGAACGAATTTCGCGCTCGGCGTGCATTGCACTGAGCAAGGGGTGCCCAGTCGCCCGGGCCATGGCCAACCCCAGGACAAGCGCAATGGGGAAGACCAGGGCGATATTGCCAAGGATGCCGGCGGCTTGTGAGCGAATGAGAGCGGCGACCTCGCCAACAAAGCTCTCCACCGCCGCGCGGTCGGAGAGGTCGGAGAGCTTGTCGGCCATGGCCGGCGCGGTCATGGCCGGCTGCTTGGTGGCGATCGTCCAATGCAGCAGCGAGACGACCACGAAGGTGGTCGCATAGTTCATCCCGACCCAGAACCCGGAAGGAATGAGTGGCAAATGCAACCCCAGAAGGCCGAGTTTTACCCATGTGGTGAATCCCATCGCGAGCCCGCCGCCTGCGGCAGCGAAGAGCATTGCGCGGTACTCGCTCGGCGTGCGGGTGATGTAGTGTTCGCCGGTCTCGGCGTGGCGCTCGGCGATCTTGCGCGCCAGCAGCGACGTGTTGCGCGCCAGCAGCGCGCGGATGCTGCGGCGCCGACGAGCAATGCCCACGAATTCGCCAAGCATCTGCGCGTGCCCGCGCGCTGCGTTGGCGTGCAGCAAGCAGTCGAGCAACGTCTCAACCCGCGCGATGCGCCGCCCCAGCTGGGTTGCGTCGAAGACGATGGCAACCGACACTCCGTTGTCTTCCAGATGCTCGGGTACGGTTCGCACGGCCAGTGCGCAGGCGCTGAGGAGCGTGCGGAAATAGGTGAGCGCCTGGGGTAGCGCGGCGCCGTCGGCGGCCGCCTTCGGCAAACCCGAGTCGACGGGAGCTTGGAGTTGCGGTTGCAGCGCCTCCCAGGCGGCGCCCAGTTGACGAAACGGTGAGACCGCATCCTCCACGGCTTCGCTGGTGGCGCGCATGCGTCGCCGCAGATCGGGGGAAAACGCGGCGGCGCGAATTTGACTCACGCTGTACGTGATTGCCTCTTGAATTTCGCCGCGCCAATGCGCGGCGATATCCTGCACGGCGAGCTGAGTCGGGGCCTCGCCCCCTGCCGCTTCCGCGGCGGCGTTGGGCGCCCGCTGTACGGTGAGCAGCGCGGCGATGCGCGCCAGCAAGGCGTCGGGTAGAGCCAGGAGCCAGTCGGCGTCATCGGCGCTGGGAAACAGCAGTCCAAACAGGGCGGCCAAGTCGCTGGTGTCCGGTGTGGCTGGCAGAAGCTTGAGCCGCAGGCGCGCGGCGAACTCGGACCAGAACGCCGGGCGGGCGGTGAAGCCGAAGTCAGCCAGCAGCGCAGTGGCGTCGTTGTGCACAATGAAGCGCTGCAGCAGCGCCGCCACGGCGGCGTGGGCGCCAGCGTCGGCGTCCAGGGCGTCGAGCACCGCCTGGGCTCGCCACACCGGAGCTGGAAGCGACGCGAGCTGCTCCGTGGTCAGCGCCGGCATGAGGAGATGCGGCTGGGGCCCGGCGCGCAGCCAGTGCAGCAGTGCGATGAGCCACAAGTGCCGCTCAGGGCGCAAGGAAGCCGGATCCGCACTACGCAGCAGGGCCTCGAGCTGCGCCTGAGCGCTGTTGCCAGGCCGGGCTTCCATGCCGCGAAGCGCGCTCAGTGCAGGGTCACGCCAGGCGGCATGAGTGCGAATTCCGAGATCGGTGCGTCGAACCGGGTGCCATCCTCGGCCACGCAAAAATAGCTGCCGCGCATGCTGCCCGAGGGGGTATTCAGGCGCGTCCAGCTTGTGTACTCGAAGCTCTCTCCTGGCTTGAGCAATGGCTGGTGGCCCACAACGCCCAGGCCTTTGACTTCTTCCACGCGGCCGGTTTCGTCCATGATCACCCAGTGGCGTGCGATGAGCTGCGCGGGTTTGCTTCCGGTATTGCGGATGTTGACGGTGTAGCTGTAAGCCCACACGCCCTGTTCAGTGTCGGACTGCTCGGGCAGAAATTCGGGCGTCACAGCCACGGAAAATTGATAGACGTTCATGGTGCGTCCGATTGTAGACACCCGGGGCGTTTTCGAGCATCCAGGGCTTTTACAATCGCGCCACCATGAAACCATACCGCATCGCACCCAGTATCCTCTCAGCCGACTTTGCCCGTCTGGGCGAGGAAGTGCGCACGGTCATCGACGCCGGCGCCGACTTCATTCACTTTGACGTGATGGATAACCATTACGTGCCCAACCTGACCATTGGCCCGCAGGTCGCGCAGTCGATCAAGCCGTATTGCAAGCGCGCCGATGGCTCACCCGTGACGCTGGACGTGCATCTGATGGTTGAGCCCGTGGATGCTTTGGCGCAGCTTTTCGCCAAGGCGGGGGCCGACATCATCAGCTTCCACCCGGAAGCGAGCCGCCACGTGGATCGGACCTTGCAACTCATTCGCGATGCCGGTTGCAAGGCAGGGCTCGTGTTCAACCCGGCCTCGAGCCTGGAAGTGCTGGACTACGTGCTTGACAAGGTGGATTTGGTGCTGATCATGAGCGTGAATCCGGGTTTTGGCGGCCAGAGCTTCATTGACGAGGCGCTTCACAAGACCGCACTGGTGCGTGGCAAGATTGACGCCTATGCGGCCAGGAGCGGGCGCAGCGTCCTGCTCGAGGTCGACGGCGGGATCAAGACGGACAATATCGCGAAGGTCGCAGCCGCGGGCGCCGACACTTTTGTCGCGGGCAGCGCCATCTTCGGGCAACCCGACTACAAGGCAGTGATTGACGCCATGCGTGCCAATCTGGAGTCGGTCAAATGAATGGGCAGAGCCACGCTGGCAATGGGTGCGGCGCCATGCAAAGCAGGAGATTTCGCAAATGAATGCACAACTACAACTGCCGGGGCTCAGCGTGAATGGACGGTCCATGCATGCCGCGATCGTCGATCTCGACGGAACCATGGTGGACACGCTTGGCGACTTTCACGCCGCGCTTAACCGGATGCTTCCCGAGTTTGGCCTGCCCGAGGTCAGCCGCGACCAGGTCGAGGTGCGCATCGGCAAGGGCTCCGAATACCTGGTTGCTCAGACCCTTCGCATCCACGTGTCCGACGCCCAGGCCGACGAGCTCTATTCGCGGGCCATCGAAGCCTACCAGCGTCACTATGCCGACGTCAACGGCAAGCATTCGGACGTTTTTCCTGGCGTGCTGGAAGGCCTTCAGCGCTTCACCGACACGGGCGTGGTGCTCGCCTGCATCACCAACAAGCCCACCGCGTATGCGCGTGAGCTGTTGCGCCAGAAGGGCCTGCTGGACTTTTTTCGCGCGGTCAATGGGGGCGACGCGTTTGCGCGCAAGAAGCCCGATCCCATGCCCCTGGTGGAGACCTGCCGGCAAATCGGCATCGATCCGGCTCACACGCTGATGGTGGGCGACTCGCAAAACGACGCGTTGGCGGCTGGAGGTGCCGGATGCGCCGTGGTGCTGGCGACCTACGGGTACAACCACGGCGAGCCCATTCGCGCCACGGCTGCCGCCGCCTACTTTGACCGCCTCGATCAGCTTCCGCTGCAGCTGCAGGCCTGAGCGGCAAGCGCCACCAGCCGTCGCTGAAAAGCCGGCGTTTGCTGATCCCGAGCCGGCCTAGCCATGCTTGGTGCGGCAGCCGCAGTGCGGGACTGCGGCTGCGCGGTCAAAGCGCCTTCGCGGGCTTTGCGCAGCCAAGGCAATCGGCTGAGGGATGGTTCTGCTTTTGCACTGCGGCGCTGTTGATCACGGCCTGGGGCAGGGCCCGGGCCAGGCTGCCGAACAGCTCGGCCCCGCCAAGGGGGGCCATTTTCAGCCCACCCGGGACCATGACGTAAGTGCCTTGCTTGCCAAAGAAGCGCAGAGACACCGTCTGCCCTGCGGGGATCGTTTTCACACTCTGGAACATGTCCTTCATCTTTGCGAGATCGGGCTCGTACTGCTTGTATTGAGCAGCCGACACGCTTTTCTTCACGAGGGCATCAATGGCTTGGCCGACCTGCGCGCCGCCAACGGCTTTCATCGGGATCAGTCGCAACTCCTTCGGACTTGCGGTCATGATGGCGGAGTCGGACGTGCTGTTTTCCGGCACGTACAGCGCCGCTGCCATGCGCTCGCCGGCCAGGGAGATCACGCCCGCGCCATTGATCCAAAGGGGGGTGCCGTTGGCTGGACTTGATTGTTCAACCGACACGCCGCCGACCTTGATCGCGGCGTTGGCATTCATGGTTGCGAAGCTTGCGGCCAGCGCTGCGGCCAACATGATTTTTTTCATCGATGACTCCTCGGGTTCTTGCTTGAGCGTTCAATATAAGTAATCAATTATTCACGCATTCCGGCTGTGAGGGGTGTGATTTCGCAACAATCTGTGAGCGCTCGCAAGCGCATGCCGCAGCCCGCGCGCCGGCATGCGCCGAGCCGGTCACATCGTGCGAGGTGTCAGGCCCGGAGCGCGGGCCGCAGGCGCGGGACTCAGTTGCTCTGCGCTGCATCCCCGAGGAGGGCGCCTTTAAGCCGGGCGTCGGCGGGATCCTTGCCCAGCCAGATCTTGAGCAAGGCATTGAAAAAATCAGGCTCGGCGTAGGGTGCATCGGCGGGCGCGCCGTCAATGTCGATGGTCGTGCCCTGTCCGGGAACAAAACGCAGGCTTACCGTCTCGCCGGTCTTGAGGTCGCGCTTTCGGGCGAACAGTCCGCCGAGGCGGGCCATCGCTGGAATCAATCCCGAGAATTCCTGCGCCGAGACGTTGTTCTGAATCCCCTCGGTGAGCTTGTCACCCAGTTCCCTGCCGCTGACATTGCGCAGCATGACCAGATGCAATTCCTTGGGGCCGGGCATGTCCAGCGCAGCCTTCGCACTGCCGGTCTTGCTGGGCAGGTACAGCGCTGCAACGTAGACCTTGAAGAAGACGAAGTAGCGTGTTCCAGCGCCATTGAGCACGAGGTTTTTGCCCGCAAGTTGCTGTGATGGCTCGACCTGCACCCCGTGGATGTCCAGCGCGTGGGCAGCCTGTGTGCATACCGTGAGCGTGGCGGCGAGAAGCAGGCGTGGCACGAGGCCCGGTGCGCGGCTGGTAGGGGGCATGGCGTCTCCGAAGTGCGGATTGTGGTGGAAAAAAGCACGCCCGTTCAGTTTCCGTCAAATTCCCGGGCTTGGCAAGCCCGAGTCTTGTCCAACGAGGTATGAGCCTGGGGACGGGGCCACGATTCCAACGAGATG
>JABBOE010000130.1 GCA_019351955.1 Pseudomonadota bacterium
CATCTCGTTGGAATCGTGGCCCCGTCCCCAGGCTCATACCTCGTTGGACAAGACTCTGACTGCGACGCCAGGCCGAATCAAGCTAAGCTTGACCTACGCCTGCACAGCTGGACTGGGTGTGCAAGAGACGGCTCGGCATAATTAGGGGCTTGCTCCACTTTGCTCAACCGGCAATCCATCGGCTGTGGCCACAGAAAAAGAACTTTCGGATTTTTTGCGCAGCGTCGAAAGGCGTGCGTTCAAGCGCGCGCAATTCGCAACCCAAAGCCCAGACACGGCTCTGGACGTGGTGCAGGACTCCATGATTCGTCTTGCCGAGAAGTACGCGGACCATGACCCCGCCGAGTGGCCCATGCTGTTCCAGCGTATCCTTACCAACGCCATCCTCGATTGGCACCGCAGACACAAGGTGCGCTCGACGTGGATGAGCAACCTTTCTGACTTCCAGAGCAGCGCAGAAGGCGACGACTTTGATCTGCTGGAAACGCTGGCACTTGAGGCGGGCTCGGAGCATCTCGAAGGCCCTGATCAGCAGATGGAGCGGACTCAAACCTTGGCCATTCTCGAAGTCGAAATCCAGAAACTTCCTGACCGTCAACGAGAAGCTTTCCTCATGCGTTATTGGGAGGGGCTGGACGTTGCTGAGACAGCGGCGGCGATGGAGTGTTCAGAAGGAAGTGTAAAAACGCATTGTTCCCGCGCCACGCATGCTCTAGCCAAGGCGCTTAAGGCACAGGGTTTTGATCATGGACACAGATAACAACAAACTGAGATTAAGGGCGGCGGAGGCGCGTTTCGGCTATCAGGTCGCAGCGCGTTTGACTGATGACACCGAGCATTTGCCCGACGAGGTAGTGCAGCGGCTCAAAGGCATTCGGCACATGGTGGTGGACCGCCAGCGCACGCGGCGCCAAGCCTTGGCGCGTCCGCCGGTGCTGAGCCATGGGCAGACCGCGACCCTTGGAGGGCCGGGGGACTCTTCGTCCTGGCGGCTACGTTTGGGACTGCTACTTGCCATTCCAACACTGCTGTTCGGCTTGTATGCGCTGCAGCATTACCAGCAAGAACGCTTTGTGCGGAAGATCGCCGACATCGACACCGCGCTTCTACTCGACAATCTGCCCCCGCAGGCCTACGTCGATCCGGGGTTTACCAGCTACCTGCGGCAGGGCGACTGATGACAACGCTACGCGGTCGCCGCTCGAGTTCGGTCTCGTTCATCCGGCGCTTACTGTTGGCCACATTCCTGCTCGCCATGGCAGCCACGCGTGTGGATGCCACCGAGCCGACACACGCGCTGCCTTCATGGGAGCAACTCAGTCCCATGCAGAAGGAGGCATTGGGTCCGCTACAGGCTGAGTGGCCGCATTTCGATGCGGACAGGAAGCGCAAATGGCTCAACATCGCCTCACGCTACCCTGCCATGAGCTTGCCGCAACGGGCGACCTTGCATCGGCGCATGGCCGAATGGGTACATATGACTCCTCAGCAGCGACGCCTTGCCCGGGAAAACTTTCTGGCGACCGGCAAAGCCCCGCTCGACACGCGAAAGCAAGCCTGGGAGCGCTACCAAAAGCTCCCAGAAGCTCGCAAGCACGAACTGGAACGCGAGGCCAAGAGCCCACCCCACGCGCCAGGCCACGTCGGACGCTACGAATCCGAGCAGCGCGTGAAGCGGCCAACTGCGCCGCTTCGCTCTGCGCCTGCGGGATCGCCTCAAGCCCGCAAGGCCTTGCCCAGCGCGACCACGCCCGCTCCTGGGGCCGCGAAACCGGCTGTGGCCCCTAACCCGGCGTCGGCAGCCCGTCGCCAGGGCGTTGCCCCTTCGCCAGCTGCCGCTGCCTCGGCCAGCGTCAATCCCTGAGCCGTTGCCCTGGCGCCAGACTCCCAATGGGGCGCAGGGCGCGGCACCTGCCATGACGATACAGGCACCCACTTTGTTTCGCAGACTGGCTGCTCTGCTCTATGAGTCCGTGGTGCTGTTCGGTGTGCTGTGGGTGGCAGCCTTGGTCTACGGGCTGCTCGTTGACCAGCGCAGTGGCATCATGGACCGGCATGGCCTGCAAGCGTCTGCCTTCCTCGCCTTGGCCGCGTATTTCATCGGCTTCTGGACAATCGGGGGGCAAACCGTTGCGATGCGCGCGTGGCGCCTGCGCGTTGTAGACGCAAACGGCCAGCCCCTTTCGCTCTGGCGCGCCGGGCTGCGCTTCGCGCTGGGGTGGCTTTGGGTGCTACCTCCTCTTGCCTTCGCGTGGACGCTAGGGTTGGAGCATGCGGCGGCGCTCCTGATACTTGTCGCATGGATCGTGCTGTGGGCGACAGCCTCGCGGCTGCGTGCTGATCGGCAGTTCTGGCATGACGTGTGGGCCGGCACGCGGTTGATTGACCTGCTGGCCTGATCTTCCCCGCGCAACAAATGACGCCTTAGCAGCGTCATCCTCCTGTCACAAGCCGGCGCTGCAATGGCACCATGCAGACCAGCGGACTCACCAGCTCAGCCCCTCACGCCACCCTCCTCGCTCAGGCGCTGGCCACACCAATCGAGCATGACGCCGTCGATGATGTCCACGCGCCACACCAGTTTCGGACCTTGTGGCTCTCGGACATCCACCTCGGCACACGTGACTGCAAAGCGAAAGCTCTGCTGGAGCTCTTGCGTCATTGCCACGCGGGAACCATCTATTTGGTGGGAGACATTATTGACGGTTGGCAATTGCGAAAGGGCTGGTATTGGCCACAGGCGCACAACGATGTGGTGCAAAAGCTCTTGCGCAAGACCCGCAAAGGCTGCCGGGTTGTGTTCATCCCTGGCAATCACGACGAATTTGCCCGCCACTACTCCGGGCTGCACTTCGGTGGCGTGGAGGTGCAATCCGACGCTGTGCACATCACCGCGGACGGGACGCGGCTTTGGATCGTGCATGGCGACTGGTTCGACGGCGTGGTGATGCACGCGAAATGGCTGGCCCACTTGGGCGACGCACTCTACGTGTTCACCCTCAAGCTCAACCGCTGGCTCAACCATGTGCGCCACCGCATGGGGTTTTCCTACTGGTCACTGTCGCAATACCTCAAGGGCAAGGTAAAAAACGCCGTGAGCTTCATCTCCAGCTTTGAGCAACTGCTGGCTGAGGAAGCCGCCCGGCGCGGATGCGAGGGCGTGGTGTGCGGACATATCCACCGCGCCGAGCTGCGCCGCATTGGTCGCACCATCTATGCCAATTGCGGAGATTGGGTCGAAAGCCTCACGGCTGTGGCCGAGCTAGACGATGGAAGCCTGCAGTTGCTGATGTGGAAATCGGCGACAGCCAGCCCACAGGTGCTCGCTGAATTGCGCCCAGCCCGCACAGTGATCGCCCCTCAAGGCGCAGCCATGGAGGGCACTGTGTCATGCGCATCCTGATCGTGACAGACGCGTGGAGCCCACAGGTCAACGGTGTGGTGCGCACGCTCAAAACTACCATTGAGCACCTTCGCACGCAAGGCGAAGAGGTCGCGGTTATTGAGCCCAGTCTGTTTCGCACGGTGTCGTGTCCGACCTACCCGGAAATCCGCTTGAGCTGGCGTCCTTACCGCAGTTTGATCCAGCGCCTTACCGCGTTCAGCCCCGACGTTGTGCATGTGGCTACGGAAGGGCCGTTGGGCTTGGCCGCACGCCGTGCTGCGCTGCGGCTCGACATTCCACTGACGACGGCCTATCACACCCGGTTTCCGGAATACGTCAAGGCGCGCTTCGGCATTCCGCTCGCGTGGACGTATGCCTACTTGCGCTGGTTTCACAACGCCGCGAGCGTCACGCTTGTGCCAACGCTCGTCGTTCGCAGTGACCTGACTGCGCGCGGATTATCACGCCTGGCGATCTGGTCGCGAGGCGTGGACGCCCGCGTCTTCTACCCGCGCGCAGGCCAGCGTCTGGAAGGCGACCCGCCTGTTTTCCTTTACGTGGGCCGTGTGGCCGTCGAGAAGAACATCGATGCTTTCCTCGAACTCGACCTGCCCGGCACCAAATGGGTCGTCGGCGAAGGCCCGGAACTCCAACGCATTCAGCGCCAGTATCCGCACGTGCGCTTTCTTGGCGTGCTCACGCAGGACAAGCTTGCCGAGGTGTATTCGGGGGCCGACGTGTTCGTCTTCCCAAGCCGCACGGACACGTTCGGTCTGGTGCTGATTGAGGCACTGGCCTGCGGCTGCCCGGTCGCCGCCTACCCGGTTACCGGCCCCGTGGACGTGATCGGCGACGCCCCAGCCGGTGCCCTCGATGAAGACCTGCGCGCGGCCTGCCTGCGCGCGTTGCGCATCCCTCGCCAGAACGCCGTGGCCCATGCTCGGCAGTTCACTTGGCAGCGCGCCACCAGCCAGTTCATCCAACATCTGCGACGGGCCACGGACCGCCCCAACCCGTAATCCGATTGACACCCCACCCCTACAAGAACAAGACAGGGCTGGCGCGCCTGGTCCAGGCCCTGCGCAACTCAGCCAGTGGAATACGCGCGGCATGGCGCACCGAGTCCGCCTTCCGGCAGGAGGGCGCCCTGATCCTCGCGCTTGTCCCATTGGCCTTCTGGCTGGGGCACGATGGCATGCAGCGCGCAGCGCTAGCTGGGTCGGCGCTGCTCGTGCCGGTGGTGGAGTTGCTCAATACCGCAATCGAATACACCCTCGACCGCGTATCGCTGGATCCCCATGAACTGAGCAAAACCGCGAAAGACATGGGTAGTGCCGCCGTCTTGTTAACCTTCGTGCTTTGCGCCGTCGTATGGTTGGCTATCCTGCTGCCACGCCTTGCCTGAAAGGCCTTTCAACATGCATGCTGTTTGCGTCTATTGCGGCTCCAGCGCCGGAACCGATCCCCTCTATGCCCAGGCTGCGACGGCCACGGGTCACGCCATCGCCTCACGCGCCATGACCTTGATCTATGGGGGCGGCAGCGTCGGGTTGATGAATGTCACAGCGGACGCCGCGCTCGCGTCTGGCGGGCGCGTGGTGGGGGTGATCACCGAACTCCTGATGGAGCGCGAGGTCGGCCACATGGGCCTGAGCGAGCTGCATATCGTGGAGAACATGCACCAGCGCAAGAAAATGATGGCCGACTATGCCGATGCGTTCATCGCCCTGCCTGGCGGGCTGGGGACCCTGGAGGAATTGTTCGAGGTCTGGACTTGGCGCCAACTCGGCTATCACAACAAGCCGATCGGGCTGCTGAACGTGCAGGGGTATTACGACCCATTGCTGGACTTTCTCGCGCAAAGCCACGAGCAGGGTTTCGTGCGAACGGACGTCCTTGCCCCGCTTGTCGTCGACACCGACCCCGCCCGGCTTCTCGAGCGCATGGCGGGAAGCCAAGTCATGCAGGATGATCCGTGGTGGCGCATGCGAGAAGCCATCTGAGGGTGTTGCCGCAGGCGCCCGTCAGACGGCTGCTTCACCCGTTTCGCTGGTGCGGATGCGGATAACCTGTTCAATGCTGGTGACGAAGATCTTGCCGTCGCCGATCTTTCCGGTACGCGCCGCTTTGACAATGGCATCGATAGCGGGTTCGACTTCGCCTTCCTTGACGACGACTTCGATTTTCACTTTGGGCAGGAAGTCCACCACGTACTCTGCCCCCCGGTACAACTCGGTGTGACCCTTTTGCCGTCCGAAGCCCTTGACCTCAGTCACGGTCAGGCCCGTCACGCCCACCTCGGCAAGCGCCTCACGTACTTCGTCGAGTTTGAACGGCTTGATAATGGCGGTGATCTGTTTCATGAATGTCCTCGTCGCAGTCGTTGATGGATTTCGTTTCGGTCTTCGCTCCGAGCTTAACCGATCCGGCCTGCATCCTGCTGACCCTGCGGCGCCACCGCCGACACGCTTTCCAGCCAGTGTGACGTGATGGGGTAGCGCCAGTCGCGCCCAAACGCCCGGTGTGTGATGCGCACCCCGGGCGGGGCCTGCCGGCGCTTGTATTCATTCATCTTGATCAGACGTAGAACTTGCGCCACGGCATCAGCGGGCAGCCCCGCGGCGAGCATATCCTGCGGGCTTTGATCGTTCTCCATATAGCGTTCGAGAATCGCGTCGAGCAGTGCGTACGGCGGAAGACTGTCCTGGTCGGTCTGGTCCGGGCGCAGTTCGGCCGAGGGTGGCCGCGTGATGATGCGCTCGGGAATCACCGGCGCCAGCCCTTGTTGCGCAGCCACCGCGTTACGCCAGTTCGCGAGTTCCCAGACCAGGGTCTTGCGCACGTCCTTGATCACGGCGAAGCCTCCGGCCATGTCGCCATACAGCGTGGCGTAACCGGTCGCCATCTCGCTCTTGTTACCCGTAGTCAGCACCATCCAGCCCGCGTTGTTCGAAAGCGCCATCATCAGCGTGCCCCGGATGCGCGCCTGCAGGTTCTCCTCCGTCGTGTCGTCCTTGCGCACAGCCAGCAGCGGATGCAACGTCGTGCGGAAGGCGTCGAACATCGGCGTGATCGGCATCTCGTCGTACCGTACACCCAGGCCTTGCGCCATTTCCCGGGCGTCAATCCAGGAAATGTCTGCGGTATATGGCGAGGGCATCATCACTGTGCGCACGCGTTGTGGCCCCAGGGCATCCACGGCGATGGCCAACACCAGGGCCGAGTCCACCCCGCCGGACAGACCAATCAACACGCCAGGAAATCCGTTCTTCTGCACGTAATCGCGCGTTCCGGTCACCAGTGCACCCCAGGCCTGAGCGTGCAAGGACTGCACGGTCGCCAAGCTTCCCGGCTGGGGCGAACCGGCGTCGTCGAGGGTGACGCTCAGAAGCGTCTCATCGAACTGCGGTGCACGCGCCTGTACGCGACCGTCTGAGTCCATCACGAAGGATCCGCCATCAAACACCAACTCGTCCTGCCCACCAACACCGTGGGCGAATGCCAAGGCCATGCCGGTTTCCTGACAACGTGTGCGCATGATGGCCTCGCGTTCGCCGCTTTTGCCCAAATGGAACGGCGATGCGTTCAGTACAAGCAGGACCTGCGCGCCCGCCTCGCGTGCCCGGCGCGGGCCTTCTGCAAACCAGGCGTCCTCGCAAATGTTCACGCCGAAGCGCACGCCGCCTGCCTCAAACACCACCGGCTCGCCAGCATGAGCGAAATAGCGCCTCTCGTCGAACACCTGGTAGTTGGGCAGCTCAAGCTTGCCGTAGGTGGCCTCGACATGTCCGCGGCGCAGCACGGATGCGGCATTCCAACGCAGCGGCTGCTGCGTGGATGCCGTGCGGACATCGGCGTGCTGACCGGGCACGTGAGGGTGGCCCACGACTACGGTCAAATCCGGATACTGCGCCAGGCTATGCGCCAGCTGGTGCAATGCAGCATTACAAGCCTGTAAAAAGGCAGGGCGCAACAGCAGATCCTCGGGCGGATAGCCGGTCAGCGCAAGCTCCGGGGTGAGCAACACGGTTGCACCCTGGGCATGGGCACGATCTGCCATGGCCACGATGGCCTTGCAGTTGGCGGCCAAGTCGCCCACGATACCGTTGAACTGAGCAATAGCGATGGATAGGGACATGGAAGAGCATTTTCGCATTGAGATGGTCCAAGGCATGGCCAAGGTCGTTGGGGCCGAGTGGGACGCACTGGTTGCAGCCACGCCCGACACTACGGTTTTTCAGCGTTATGCGTGGCTGGCCGCACTTGAGACGCACGGCTGCGCAACCGCGCAGACGGGGTGGCAGCCGCTGGTCATGCAGCTGCGTGACCCGCAGGGCCGGCTCGCCGCGGCATGCATGCTGTATGCCAAAAGCCATTCGATGGGCGAGTACGTCTTTGACTGGGCCTGGGCCGACGCCTACGCGCGCCACGGCCTGCACTACTACCCCAAATTGCTGTCGGCCACCCCTTTTACGCCAGTCACGGGCGCGCGGCTTCTGGGACGTGACACGCCCGCGCGACGGGCGCTCTTGCAAGCGGTGCTTGATCTGGCGCGCCACAGCGGTCTGTCGTCGCTTCATCTGCTGTTCCTGACCGATGCCGAGCGCGAGCTGTGTGCCGAGGCTGGCCTGCTGCTGCGGCACGCCGTGCAATTCCACTGGCATGAGGCCACCCCGCCATGGCCGGATTTCGGTGCCTTTCTCGGCTCGATGAGCCATGACAAGCGCAAGAAGGTGCGCCAGGAGCGACGCAAGGTGCTTGACGCCGGGGTGCGCTTTCGGCGCCTGAGCGGTTTCGACGCCACGCCCGAAGACTGGGTTCATTTCGCGCGCTGTTACGACGAGACCTATGCTGCTCATGGCTCGCCGCCGTATTTGAACCTGAGTTTTTTCCGCGCCATCGGCGAGCGGTTGCCCGATCACGTGCTGCTCTTGATTGCCGAGCAGGCTGGGCAAGACATCGCCGCCTCGCTCATCCTTCTCGATCCCGAACAACGCCGCGCCTATGGGCGCTACTGGGGCGCGCTGCGCCACGTTCCCAACCTGCACTTTGAGGCGTGTTACTACCAGCCAATCGAGTTTTGCATCGAGCGGGGATATGCAATCTTCGAAGGTGGCGCGCAGGGCGCCCACAAGATGGCCCGTGGCCTGCTGCCGGTGACCTGCACCTCGGCGCACTGGCTTGCAGATGCACGCTTTCACACGGCCATCGACGAGTACTTGCAGAGGGAAAATCTGGAGATCGATTCGCACCTGGACGAACTCCGCGAGCATGCCCCGTTCCGGGATCAGACCGCTTTGAAGGCGACAGCCACTTGATGCCTGGCGCCGAACCATCACCACTGCCGCCTCAGGTGGGCCCGCTTTGCGCGTCAGCTTCGCGCAAGCGGTGCTGCACGTGCACCAGCAGGCCCTGGCTGGCCCTTTCCACCAAGTTCAGCACGCGTTCAAACCCGTCCGCACCGCTGTAGTACGGGTCGGGCACCACCGCGCTCCCTGCGTCAGGGGCGAAGCTCATGAACAGCCGCAGCTTGTGGTGGTGTTCATCCGGGCAGAGCTGCTCAAGCAGAGCAAGGTTGTCCCAGTCCATCGCCAGGACCAAGTCGAACGCTTCAAAATCCGCCTCGCAAACCTGGCGCGCACGCTGGCGACTCAGGTCATAGCCTCGCGTGCGCGCATGGCGTTGGCTGCGCGCATCCGGCTGCTCGCCGACGTGGTAAGCATGGGTCCCAGCCGAGTCGACTCGCACCTCCGAGCCCAGCCCGGCCTGTGCAACCAACGCCTCGAATACGCCTTCAGCCGTGGGTGAACGGCAGATATTGCCCATACAACAGAACAAGACGCGAAATTGGCTCATGCAAAGTGAAATGGTTAGTCAGGTGTGGATGCGCACGATTCGCCCGGCTTCATCGTCAGTCAGCAAGTAAAGCGCACCATCGTGGCCCTGCCGCACATCGCGGATGCGTTCACCGAGTTCTGCGAAAAGGGCCTCGGGTGCGACGAGCCCGTCGCCGACCAGGGTCAAGCACCACAGCGCGCGTCCAGCAAGCGCGCCGTTAAACATGTTGCTCCTCCACTGAGGGAACAGCGCTGCAGTTTGACATCCCCCCACCCGTGGCTTTCGCCACCGCTTGCGCGGGAAGGGCTGGGGTTCCAGCGGAGCTACGCATGCGCGGCTCCCTGTCGGTTCGCACTTCGCGGGGACG
>JABBOE010000131.1 GCA_019351955.1 Pseudomonadota bacterium
CCGCCATCGCGGCCAAGCGCTCCATCAACGCCACCAGCCACGGCCGATGCTACGTATCTGAACAGTATTGGAGCTAAATGGATAGCCCATTATT
This sequence comes from Pseudomonadota bacterium, assembly GCA_019351955.1. Classification (GTDB taxonomy): domain Bacteria; phylum Pseudomonadota; class Gammaproteobacteria; order Burkholderiales; family Burkholderiaceae_C; genus Thiomonas_A. Next base: position 95 of record JABBOE010000131.1, read on the forward strand.
TTATCCAGCTGCGCGAGGAACGACAAGCGAAAACCGAAAACCGCCCGCTTGACCCCCTCCTGCCCGGACGGCTTCGCCTGAGCGACGCTGCGCGTCGGGCCGGGCGAGGAAGGGGAATGCGCGAGCATGTGTTCAAATAGGGCTCTGTTCGCGTTACGTATGGATGAGCTGCTGTCCGAGCCCAGAAACGACGAAGCGCTCGGGCTTGACGCCCTCCTCGAACCACTCCCCCCGCCGCATCCTCAGGTCAGGAAAGCCGTGCGAAGTTGGCTTGCAGGGCTTGATGGACCCTCTTCACCGTAGGTTTGCGCAGTGCCAGCCCTTCGGCCCTCTCCAGCAGCGCGGTAGGGGCTGCTGCAGCAAGTATTTCGTCGATGGCGTCTTCAGCCACACTGCGCGGCAGCCCGGCGGCTTGTGCTGCTCTGAGAACGTGTTGACGTGTCGGAGCTCGACCTTCGCCGGCCACATCCATGAAGTGCTCCCCTCGGTAGCCCGGGCAGTACGTCAGGTCGTACGGTGGTGACAGCTGCCAGCTTCCGTCGGCTTCCATCATGAACGACAGATTCTTCGAGTGGTCGTCCCGGTTGTTCATCAGCACATTGAAGACACAGCGTTGCACGGCCATCTTGAGCTGGCGCTGGTCGCGGGTCAGGCGTCGGGTGGCACGGAAGAAATCTTCGTAGCTGACCGAGGGCTCCTGGAAGTTGGCGTGTAACAGTCCGGCCAGGGAGTGCACGTGAACGCGCTGAGCCCCTCGGCGGTCGAAACGCGCGGTGGCGAATGCGGTGAGCCCGTTCGTGAGCTTGAAGTGGCGGGTGGCTGTCATGCCCAGGTCGCAGGCGTGCGCCATCAGGGCGTACAGCTCCTCCAGCGCGCAGCTATCGGGCTCATCGTCGTCGCCGGGAAACTTGACCAACCAGGCTTCAGCGTCTGGAACAAGACCCGCCTGGGTACTCATCTGACCCGTGGTCGGATTGAAGAACACATTGGCCTTGGGTCGCGCCCCACCCGGAGAGCCGCCGGCGCGAGCCAGCTCAGCCAGCACCTGGTGTCCCTCGTCGGTCAGGACAGCCTGAACCTCTTGAGCCAGCTCGAGCAGCGTCAAGTCTCGCGTGTCCTGTATATCTGCCATGGCCGGGACATAGGTGAGGGCGCCCATGGTGTTGGCAGACAGGTAGGCCAGGCGGTCCAGCGTGGTGACTCGCTCCGGGTTAATGCCGCGAGAGCGCATGCGCCGATGCATCAGACGAAAACCCCACCCGTCTGGAAGAGAGTCGTAGATGAGGCCTGGGACGGCATGCAGCTTGGCATAGTCAGACTGGCGTTCCGGGTAGGCCACCGGACGCAGTGGCAGACGGATGGGAGACAGCTCCACGCCGCGCGCCAGTGCTTGGCCCGAGTACTGGAACAGCACGTCCTTTGAGTCTTCGGCAAGCGTGCCCACCAGGAAGGGTTCGCCCAGGCCGTGGTAGTGGACCTGTAGCTCCTTCATTTCGAGCTCTTTCGGTCCCGGGAGTAGGCGCGTTGCCGAGTGGCGACTTCGGCTTTCTGTCGCATCTCTTCAATCGACCTGGGCTGCCTCACGAGCACCGGGGACAGGTCGCTCAACGCGTTGAGCGCTTCCAGGATGCGGACAAAGGTCTCCAGCGTGCAGCGGCCCGTGCGCTCGAAGTTCCCAAGCGTTTTGTTGGAGATGCCTACTCGCTGGGCCAGCTCATCGACCGAAATGTTGAGCGCGAGCCGACGCGCCCGAGCGCGGTGTCCGAGCTCCGAGCAGACTTCTTCCGGCAGTGCGAGGGCGAAATCGACCATATTTCTTCTGGAAAGTGCCAGCTTCTTGACACAAGAAGAAGAATTGTAGTCGATAGGCTGTGGCGGGTCAAGGCAGGCAACCCCATAACGAGCAGATTGCTACTTGTTGTTATGAATGTTTGCCAGTAAAAAGTAAATATCTACTAGATTTGGGAATGGCTTGGGCAGAAAGCACCTGGCCAAGGCCAAGTCGGTCGCGGTGGGCTACCTGTATTCGCGCGCAGTGCCCCCGCTGAACCACGACTCAGTGGCGGGGTGAAGCGCGCCAGGTAGCCGCTTGCCCAGCTACCCCGCCTGGATGCGGCTTTGGGAGGGGTTTAAGGAGGGTGTCAAGCCCGAGCGCTTCGTCGTTTCTGGGCTCGGAAAGCAGCTCATCAATACGTAACGCGAACAGAGCCTCAAATAGACAGTATTGAAAGCCTCAGGCAAACCCTAGGGACACCCGCAGCGTCCGCGCTATCCCTATCGGCCTTGAAAGACGGGGCTTGCCGCGCATCCAGGTCAATGCGCTTAAGACCTCAAACTGAATCGGTTCGCCGAGACAATTGCCCGGCCCGCACAGCCATGTGGGTGTGGGCCAACCGCATCAGGTCCATCGGTAATCCCCGCTCCATGCCGCGCTGAGCCATCGCGCTCAGGATGTGTTCGTGCTCGGTTTGTTGCCCTGCTTGAAGATCCCGAAGCATCGATGCCGTGAAGGTCGATCCTTGTTGCGTGAGCATGCGTACCGATTTGTCGGCGGCGGCTTGCCCAATGGGATGGCCGCCTTCGCGCGCTACGGCACAACATTCAGCGAACATTTGGCGCGTCAGGGCTTCGCCGTACGGGGTGGTCATGATCTCGCCGACAGAACCCTGGCAGACTGTTGTCATGCCGGCAAGCGTCGCCAAGAAAACCCATTTATCCCACAAGGCCTGCTCGATGTCGTCCGTGTATCGGCAGTCGAAGGCTGCGCCTTTGCACGATTCGGCAAAGGCGTGCGCCAAGGCTTCGTGCGCTGCATGGCGGGGCCCGACTGTCAGGCTATGCAGATCGGTGAGCTGCTTGACTGCGCCGGATGCGGTGATCATGGCGGCGATGTGGGCCACTCCGCCCATGACCCGTGGCCTGCCGAACCTTTGGTCCAGCGTAGCCAGATGGCTGATCCCGTTCAGGAAGGGCAAGAAGACGGCATGGCCCTGCGCCTTGGACACGGATGCAAGCGCATCTTCCAGGTCGTAGGCCTTGGGCGCCAGAATCACGAGGTCATAGATCGGCGCCACCTCGGCAGCGGTCACCGTGCGCGGATGCACCGTGAAATCGCCATGCGGCGTCTCAACCAGCAGGCCGTCGCGGTCGATGAGATGTTTTCGCTTCTCACGCACCAGAAAAGTGATGTCGGCACCAGCGCGTACGAGTTGCGCACCAAAATAGCCTCCGATACCACCGGCACCAAGAATCAGGATTTTCATATCGTCGAGTCCTCGAGCTATCAGAACGCCAAGCCTGGCGGATGCAGCCGCACACGCGGCATGATGCATGAATGCCGCAGTAACGGATCCAATTTACTTCGCAAGCCGCTTGCCACGCCAACCATGACAACGCCATCGCATGAGTAACCTCGATCGTTGCCAACGCGAGGCTGCAAGAATCTGCGCTTTACTCAGGTTTGTTGTCTGAGCAAGAAGCGCTGGATTTTGCCGCTGGGTGTTTTCGGCAGGGCGTCCACGAAGGCGATCTCGCGAGGATAGGCATGTGCAGCGAGCCTCGTCTTGACATGGATCTGCAATGCGTCCACGGTATCCGCGTCGGGCTTGAAGCCTGCACGCAAGACCACGAATGCCTTGACGATTTCTGTGCGCTGCGCATCCGGTCGACCCACAACGGCGGCTTCCATGACGGCAGGGTGCTCGATCAAGCAGCTCTCGACCTCGAAGGGGCCAATCCTGTACCCGGACGATGTGATGATGTCGTCGCTGCGACCCACAAAGGTCACACACCCGTCCTCGGACATTTCGACCGTATCACCTGTGAGGTAGTAGCCACCGCGAAAGGCTGGCGTTGCCTGTTGCCAGTAGCCCGGAAAGAAATACAACGGAGACGCCGCACGATCGACGGCCAGGATGCCCGGTTGGTCGGGTCCGAGAACACGCACAGCGTCGCTTGACTCTTCAACGACGGCCATGCGGTACCCCGGCATTGCATAGCCAGCGGTGCCGGGCTTGACCTGGTGTTGCAAGCCGTGGTGATTGCACACCACCATGCCGATCTCCGTCTGTCCGTAGTGATCAAAGATCGGCGCCTCAAGTCTTTCTGCAAACCATTTGATGACCTCGGGGTTCAGGGGCTCCCCCGCGCTGCTGACAGCGCGAAGCTGCCCCTTGATTGCCTCCACGCTTTGCATCTTCGCTGTCATCAGCAAACGAAAGGCAGTGGGCGCTCCAGCCAGGTTCGTGATCCCCTCATCCTTGATGAACGCAAGCGCTGTCTCGGGTGCAAACGGCCCGTCATAGAAGGTGGTTGCGTGCCCCATCAGCAAGGGGCCCGTAACGCTGTAGTAAAGGCCATAGGCCCAGCCGGGATCTGCAATGTTCCAGAACTTGTCTTCCGCACGCAAGTCGACCGCCAGGCGCATATATTGTTCGAACGCCATGAGCGCCTTGATGGGGACCGGGACCCCTTTGGCCTTGCCCGTCGTTCCCGAGGTGAATAGCATGATGAAGGCATCCTCGCCGCTTCGCATCACGGGCGGGAACGCGTCCGTGTGCGCGTTCAACGCTTGCTGGAAGGCATCTCCATGCACGCTGCCGACGACCAGGGTTCGCGGTGCGATCTTCAAGTCCGCCAGCTTGCTTTGGTTGGCCGCATCAGTCACCACGACCTTGGCCTCACTGCTGGCCAGACGGTACTCAATCGCTTCAGGCCCGAAAGCCGTGAAAAGAGGCTGGTACACGGCGCCAGCTCGCCACGTGCCCAGAATCGTGATCAGGAGCTCAGGCACGCGCGGCAGCAATCCTGCCACACGGTCGCCAGGCCCGACGCCCTGCGCGGTGAGCCAATGCGCGAATTGGGCTGAAGCGCTTTGGAGTTGGGCAAAGGTGTAGGTCGCCTGCCTGCCTCGGTGGTCATGCCAGTGCAGCGCAACCTGATCACCATGAGCGTGGCGGTCGCAGCACTCGACGCATGCGTTGATGCCGTGCACGAGATCGCCATCGAGCCTGGCTGCCAAATCGCCGAGGCTGAAGGCGCTCAGGGCGGACGAATATGAGGTCTGCATGAAAGCCTCCCTTGGCTTGTTCGATTCCGCTAGACGCCCCATGCGACGGGCTCTGGGCCCTACGAGAAGCTTCCGTCCGTGCGGTCTGGGGGATTGTGCATGATCGAATATCCATGAGCGCGCGATTGAATCTTCTATCGAATGTCAGCCACGCCCCAAAAGTCAGGCAGTGACCACCGGGCGCTTGTTCCAGCCAAAACGGATCACCACCGCGTTGGGTGCGCTCACGAGAGTCTCGATCAGCTCGCGACGAGCGACGTGCACACGTCCCGCATGGATGCAGGTTCGTGGCAGCAGCGTGCGCCTGCGGGACTTACCGTTGGTGACACATGTCAGCAGCGCTCGCTCTTAGCATCGGCGAAAACGAACGGCCGTACGATTTGGTGGCGGCCTGATCGGTCTCAAGGCCGACTGAGCGCCTTGGCCGCCAACAGGAGACAGTCATGCAGATCAAATGGGGACTGGCGATCATGGCCGGATCACTCGCGCTAGCCTCGTGCGGGGGCGGTAGCAGTTCGGTTGCCACCAGCGGGACGAGCAACACGCTGCTTGCGACCACCGTCGACACGACAGGCGCGCTTTCAACGGCTCAATTGGACAGTCTTCTCGCCACGCGGTACCCGGACCCGCAGGCGCAAGTGCTCGTGGGCACCCCGGTCTGCGGCGTGCAGGTCGTGAAATTCACGTATGCCACCGTCGGTGGTGAAGGCGAGGCCACCAACGCTTCCGGCGCCCTGATGGTCCCAACTGGCGCCGCGCCACAGTGCACCGGACCGCGCCCGATCGTGCTGTATGCACATGGAACCGCGGATCAGCGCGCCGAAGATCTATCGGCAATCACGAACACGGCAAACCCGGCCTACGGGACGTCCACCCGCATTGCGTTGGTCTTTGCGGCGCAGGGTTACATCGTGATTGCTCCAAACTATGCCGGCTATGACATCTCCTCGTTACCGTATGCCCCGTATCTGAACGGCTCGCAGCAGTCCCGGGACGTGATCGATGGGCTGACCGCGGGGCGCCAGATGCTTGGCTTGCTCAATGCATCGGTCAGTGACGACGGCAAACTCTACGTCACGGGCTACTCGCAAGGCGGCTATGTGTCCATGGCAACCCTTGCCGCGCTGGACTCGCAGGGTCGACCTGCGACGGCGGGTGCTCCAATGTCCGGTCCCTACGCCTTGCTCGCCACCAGTGATGAGATATTTTTGGGTCATCCCGACTTCGGCGGCACGGTCTTCTTGCCCATGGTGGTGAACTCGTACGCGCATCTGAAGCAGGGATCGATCAATCCCAGCCAATTCTTCTCCGCGCAGTATGCCAATGCAGTCTCCCTCTTTCCTGGCGACGTCAGCGCGCAAGCCGCGATGCAGCAGGGACTTATCCCCTCGACGGCCCTGTTCCAATCGAGCCCGACCGGCTATTCCAATCTCGACGCGCTTGCGCCGGGGGCGCCTTTGGGCTCCAGCGGTTTTGATCCCTCAAAGTACCTGATCAGCACGGCGTTTCGCGAGGCCTATGTCAACGATGTCGATGCCAATCCGGACGGTGCGGCTCCGTCGAACGGATCGGCTCCCGATTTCTCGACCACCGCTGCCACGCTACCAGCCAGCCCGCAATTGCTGCTGCGTCAGGATCTCAAAGCAAACGATCTGCGCAACTACACCCCCAGCATGCCACTGATGATGTGCGGCGGCCTCAATGATCCGGAGGTTTATTGGGAGCAGGGGGCTGCTGCGATGACGGCAATGTTGAACTCGAAAGCACCGAGCGACCCGAATCTGCGCTACGCCACGCTCGACCTTGATATCTCGGGTGGTACCACGGGGACGTTCACGACCCATGGTCTAACGAATGCGCAAAACGCCACGATGCAGGCTGTTGCAACGCAGGCGCAGCAAGCGTTCACAAGCTATCAAACAGGTGTGACAACCCAACTTGGTACCACGATCGGTCTGGAGCTTTATCACACGAACGAGCGCGTGTTCTGCACCGCTGCGGCCCGAACCTTCTTTGCGCAATTTTGATCGCAAGGCCACATAGAGCCGTGGCTTGGCATGATGCCAGGAGCGATTGAGCAAAACCGCCGCGCATCCCGCGACTACAGCGCGTAGCGCTTGGTCGCGGGAGCGTCCGTTTTGCGTCGGACGGCGAGCGCATCGAAGCTTCGTGCCAGCCGTCGCTTGCTTCGTCCGCGATTCAATCCCAGCACAGGAGCGGACCGTTCTGCGGCGCTGCCCCGACCGTCGGGCGCTCAGGCTAAAGCTGTATTTGGCGAAGCACGCAGGTTGTCCTGTGCGGTGCTTTTGGCGTGCAGACCGCTGCAGCAGGCATGGTTGTCGGGGTCGCAAAACCACCCATTGGGTGGTCGCATATGTCAGCGACTGATGGACCGCTAACTCCGGCCCAATCAACGCGCAGATTACACAACAAGTGCCTACCAGAGCGCCTTGCGGCTATGCAGCCCCGGGAATGCCGCATGCATGGGCAAACTTTCGTGCTCGTTGCCGCGATACTCGAGTTCATGGATGCGCCGCTCAAGATCACAGACGTCGACCGAGCGGGCCAAGTACTCTTCATCCAGCTGCTCTTGGGACTCAAGCCCTGAGAAGATTTTTTGGAGGAATTTTGTGAACGTGCTCATGATGTTTTTCCCGTCTAAGGGAGCCTTCCATTGGGATAAGGGTTAACCCTAATCTAACAGCTACCGACAGAAATTCAAGAGCCTTCCACGCAAATGTTGCTTTGCAGCATCAACGGCTTTGCCCCGATATCCAATTCCGCTCGGGCGGCCATTGCCGGGAGGCAACACCGCCTTGCAAGCGCGGTGCATCGGTCGCAGCGCCGCGTCGTGGATGGATGGCCGTTGCCGCCGGGACGCTGTTCGCGTGGCGTGTGACGCCATTGCCGTGCGCCATTTGCAGGGCGCCCTGCACAGCGGCCGGCAAGAAGCTTGTCGTCGGTGTGCGATGATCACGCTCGAGACGACGCGTGCTGGTCTTTCGATAGCGCCATCGGCCTGCGCTGCGTCAGCGGCACCACGTTGTTGGCGCAAAATATTGACAAAACGCAGAGTCATCCCGGATCGAGCGTGCTAAAGTTGAAACAAGTTGTGACACAAGGGGCAGCAAGCCTTTGGGCCGTCAGCGTCAGTGATGTGCGTTATCGAAGGAGAGTTTCGTGAGTGATTTGGCGAGTGAGCCGCTACTGTGGAGGCTCGGAGTTCGCATTGAGAGCTCCCGCGATGTGCAATTGTTGGACTGGTTGGTCGGCCATGTTGGTGCGAACGAGGTGCGTGGCGCGGCCTATCGGCGTCGCAATCGCTTGCAGCCGCGACCGGATAAGGTTGCGGAGGAACTTGGCGTCAAACCGCCGGATGAACTCCAATCCAAAGCAGTCGAGCCATGGAACGGTGGCCCAATGCGCGAGCATCGAGCCAGTTAGTCCAATGAAAGGCCGCTACGGATCAAGCGCAGATCCGTGGTTTGGGGCCAAGCAAGCTCCGGAACCCCCGGGGCTGAGATTGCCACTCACGCCCGTACCACGCGGAAACACCCTCGCAGGTGACCGCGTAACTGCCAGCGGGACTTGTGGCGTATGTGGTCAGAACGGTCCGCACGAAGCGCTCGGGTATCGGCGATGCAGGATCGGCGCCAGCGCAAATTGGGCGTGCCCCCCACGCGTTCATCCGATCACGACGCGGGGCTCTCACCTCAGCGCGGCGCTGCGTGCGCCCGCCTAGCTCAGTTTTTTCACTTCATGTGTTGTCGCCTGGTAGCTCTGCTTCACGCCGTGGGTCATGTCGCCGCCGACCACCTTCCCGGCGTGGATGACCGCGTGTCCCGTGTCAGCGGCCACCTGCACGATTTTCTTGCCTGCCTGAACGGCATCCGTCTTGAGATTGCGGGCATATTCAATGAACACATGCCCGCGCATGCCCCGTCCTCGCCCGGCCCGACGCGTAGCGTCGCTGCGGCGAAGCCGTCCGGGCAGGAGAGGGGATCAAGCGGGCGGTTTTCGCCTGGTGTTCCGTGTTTGTTTGGATCAAAGAACAGCGTGCAACGGCGCGAAGCTACCTTCAAGCTCGAGCCCAATGCTGCGCAGACGGTGCGACTGGAGGCGTGGACGCGACTGCGCCGCGAGTTGTGCAACGCGGCGCTCGAAGAACGCATCGACGTCTGGCGCAAGGCCGGCAAGTCCATCTCCTACGACGAGCAGCAAACGCGCTGCCGCAGATGAAGGCCGATCGGGGCGAGTTCATCGCGCTCGGCAGCCACGCCTCGCAGCAGGCCCTGCAGCGGCTCGATCTGGCCTTTGCCGCATTCTTTCGTCGCGTCAAGGCCGGGCAGACGCCGGGCTTTCCCCGTACATGGACGCCCCCGGTTTGCCAAGCTTTCAGTTCATGATGGCCTGAAGGTC
>JABBOE010000132.1 GCA_019351955.1 Pseudomonadota bacterium
GATCTCCTCGCGGTAATGCGGCACCATACGGTTCGCCAGCATCAGCTTGAGGCGCTCCAACTGATGCATGACCAGACGCACGCGCTGGTTCAACGCATTGAATGCCACGAGACCGAGCACCGCAATAAACAAGCCCGAAGCGGTCGCCACGAGAGCATCGCCAACTCCGCCGGTCACAGCCTGCGTGGCGGCTCCAGGGTTAGACAGCGCCTGAAACGTGTTGAACATGCCAATGATGGTGCCCAGCAGTCCCAGCAGCGGGGCCAGCGTGACGATGGTGTCGAGCATCCACAAGCCGCGGTCAATGCGCGGCGCCTGGTCCATGACGGCTTCTTCCAGGTGACTGGAAAAGTGCTCCAGTGTGTCTTGCATGTCGTGACGCAACGCAACGGCAGCAATCTGGGCGGCAGGGGCGTCAGGTTCACCCTCAATCTTGGCTTTCAGAAGCTTGGCATCGACATGGGCATGGTTTTTCAGTTCATGGACCCAGGACTTGCATTGCGCTTGCATGCGCCCGAGAGCCCAAAAGCGCTCAATCGTCACCGCCAGCGCTATGAGCAGCAACACGCCCATGATGTAAAGGATACCCCCCGAGGTTTGAGCTAGGCGGGTAAGAGTGTCAATCGACATGATCAGGCTCCACAAGTGATTACGACAATCTCACACCGTAATCATTGATTGTGACAGCACGACATTTATCAGAATATTATTTGTAATATGTTGAGAGATATGTATTTAGATGCGTTTTATTACGAAGGCAAGACCAGGTGATCTCGAACCAGTGGCCTCAATGTGCCGTGCATGGATCAATGTGCGACGGCGCTTTGGGTCAGCCGTCATCAAGCGCTTTGAGTAAGGGGTGATGCCGCGCACGTCCGTCGCCCTCTCTGCTGGGCTTTCTATCGGTTTGTGATTGAACGGAGGATCGACGGCATCGAGCTTGGCGTCCGTTCCGTCGAGCGGGCCGTTGTTCTTCTCTGCGGTGCAGCCGGTGCCAACGGGATAGATCGCCCGCCTTGGGCGACACGAACGTTGTGGAAGCCGAGCGCTCGCTCCGGGTTTACATGGCATTGTGGAAGTGCACCGCCCGCCTTTGGAGGCAGGGCCGCAGCGAGGCTCTGCGCGCTCACAAACAATGTGGCACGGCATGCCGTTTGCCATCAGCACGACGCCTCCCCTATGCGAGCGAAGAACAGAAGGCGCATTGGACGCAGCAGTTTTGCTGCAATCTTGCACCTTTTCCACAGCAGGTCAGTGCGGCCCCGCGGGCGCTGACTCAGTTCTCCACTCCCGCTGCCGCGCGGGTCTGCTCCATCGGTACCGAGGCGGCATGCAATGGTGTGCCGTTGTTGGGGTCGAGATAAAGCGGCGTGTTCGCTCCGGCTCTGCCTGAGAAATTGAACATACTCATGATCGACCCCGCGGTGGCGTCGAATGAGCCATCTCCTAGGCGCTGCCCACCCAGCCAGTTGTCTTCGATGAACCGCACCACCGAAGCCTGTGAGATCGGAGTGTTGCTCACGTAGTTCGCTTTGGCCCAAGGTGAGATGACGAGGAAGGGAATGCGCGTTCCCGGGCCGCAACGGCCGTTGACTGGCTTTCCATTCACACCTCTCATTGGCGTGGCGCCCGCCTTGCCGCAGAGGCCTGGACCATCAAGTTGGTCAGCTTGATGGTCGAACGAGGGGTTGGTGGTGGTGGCGAAAGCATGGTCGTACCACCCGTCGGAGTCGTCCCATGTGACGATCACTACGGTGTCTCTCCACTGAGGGTGCTGTTGCAGGAAGTTCACCACCTTGACCACGTAAGCCTGTTCGTCCAGCGGGTCGGAATAGCCGGCGTGGCCGTCTTCATAGGCGGGCGCCTTTAGATAGGAGACGGCGGGGAAGTTACCTGCTTGGATGGTGGCGAAAAAGTCTTGCATGCCATACTCATGGTTGGCCGGATCGACGGTCTTGCCATCGGACTCCAGGGTGTGGCCGATGGCTGCGATCGAGCTGGGTCGAGCATGCTTTGGGTTAGCGGTGGAGGCGAAGTATTGGAACCAGTTGTGGTGCTGGATGTAGTCGTTCACATCAGCGCCAACTATTGGAGAGTAAGTGCTTCGCTTGCAGCCTGTGGTGCCATTGGGATTCACCGTCTGCAGGTTGAAGCCGCCCATGAAGCCACCCCATGAGATCTTTCCGGTGTTGAGAAGATCACCGATGTTTCGGCCAGTCATCATCACTTGGTTGGTGGTGCTGGAGCATACGTCGTGGGCGGGATCGACGTCATTGATCATTGTGAGGCCGCCCTGGCCGTCCTTGATGTAGTACGAGTAGGCGGACATGGTGAACGGCTGCTTGCTAGTCGCCACAATCTGCATGCCGTTGGTCTGGCCTGACACCACTTCCAGCGCGCCAGGGGTAGAGGGGCCATAGGTGTTGGTGTAGGCGTCGTCGCTCATGGCAAAATGCTGGGCGTAGTTCCACATCGCCGTAGTCGTATTGCCGTCGAAGTAGCCCATCACCTGGCCCTTGGTGCCAAAGGCGCCCACGCCGCCGGTCATGGCCTTGCCGGTGTAAAGCGGAAACAGGTCGGCCCTACCGCCGTCATACGCTTGCTGCTCGGCCGTGTAAGCGTGGTTCTGGTCCGAGGTGTTGGCCTGACTGCGGTCGAGACGGAAAGGCTCGGCAGCGTTAGCTCCGTTGGCGGTGTTCGTGGCGTTGGGATTGTTGGTGAGCAGATGGGCGCTGGCCAGGTTGTTCACCGAGGGCGTGTTGGCAGCAGCGGTAAAGGCCGGCTCGCCAACGGGGTTGGTCGCATTTGGATATGTGGCGAAGTAATGATCGAACGAAACGTTCTCCTGATAAATGACCACTACATGCTTGATTGGCGTGGACGTCGCCAACGCGCTGGCGGCGGTGTACACGGATGTCGTCGGCGCGGCGGATGCAGCGACTGTCGCGAAGCCACTCCCGGAGGCAACCAAGATGCCGGCAATGACAGCAGTAGCAGGCCCCGCAAGGACGGTGTGACAAGGCATCGAATCTCTCCCAAAGTGACGCCTAAAGACCTCAAGCTTTCCCGACCGCACGATAGGCCTTGTTGAGCAGCAAAACAAATTGAGGTGTTTAAAAGCAAGGAGGGGCCGACGAACTGTGGCCCCGATGGCCTCACAATCTAGGCCGCCACCGTGCAGCGCTTATGACAATTCGTCATATGGCGCGGACTGTTTCATCTGCAACATATAGGCACAGTCCGGCCTCCTGCTGAACGCGGCGGCTCATGGTTTTCGGAGACAGTTGTTCCGTTGCAAGCACGGCGCAAGACTAGACTACACCGGTTGTTTCCTTGTGCACGAAGTCACGGCGCAGGTTGGCGATGCGCGCGTGCATGCGCGCCACCTGCTTGCCTAGACATCATGGTCGCTAGGAGGCCCTGCCAGGCGGAGTCGACCTCCTGGGGATTCGTAGGTTGCACGCAAGCGTGGCGAGCTACATGGTGTGAGCCTGTCATCAGCAATTGTTGTGGAGGCCGACCATGAACCAGGATACCAAGGTGTACGTCGGACTGGACGTCCATGTAAGCGCCGACTACCTGGCTTCACTTTGCTTTGGTTCTCCCCAGCACACGCCTGCTCGTCTGCCTTGGGGTGAAACGCAATCGGAGGTGCTGCGCCTCAATGGGCCTCCTGACCAGTTCAATGATTGGCTGCAGCGCCCAACACGAGCACCGCGTTGGTTCCGCCAAACGCAAAGGAATTCGAAATCATGGTGCTCGCGGTGACGCCATCACGCGCCATATTGGGCACATAGTCCAAATCGCAGGACGGGTCTGGCGATTGCAAATGCATGGTGGGTAGGGCCGTGCCGTGTTGCAGGGACAGTAGCGATAAGACGCATTCCAGCGCGCCCGCAGCGCCTAGCAGATGGCCGTGCAGGGCTTTGGTGGCGCTGATGGGAATTTGCGTGGCGCGGGCACCGAACACGACTTTGATCGCCGCTGTTTCCGCGACGTCGTTGGCCAGCGTGCCAGTACCGTGGGCGTTGATCATGTCGATGTCCGAGGGACTGAGTGCCGCAGACTGCAGTGCGGCGCGCATGGCTGCGGCCTGGCCCTCCACGCTTGGGCGGGTGATGTGGCTAGCATCGGTGGTCAGCCCGTAACCGAGAATTTCTCCGTAAATGGTCGCCTCACGGGCGACGGCGTGTTCCCAGGGTTCCAGCACCAGCATGGCAGCCCCCTCGCCAAGCACCATGCCGCTACGATTGCTTGAGAACGGCTTACACGATGCAGCGGGCTCAGTGGGGTCGATCGTGGCGAGTGTGCGCAGCGCTTCCCATGCTTTCAGGGAGCCGAAGGCGAGCGGTGCTTCGGCGCCGCCGGCAATGGCCGAGTCAAGGCTGCCGCTAGCGATGCGGAGCCAGGCCTCGCCGATAGCCACGGCCGACGAGGCGCAGGCGGTCGAGTAGGTCAAGCTTGGGCCGTGCAAGTCATGCTCTAGACTGATCCAGGCGGCAGGCGCACTATGCATGCCGAGCAACACGGTGTAAGGTTTGATGCGGTTCGAAGCATCGCCATAGAGGGTGTTGTAGCCCTCATCGTTGCTCATGCAGCCGCCCATTCCTGTGCCGACGAAGACGCCGGTACGGCTGCGGTCGCAGGCGGGCACGCACCTCCCGGCTGTATCGAGTGCCTGCTTTGCCGCGACTAAGGCGAACTGGCTGACGCGATCGAGCATGCGCAGTCTTGGCGCTTCGAAGTCGTTTGTGCCATCGAAACGTTTGACGCTTGCCGCAAGTGGCGCCAGGAGGCGTTTGGCGAATGGGGTGTCGATGCGGTGAACGCCAGAATGCCCCCCATGGGCATTGTTGTAGACCTCTGCAGCGGAGTTGCCCAACGGGCATATCACACCGATGCCGGTGACGGCAACACGTCTCATTGCTGCCTGGGACTTTGTGCGCCTGGCGCGTCCAGTTCCCCGTGGGGCGTGCCTCCGTGCTGCACGGCAATCAATTTATCGATATAGCCCACCACCTCGCCAAGGGTCGGCAAAGGGACTTGCTCGGGAGGAAAGGTGATGTGGAACACATCTTCCGCGCTGAAAAACAGCTCGGCCGCACCGAGTGAATCGATGCCCATACTTTCGAGTGTTGCCTCGGGAACCAAGGCTTGTGGCGAGAGTTTGTAGTCTTTGACCAAAATCGCGCTCAGGCGTTCAAGCGTTGTTGTCATAGCTGTTCCTTAGTAAAGCTTGATAGACCTCAACTGCATTGCCTTCTACTTAGCAACGGGACGAGGACGCAGCGCGTTGTCGCTGGCGCTAGTTGGAGGAAGGCGTATGCGTTGGCCCCACGTCTGCGCATTTGGCTCCATTCTCTTCTGCCTTTGGCCGCGCTGGCATCTGCAAGGCTTTTGTTTTTCTAAGGGTGATGTCACGCGTCTTGCCGGCCCAGCTTGCCCCGCGCGTCAATAAACCTGGCCACATCTGGGCAACGGTCATGAGCGCTGCAGAACATGCCGGCCGCATTGCAGCGTGGGCGAAAGTCGCGGCAAGCCGCAAGCGCGGGACGAACTCCCGGCGCCAAGTCGTGGCGTATCGCACGGCGACCTCGCTTTGCCATGTCGGGCTTGCCAATCCATGATGCGACTGAGCCTTGTGTTTGGCGGGGTCCAGCAACTGGGCACACAACAGCCAAGCCGATTGCAGCGCCATGCTCATGCCCTCACCAACGATGGGGTGCGCCTCGCCTGCAGCATTGCCAATGCGAAACATGGCGTCGTTAGCGCGCATTCGAACGCCTGGGTCGAGGGGCCCTGCTGCGAGCCATGGCCCTTCGCGTTGGGCCGTCGTCAGGACCTTGCGCACGCCCAAGCAGGTTTGCGTGAGCCAAACTTCGACCGCCTCACCCGCGCGCAACCCTGGCTCTGCGCGCCTGCAGGCTTCAAGCCGATCACGGCGGACGCAGCAGGCCACGGTCGTGATGCCGCCATCAGCCAGCACAATACCGCCATAGCCGCCCTCCAACGCGAGTACCGACAACAAACCTTCGGGTTGCGCCGCGCTGCGGAAATTGGCTTTGAAGGCAAACAGGTCTGCAGCACGGCGCTGCAGTTGTCGCCGTGGACGGTCCGACGGCAACGCCTCCCAAGAGCCATTGGCGGCAATGGCCACAGGCGCATGAAGCGTCAGCGAGGTGTGTGACTCCACCGAACGGACCCCGATATGCCAGTCGCCCACACCACCGTTCACGGCTTGCACAGCCCAGGGTTGCAGCACCGTCACTCCTTTCGCATCTGCCTGGTCGCGCAACAGCGTGTCCAGGGTTTCACGTCCCAATGCACGACCCCAGCGCCGACCGTCAACTCGGGCAGCCGGTAACTTGGCGAGCACTTGATTGTCGCTGCGCACGAAGGCGACCTGTTGCAGTTGGGGCCCGGCCGCGGTGCGGAAGGCCTCGCCGATGCCCAACTCGTCCAAGATCGATAGATTGCTCGCAGCGAGACATTCGCCACACACTTTGCGCCGTGGGAAATACTGTTTTTCAATCAACGCGACTGACCACCCGGCGCGCGCCAATAGGAGGGCGGCAGTCGAGCCCGCCGGTCCCGCGCCGATGATGATGGCGTCGAATGTGGTTTGCATCAGCTCGCCCCTGCGCGTACGGCGGTGAAACAGTGGCTGAACAACCCGGCGGCGTCTTCCTGCAGCGTCCACGTCCTGTCTAGCACGGGCCACAGCTTGGAAAGCTCTAGGCTTTGAAATCCCGCACGCACGCTCAACACCGCATCTTGGCGCGTGACGGCATTCGCGCCCAGGGCGCCGATGAGATGACTGCCAATGAGCGCAAACCGAGCACGGCGTGGCTCGCAGGCCAGGAAATGGTGGCAGCGGGCAGCGACAGCCTGCAATAGGGATGTCAGCTGCTGGCCCTGGAAATGGTGCAAAAACAAGTTGGTGACAATCACGTCCCAATAAAGGTTGGAGTCGCCCGTGCGCTGCAGTTGATCAGGCTCTGCGGCCCAGTCCAAGACGTCGACAAGGGTTGAAGTGGCCGTCCAGCCAAGCTCGGCGTATTGCTGCACCGTCTCAGGCCGGATGAGCGCCTGGCGATCCAGCAGCGTCAGCTCGACGCGTGGCCATGCCGGTGCCAGTGCCTGGGCTACGCGCAGCATCAGGCTGCCATCGCCGGCGCCGAGTTCGAGCACGCGCAGCGGTGTCGCCTCAGCGCGCGGCATGGGCCATGTCCGCAGGGTGCGCAGCAGGATGGAGCGCGTGCCCATGATGCGATGTACGCGTTGCAAGTCGCGCCGCGAGCGCATGGCGATGGGATCATCTTCAGCCAGCCCGTCCAAGGTTTCGGCGCTCACAATGCGCGGTAGTGGCGTCATGCTTGTTCTCCATACCGCTGCGCCATAAAGGGCCATGTGCGCACCGCGTTCAAGCAACGACCTCTAGCAGAGCGCCGTGGCAGCTAAACCCGGCACCGAAAGACGACAGCCACCACCAGCCTTGTGGCGCGTCGTCAGCCAACGCGGCCTCCAGCACGAAATAGACGAACGCGCTGGACAGATTGCCATACTCGCGCAGCACGGCGGCGCTGTAGCGCAGCCCTTCTGCGGGTAGGTCAAATTTACGCTCCAACGCCAGCAGCACATCGCGCCCGCCAGCATGCATGATCCAGGTACTGATGTCGCCCGACTCAAGCCCGGCACGCGCCAGTACGGTGCCAAGAATGCGGTACGCATACTCAGCCGCCAGCGACGGTACGGCACGTGTCAGGATGTTGCGCAACATGCCGTCGCGTTGCTCGAACATCAGCGCTTTGCGCTCGGTCGACTCGATCAGCGACATGCTGTCTTTCCAAACCATATGCGGCCCCCAATTTTTGGGTGATTTGGACAAAACGGCGGCGCCGGCACCGTCACCAAACAAGCAGGCGCTGATCAGCACGCCGGGGTCGTTATCGAGAAACATTGCTGCGCTGCAGACCTCCACACAGATCGAGAGCACATGCTCGGCTGCGCCCGAGTCAAGCAGGGCGCGGCCGAGCTGCATATTGGGCAGTGCCGCAGCACAGCCCTGCCCAACTAGATCGAAGGCCAGAACGTCGGAACGTAAGCCCAGGCGCTCCACTACGTAGCCCGAAAGCCCGGGGCAGAGATAACCGGTGCAGGTGCTGACGATGACGGCGCCAATGTCGCCAAGCTTGAGCTCGGCCTGTGCCACGGCTCGCTCTGCCGCTCGGGTCGCAAGCATGGGGGCGTTGTCGAGGAAGCGCTGCGCCAAGGTGTTCGGATCAATAGTGAACACATCGCCAAGCGTCTCCACAGCAAGTCGGCGCGCTTCCATGCCATTGTCACGTTGGAGAACCGAGCTAGCAATAAAGTGTGAACGCGCGTCGAGCCTTGCGAACCAGTCGGATTGCTGGAATGCGCCGAGACACTCCGCCTTGGTGTAGCGCGCAGGGGGCGTGGCCGTGCCAATTCCGCGAAAGTACATAGATGGATAGGTCTCGAAAAATGCAGAGAATCTAGCAACATGACCATGCCATGCAGATACACGGGCAGCCGGAGTGGTCGTTATTGACCGCGGTCACATGGAATTAATCTAATGGCTCGTAACTGAGGAGTCTGTGCGATGTCGAACGAACCGTGTGGAAGCGTGAACCTGCACTGTTTGTTCTTCTTTATTCTTCTTGGTTCTCCTTATGTGGGCATCATCGTTTCGTGGAAAAGGAATGTGGCCAACAAGCATTAGTTTCCTGCGAAAGCACGCTGTTACTCCGCCGGTCAGTTCTTGCAGAAGTGCACAGAGTACGTCATGCGTGACAGGACTCCCGACCGAAATCACCGCTTCGGGGGGATCGAACTTGGGCGCGCCAACCACTCGATCGAGCGCTGAATATCGGATTGGCGCCACAGGCTGCGCGGCCCGATCTTGATCGGGCGCGCGATGATGCCCGACTGGAAGTTCATAGAACTTACTACGGCCGATGCCCAGCAGCCCAGGATCTGGCGGCGATTGAGGAGCGCATCCGGCTGTGTCGGGATGACCTGCCCCCTCCAGCCATGCTGCCAGTTGCCTCGCGTTTCGAAACAATTTCGCATCCCCAATCGACGCGACGATCGCACTGGCCGTGATCGGGCCCACTCTTGGAATCTGCTGCAGGCGCTTACAGCCTTCGCGATCACGCGACCAGAGTGCGATCTGCTGCTCCAGTTCCTCGTCACACATGCCTGCGTCTCTCGCAGTGCAGTAGCAAGCCCTTAGCAGGAAAGCCCGAATAACTAACTGTTTGGCGTTCCCTGCCCGTAGGCGTCCGCGTCGCTACAGGCCGCGCAACGGTGCCGCCAGTACCCCTTGCGGCAATGTGGTGATGGTCGCCCCAGCCGCCCGCTACGCTCGCGCAGCCGCACAAACGACAACACCGCCAAGCGGCGGTGTCGAAGGCCAGGTCGCGCGGGGTCGGAGCGCCCCGTTCCTGACTGAGAGCCTGTGAACGTTTCAACTTTCGCGATGAACTCAACGCATCGAGACACC
>JABBOE010000133.1 GCA_019351955.1 Pseudomonadota bacterium
TGTTCATCCCCGCGGTTCCTTGCATGACGTTCGGCGCGCCGCGCCTCCTCCTCCTGCAGGCCGGCCGAATCGGCCAGAACCAGCCGGGCGAGTTCGCGCGTCGGCGCAGTAGCGATGATGCGACCACGAAACCCCCGCTTGACCAGCAATGGAATGCGCCCGCAGTGATCAAGATGGGCGTGAGTGAGCAAGAGCACGTCGATGGTGCTCGCATCGAAGCCGAACTCCTCGGCATTCTCCTCGGCGAGCTCATGCCCGCCTTGAAACAGGCCGCAGTCAATGAGCACACGTGAGGTCTCGGTCTCGACTAGATGACAGGATCCCGTGACCTGCTTGGCGGCTCCGTGGCTGGATAGGCGAATCATGGCTGTGCTCCCGTATTGGCTGGTATCTGGGCTGGCGTAGCCCGCCATGCATTGACCTCGGCCATGTCAAGCACGCCTTGCGCCGTGTCCTGCGTGAGATCGATGATCTGGACGCCTTCGTGCTTCGCAATGGCCACAGTGTCGGTCACCGCAAGCGTCGCCGCGCCTGCTGTGCGAACTGCGGACAGCGCATCACCAGCGAACAACCCGTGCACGGCAATACACACGGGCGGTAATGTGTGACGCTGTCGCAGATGGTCCAGCACCGCCACCAGGGTACGCCCCGAGCTGACGATGTCGTCGAGAAGTACAGGAGTTCGGCCGGAATGAAGGTGCAAATCCGGCACTGTCGAGTGCACGTCTTTATCCCCCAGCCTGGTCTTCTCCACAACGACAACGGGCGCACCTGCACGCGCCGCCACATCGGCCGCCCACTGAGCGCTTTCCGCGTCCGGTCCAATGATCAGTGGCCGTTGCACATGGTCCTTGATCCAAGCGGCAATGCGTGGCGCAGCGTGCAGCACCGCGCATCGCAGGCTGTAAATCTCGGACAGGTCATGAATGCGATGCAAATGCGGATCCACCGTGATCATCCAGTCGAAGTACCCCGAGAGAAGCTTGGCGTACACCCGGGCTGAGACCGCTTGCCCATCCAGAAAACGCTTGTCCTGGCGCATATAGGCGAGATACGGAGCCACCAGTCCGACTTGCACCGCGCCCAACTCGCGCAGGGTGCTTGCCGCCATGAGCAGCGGTATGGTCTTGGAGTCCGGGTCGTTGAGCGTACACACCAACACCGCCTGGCTTCCAGCCGCAGGGGGTTGCACCCGCACAAGGCTTTCACCATCGGGAAACCTGTGAACCGTACAGCCTGCGAGTCGTACGTCGGCGCGGTCTTCCAGCGCACGCCCGATCGCCTGCGCGCGTTCCTCATTGCCAGGAAGCGGATAGAGAGTGAGAGACGGCATTTCAGCTCTCCAGATGAATGAGGGCGGGATGACTACGCACGAAGTCCAGTGCATATTCGAGCTCGCCCTCAGACTCCGCGTGCAGCACGAACAGCGGTTGATCGCGTTCGACACTCTCGCCAACGTGGGCGCCCAGCCACAATCCAGCGGTCTTGGCATGAGGAGCGCCCGCGAGTTTGGCAGCACGTGCCAACAGGCGGTTGTCGATGCGAGCCACTCGCCCCGCGCGCGGCGCCGTAATGGGATAACGATGCGTCGCCACGCCCGGTTCGTGAAAGCCCCCCTGCGCTTGGCAGATCGCCTGAAATTTTCGCCAGGCGCGACCATCTGCTAAAGCAGCATGCGCCATTTCTTGCGCCACCGTGCCCTGCGCGAGGCCGCCAAGCTCCAACACCGCGGCAGCCACTTGCAGTGCGCGCTGGCGCAGGTCATCCGGCGCTTCCGGGTCGTTTCGCAGTACCGCAAGCACATCATGCGCCTCCAGCGCCGGGCCCACCCCGCGACCCACAGGCTGGCTGCCGTCGCTGATGATCCCATGCAGCTGCAGCCCGATCGCATGCGCCGTGAGCCTGAGTGCATGCAGAAGCGACTGCGCTTCGCCCTGACTGCGTACCTTCGCAGTTGGGCCTGTGGGAATGTCGATCACCACATGCGTTGAGCCAGCGGCGGCCTTCTTGGACAAGACGGACGCCACGAGCTGGGCCTCGCTGTCCAGGTCCAGCATGCGCTCAACACGGATCAGAAGGTCATCGGCGGGGCTCATGTTCATGGCGCCGCCCCACACCATGCACCCCCCCTCGGCCTCCACGACGCGGTGCATTTCGGCGAGGGTCAGGTCGACGCGCGTGAACGTTTCGACCGTGTCCGCGGTACCCGCGGGCGAGGTGATTGCGCGCGAACTGGTCTTCGGCATAATCAGCCCCAAACTGGCGGCAATAGACACGACGATAGGCGTGGTGCGATTTCCGGGCAATCCGCCTATGCAGTGCTTGTCGACCACGACGGGGTGTGGCCAGCTCATGCGGTTGCCTGTGTGCACCATCGCACGTGTGAGGCTTGTGACCTCGGCTGTGCTCATGCGACCGCCCGCGCAAGCGACGAGGAACGCTGAGATCTCGACGTTCGAAAGTCGCCCGCCAACCACCTCGCCGATGATTGCATCGAACTGATTTTCGCTCAAATGACTGCCGAAAATCTTGGCCCGGATGTGACTCATACTGTCGGTGGGCGGAGCGTAGCGAAAACGCAAACGCTCGCCCGCTGCGGGCTCCAGGCGGTGCCACGCCGACTCAGACAGACCCACCTCGTCCGTGCTGATCAGTTCACCTGTCTTGAGGATGTTCAGCGTCGCAATGATGCTCCGCCGCTCGCCGAGCACCTCGATGCGCGCGTGTGCCTCAAAACCCTCAGCGCGGCATACTGGAGAGTCGGCCCGCAGCACCACCACCGGCTCGTGATGCGTGTCAATCCCCAACCGCCTGGGTCGTAGCGAGAAGCCCGGCGGCGCATCGGTGGCCAATGGACCCGTGGCCTCTGTCGGCGAGTCTTTCATGTCCATCTCCGTCATTGCCTCTTCCTCCCTTTGAGCTTGACTGCTGCTGGGCCGGCTTCTGCCTCGCCGTCACCCACCACCGCCAACGCGAGCAGGTGCGGGTTGTCGAACGCAGCGCCAAAAGCATGCAGCAGCCCATACCCCAGCTCGCCACCCTCATGCAGCGACCCAGGAATGTGCGGTCCAGCATGGCTAGCCACACCGCCTGGCGTCGACAATACACGGCACAGTCGACGCATGCCAGCAGCGCTGCGACTCAGCTCTGGCCGCACCTCAGCGTAGCTGCCTTCGAGCCATACGTTGGCCAAAACGGCGGGCGCCCCATGCCCGGGGCTCGCTAGGAAAGGCGGTTGCACGCCATGCAGCCTCACCACACGCAGGAGATGGGCATAGAGAAGGTTCAAACCCGGGCTTGTGCTCCAGTGCCCCAGAAGCCGCGGCTTGATGTGCGCCGCAGACAGGGGCTTTTGCAAGAACACGTTGTCCTGCAAAAAGATCTGCGCGCAGGTGATGTCGTTAGCGGCTCGCCACCAGCGGTCGAGCCAATCGGCTTGCGCCTGATCCGGCCTGCCATTGGTTCTGCTTGCCATGCACCGTCTCCAAGTTGGGCATCGTTGGCGTCCCGCTGTTCATTGTCCAAGCATCGCATCGCGATCATCTGACACAGATCAAACCAGCACTGCACCATGACCGAAAATCATGGCACGAGGCAGGGCCAGGTAGAGGGTTCCGCTCAGATTGACTGAAGCCGATGCCACGATCCGCATTCGCAAATCGGCATCCAAAAACCGGCTTGCGCAAAAGCGGCAGACCACAACCACGCGCCACCGACGGCGGCCGAGGGGGAGGCACCAATTCCATGCACGCCGCTGCTTTGCTCCAGTCGAACATGACCTGGAGGACCCGCCCGTCGGCCCTGCCATGACCGCGTCGATCCATGGCTCATGGCCGCCCCTTATACCCGGCGAGCGGCCCTTTCGCCGGTTCGCAAATCGACCGCCGCAACGGGCTTTCGTCAATTCTGTGCGAACAAAAGCTTGCTTACCGTATCGTTGTCAATGGGCTCACCGAACAGGGTACGCACCAGAAGATCGCTTCCCAGCACCTGGGGAGCAAAGAGCAGATCGGGCTGGACCCGGCGGATCTTGGCCACGTGGCGCGCATCATTCACCCCCGCAATGGTCTTCACCCCAGGCGCAAGTTCTTTCACGGCCAGTACGGCGAAGGCGTTCTCGGCATCATCGTCGCGCAGGGTCAGAACAGCTTTGGCCTGTGGGACACCGGCCTCCTGCAGAACTTCGTTGCGCGTCGCATCGCCCATGATCACATCGGCATCTTCCGGGTACGGTGAATGTTGACCCGATCCGATGATCACCGTCACAGGCACGTTGCGCGCGTGCAGTTCCTTCCACATGGTGTACGCCAAGCTGGAAACGCCCAGAATGACGTAGTGGTTTCGCCGTTGCTTCTTTTGCATGCGACCCTCCAATGCCCGCTTGATGCTCCCGCCAACTAGCGGCCCAATGACGACTGACAACGTCGTCGCGAAGACGGTGATCCCCAGCACGATCATGGACACGGTAAACATCCGCGCCTCGACCGTACGTGGCACGATATCGCCATAGCCAACCGTCGACATGGTCTCGATCGTGTAATAAAAGGCCGTGGGCAGATTCTGAATGGGCGGCGCATAGCCCGCACCAAACCACAGACTGCCAAGCACGCCATAGATCAACAAGCTTCCGATACCCAGTAAGGCAAAGAGGGAACTGGCTGCCAGGCTGCTGCGGTTGAAGTGCCGGCTGTAGACCAGCAATACGGCGATGAGAAGTGCGGCGCTGGCAAAAATTGCATTGGGCTGGCGCGCGATCCACAATGCCAGCCCTGCGGATAACAATCCCAGCAGGAGCCCAATGACCCAGGCCACGCGTGCGCCAAGCAACAAGCCGAAAGCCATCAGAACCAGCCCGATTCCGACGAGAACGCGCGGCAAGGCAGCCAAATCTGCCAGATGCGTGACGGAGCCTGGACCGCGCTGCAACAAGTGCTGAAGCGCGGCCAACAGCGGCGCGAACTGCGGGCGCATCTGCAAGACACCACAGGCAGTTGCCAGGAGGGCAGCCAAGGCCTGGGGTCCGTGTTCGCTCCATAACTTGACACCCAAGCGCCTAGCCGCGGCCAAGCGCGCTCGCGCGATCGGCCGCCACGGAGCCTTGCGACGCATTGGAGCGCTCGCCGAGGCCGGTAGCGGAGGTTCGTCCTGACGCGTCGCCGAGCCCACCTGAGGTTCTGGGCGACTGGGTTGGGGCGCGTTCTCGGGCGGGACCATTATCAATCTCGGCATGCAGGGCTCATGATGCGATCACCTTGCCGGGATTCATGATCCCCTGGGGGTCCAACGCAACCTTGATGGCGCGCATCATGCCAAGAGCCACCGGGCTCTTGTAGCGCGCGAGTTCCGCCGTCTTGAGTTGTCCCACCCCATGCTCGGCCGAAAAGCTGCCCCCGCAGGCAATGGCGGCATCATGCACGATCGTGTTGCAGGTTTCTTGGTGCCGGTCGAGGAATTTCGCAGCATCGACATCGAGCGGCGCCTGCACGTTGTAGTGCAGATTGCCGTCACCCAGATGACCGAAGATGATCAGCCGCGCCCCCGGCAAGGCCTGGGTCACAAGTTCAGCCGTGCTTTCGACGAAGGCGGCCATCCGCGAAATTGGCACTGCGATGTCATGCTTGATGTTCAGCCCTTCGGCCGCCTGTGCCAGCGGAATATGCTCACGCAGCGCCCACATCGCCTGCGCTTGCGCCAGCGTCTGGGCCACGGCGGCGTCCACCACCTGACCGCGCTCGATTGCTTTACCGAGCAGAGATTCGAGTCGTGATTGGGCGTGCACCCCGCCTTCGCTGTCAGAGAGTTCGAGCAACACACACCATGGCGCGGCAAGTTCCACTGGCAGGCGCAATTGCGGGAAATGGCGCTGAACAAGTTGCAGACAGTGCGCACTCATCAGCTCAAATCCAGTGAGACCCGCACCGAGGCTTGCGCGCGCCTGCTGAAGGAGGTCGACCGCATCGCGTACGCTTGCCACAAGGCTCAGCGCTGTGAGCTGTGCCGCCGGCTGCGCGAACAGTTGCAGGCTGGCCGCCGTGATGATGCCAAGCGTGCCTTCGGCACCGATGAGCAGATCGCGCAAATCGTAGCCCGTGTTGTCTTTACGCAAGCTGGAGAGCCCGTCCCACACCTGGCCCTGCGCTGTCACCACCTCCAAACCCAGGCACAGCGCCCGCGCTGTGCCGTAACGCAGAACGGCGGTGCCGCCCGCGTTCGTGGACAGCACGCCACCAATTGTGGCGCTGCCCTCGGCCGCCAGACTCAACGGAAACAGCATGTCGGCTTGCTGTGCCGCCTCTTGCACGGATTGCAGAATGCAGCCAGCTTCGGCCACCAGCACGCCATCAGCCACGGACAGCGCACGGATGCGACGCAAGCGCTTGAGCCCAAGCAGGAGCTGGGTGCCGGTGGCATCAGGCGTCGCGCCGCCAACGAGGCCTGTATTGCCCCCCTGTGGCACGATGGGTACGCCGTGCGTGGCGCAGAGCTGCACAACCTCCGCCACTTCAGCCGTGTCTCCTGGCAAGGCGACCGCCAGCGGCTGACCGTGGTAGCGACCCCGCCAGTCGCGAGCGTATGGGGTGAGTTCCTGTGCGGCGTCCAGCACATGGCTCGTGCCGAGCAAGGCCCGCAGCGCATCAAGAAAGAGGCGGCGATCAGCAAGGTTCATGACGTTTCATCCCGGCGCGGCGTCGGCGCGCGGGCATGGGCTCGCAAGGTGACCGCCATCAGCCCAAATGCCATCAACGCAAGTGCGCATTCTCCCCAGGCGAGGGCGCGAGACGCCTGCAGCGGGTCCGTGAGCCCGCGAACAACACCCTCTGCCAGGTAAAACCACACCAACATGCTCATCCACTGGTAGGTGTAAAGCTTGCCGCGCCACATGCCAGGCGCGGCAGCTAGCAACGGCAACACCTTCAGCGCCAACCACGAACCCCCGGGGCGCAGGGGTGCCCACACAAGCTCCCAGCCAAGGCACAGCACGACGAGAGCCGCCCAAATGAGAATGTTGGCGAGCCGCCACGCGGGGGTGACCACTCCCCGGCTTTGCGTTGGCCTGTCGCTCTGGAGTGCTTGTGGGCGCATCACGATGCCTTTACGCGACAAGCTTTTGCGCCGCTGCCGCCAGGCGGCGACCCAGTGCAAGTGCAAGCCGGAGTTCTTCACCCGTAGCCGTTCGGCTGGAGTCATGCCCTGCGTGGTGGCTGGCGCCGTAAGGCGTTCCGCCACTTGCGGTCGTCATCAACTCAGCCTCAACATAAGGCAACCCCACGATGAACATGCCGTGGTGGAGCAACGGCAGCATCATGGACAACAATGTGCTTTCCTGCCCGCCGTGCAGGCTTCCGGTGGACGTAAACACCGCCGCTGGCTTGCCTGCCAACGCACCGGAGAGCCATAGCCCAGAGGTCTGGTCCCAGAAATATTTCATGGGTGCGGCCATGTTGCCGAAGCGCGTGGGCGAGCCGAGCGCCAGTCCAACGCACTCCTCCAGATCCGCCTGCTCCACATAGGGCGGGCCATCGGCCGGAACAGGCGGCTCAGTCCGCTGCACAACTGCCGCCACACGTGGCACAGTGCGCACACGTGGCAGCATGCCGGGAACCTCAGCCACTCCCTGCGCAATGGCTTCCGCCAGAGCGCGGGTGCCTCCATGTACGCTGTAATAGAGAATCAGAATTTCATGCATATTGCAATCCTATGCGCCCGCGCTACCGTCCACCTGATATCCCGCAAACCCTTGGCCTCCTGATCCGTCGCTTTGGGCAGGAACGGCTGGCGCAGACTGCGGGCAGCCTCACCTTCACGACGCTGATCTCCATGGTGCCTCTACTGGCCGTGGGTCTATCGCTTTTCACGGCGTTTCCGGCTTTCCACACCATGCAGGAGCATCTACAGACGCAATTTGCCCATGCCCTGCTCCCGCAGAACATCGCCGAGACGGTGTTTGGCTACCTCAACCAGTTCGCGGCCAAGGCCAAAGGCCTGGGTGCGGTTGGTGTCGCAGGTCTCGTGTTTCTTGCAACCTCGATGATGCTCACCGTCGATAAGGCACTCAACGCCATTTGGCGCACGGCACGCCCGCGCCCGCTCGCGCAACGCGTGCTGTTGTACTGGGCGGCCATCACGCTGGGCCCGCTGGTGCTCGGTGCGGGGCTGGCAGGGTCCGCCGCGCTGATGGCTGCGCACCGTGGCTGGCTGCACCATATTCCGGGTGGCACGGGCATCCTGCTCACCGTGCTGTCGTGGGTTTTCATGGGCTCGGCGCTCGGGGCTCTGTACCGCTATGTACCGAATACCGATGTGAAATGGCGTGACGCCTTGACCGGTGGTCTTTTTGCGGCGGTGGGCTTCGACCTTGCCGGACACGCGTTTGCCTGGTACGTGGCCAGCGTCCCCACGTTCACGGCTGTCTATGGGACTTTCGCCACCTTACCCATTTTTCTCCTTTGGATCTACTGGAGCTGGATTGTGGTGCTGCTGGGTGCCATGCTGGCTGCATTGCTGCCTTTGCTAAGGGTGCGCGCCCTACCCGTCCAGAATGCGGCCGGAGGCGATTTCTTGCTTGCACTCAAGCTGCTGCGCCTTCTCGCGCAGGCGCGTCAGGCTCCCGATAGCGGACAAGAAACGCTGCAACTTGCGCGTGCCTTGCGCTGCGACCCCCTGCATCTGCAGACGAAGCTTAACGCGCTGGAGCGGATGGGCTGGATCGGCCGTGTGGCACCCACGGAGCGACACAAGTCGATGCGCTGGGCGCTTCTGGTGGATCCGGCACAGACGCCTATTGCCGCACTGGTGGACGTGCTACTGCTGGACCATGAAGCCGCCGCCGCCGTGTCGCCACTTCTGGGGCACATCATCAGCGACGAAGAGCGCGCACTTTCCCTGGACGGATTGCTCAAAATGGAGTCCTGAGCGAATCCTCAGCGCGACCGACCGCCTCTCCACGACGCCCTTTCCCAGCTCAAAAAACCGCGTGCACGCTTGAGAACCCGCTCTGGAGCATCCATGGACATCACCGTCTACCGCGCCCCGCCCATCGCCCGCGAGTACCGTACCATGCCGGCGGCGACCTATAACCTTGGCCGCGCGCTTCAGGCGCGAAGCCCCAACGGCGTAGCCTTCGTCCCGATTCGATCGATGCAAGTGCTGGCCATCCTCGATGCCGAGGAGTTTGTGTTCCTCGACAGTGCGCACAAATGCTGGGTGATGCTCGCCTGGACCTCGTTCCAGGCCCATGCGAGAACAGCGCTGGA
Source organism: Pseudomonadota bacterium (assembly GCA_019351955.1). Lineage (GTDB taxonomy): Bacteria > Pseudomonadota > Gammaproteobacteria > Burkholderiales > Burkholderiaceae_C > Thiomonas_A. The sequence continues at coordinate 9,255 of JABBOE010000133.1, forward strand.
CCAGCCTGTAGCCTTTGAATCCGTGAGCTACGAGGACACCGCAGCACAGGCCATGTGCCGCCTTCCTCGCGAATTCCAGCTCGCTCTGCAGGCGCTGTCCGCCAAGCATCGCATCGACGGCCCAGCCAAGGTATTGCACTTCAACGCCAAGCGCCGCGAGCGTGCCCAGCCGGGCCCGAATCAAGAGGGTTGAAGGGTTGAAGGGTTGAAGGGTCGATGCCAACAGCCTGGCGCGGTTCGTGGTCG
>JABBOE010000014.1 GCA_019351955.1 Pseudomonadota bacterium
GCGCGCTCATGCTCCATTCAACGCACGACCCAGGGGATTCGTTCACAAGTTCTGACTTCACCGCGTTAACAAGGCCGACGACGGTGGGCCACTCCTTGCGGGCGTGTTTCACCAGCAAGGCTGAGACGCGCTGCTTCACCTCCGCCTGTTTGAGGAACTCTCCGATCTTCTCGAGTGCGCCGTCGAGCAAATCCTGATGGCGGCCGTCGCGGGTGAGCACGATGAGCACCTGCCCTGCGGTCTGCGCTGCATCCCAGCGCTGCAGGGCCTCGAGCACGATGTCTTTGACGCCTTGCTGCAGGCTGCGGTCATCCAGCCAGTCCAGAGTTTGCAAGCCCCACTTCCGCGCGGCGCTCACCCAGCCATGCACCCGCACCGGGTCGGCCAGCCACTGGCTCAGGCGTGCGGCCGGGTCAAACACGGCGAGCTTCTCCAGCAGGGCCTTGGGGTCGAGGAAGTGATCGCGCACGAACGCGGCCAAGTTGTCGGCGATGTGGTCCTTGTTGGCGGGAATGATGGCGGTGTGCGGAATGGGCAGGCCCAGCGGCCGGCGAAACAGCGCAACCACGGCAAACCAGTCAGCCAGCGCGCCCACAGCGGCGGCTTCACAGAAGGCCTTGACCCAGCCCCAGGCGCCTTGGCCGCCCATGTCCGTGGCCAAAATCAAACCCAGAACTGCCACCGCAAGAAAGCCGAGGGCGATGGATTGCATGCGGCGCAGGCCTCGCAGGCGCGCGTCTGAAGAAGATCGGGATCTGTGCATGGAAGGGTGTGTTCGCGCCGACGCAGATATGACCAAGCTGCCAATCGGCAGCGCTGATCAGGCTGGATGCGGCCGAGAGCAGCATTTCGTTGAACGTCCCGCTTCTTTTACCAGCTCAATGGCAAATCGGCGCGAACACCCTGCTCTGGTCAACTCCCGTTCGGCGCCAACAGTTGAGATGCCAGATAGAACCTGGCACCGTTCCCCCCTCTTGCCACCCGTGCGGACGTGCGCAGGGAGATGGCAACCCTCTACCGGGAAGCGCGCGCAGGCCGGCTCGACGTTGCCGACGCCTCAAAACTGACCTTCATCCTGAATCAGATCGCGCAGGTTTTGCGGATTGACGATCTGGAGCAGCGCACCGCCGCCCGGGAGCGTGCCTTACGCCTGCAAAACGACAAGGCCAAGCCATGACCATGACCGATAAGCTGTATTCGACCCTCGGCCCGGCTTCCCGTGTCGTTGCCGTAGTCTCGGCACTGGCCCGGCGCGATGATTCAGAAACCGCACGCCTGATGGACACCGCGCCAATGGCGACCTACCGGGCGCACGATCTGGAATTCTGGCGACTGATGCACTGCACCGAGCGCATGGCGCTGCGCACGGCGCTGTTGCTCGAGCCGGAGGTTATTCGATACGTGGCGCACCTGGACATGCTCGATCACCTGACCAGTGGCGACGGATGCAACCCGGACGAGTTCGACCGCCTGACCGAGTGCATTGCGGAAATCAGCGCCAGCATCAAGGCGTACTGGATGGCCTACGCCGACACCTGCGGCAGCATCGGGCTTGATCCTGACGAACTGTTGCGAGGTGTCGGAGTGGATCTGTCGCCGCATGCTCGCATCCTGACGCGAAAAGAGATCGCGCCTGACGCGGAGTTACTCGCCAGCGCCACCGATTTGATGCGCCAGCTCGCGGGCCGGGGTTGAGATAGGGGCCGGTTAGTGCCACCCCGGACTAACTCGCGCAGAGCCTTTGCAAAACAACCCCATGCAATCCTTGGTGCGCCACCACACAGACGGCGACGCATGCGGCGCGTACCTTGCGCTTGTCTCCTCCTGATTTGCGCAGCCCCCCATTTGTGCAAATCAGTAGTTCCGCCCGGCCATGTGCTGGGCATTTTTCTGTCTGAGCTAACAGCAGATCAACGCCCGGCCGCACCTGCGCGCTCTACGCTGCTCGTATCGCACTGGAAGGGACGCACCATGCACGCCGCCGCGAGATCCCTAGCTGAGCGGACCGACGAGCAACTGCTGGACGTGGCGATCGCGCTGGAATCCATGGTCGAGCGCACCCCGCTGGAAGTGGAGTTGCTTTGGAGGCTGGCCGAGGCGCAGCACATCAACGAGCTGGCGCGGGCCGAGCAGCGCCGGATACTGGCCGAACTGTGGGCGACGGGACCGACGCCGGCCTGTGAATAACAAGCCCACTGACGCTGTTTTGTGGGATGAATCGTGGGTCGAATCCATCAACCTATTGATTTTAATAGGGTACTGGCGGAAGCGGTGAGATTCGAACTCACGAACGGTTGCCCGTTGCCGGTTTTCAAGACCGGTGCAATCGACCACTCTGCCACGCTTCCGAAGGATCAGGATTGTAGGTGAGGCTCAGAACTCAAGCGCATTTGGCTGAACCGCCCCCGGTTGGTGGGCCTGATCCGACGGGAGAAACAATGTCAGTACCTCATTGAGAAGGTCCCATCCCCTTGGGGTTGCAGCGATGCGCCCTGCAGTTTGCGTAACAAGCCCAAGCCGATTGGCTTCCTCGAGCCCTCGTTGCAACGTGGACAGAGGCAGGCCCGTACGCTGCGCGTAAAGCTCCCTTGCAAAACCTTCGCGCAGGCGCAGGGCGTTGAGAAGGAACTCAAATGGAAGCTCCCGCCTTGCGATTTCGGCTTCGGACTCGACCGGTGCGCCTTGCACAGCCTGCTGCATATAACGTTCAGGCTGCCGCCATCGAGTCTGGCGAATGATGCGATGCGCGAAACTCAGCTTGGAGTGTGCCCCGGCGCCGATGCCCAGGTAGTCGCCGAAATCCCAGTAGTTCCGGTTATGGCGGCAGGCGTGGCCCGGTCGAGCATAGGCGGAGACCTCATAGCGATCGAGTCCGTCAGCCTGAGCCGTATCGGCGACTGCCTGCTGCATGTCGGCGGCGAGATCGCCGTCGGGGAGGTGCGCGGGAGGCCGCTTTGCAAATGCAGTCTGGGGCTCGATGGTGAGCTGGTAAAGCGACAGGTGCGCAGGCTGAAAAGCTAGCGCCTTCGCAACCTCGGCTCGCGCATGTTCGACGGTCTGCCCTGGCAGGGCAAACATGAGATCGATATTGAAGTTGGGCACGACGGTTTGGGCTTCCTCGATGGCAGCCCGCGCTTGCGCAGCGTCGTGTACACGCCCGAGCCGGCCGAGCATGTTATCGTCGAAGCTCTGCACGCCAATGGACAGACGATTGACCCCGGCTTGGGCATAAGCCTTGAAACGCTCGCGCTCAAAGGTTCCAGGATTAGCCTCAAGGGTGATCTCCGCGTCGGACGCGAGTTGCACGCGAGCGCGCACTTGCGCCAACAGCGCGTCGACGGCATTGGGCGAGAACAAGCTCGGAGTGCCCCCCCCAAAGAAGATGCTCGTGACGCGTCGGCCCCAGATCAGTGGCAGCGCAGTTTCCAGATCGGCGACGAGCGCCTGCACGTAGCGCAGCTCGGGGAACTGGGGCTGCCCCCCTCGCCACTCATGCGAGTTGAAATCGCAATACGGACATTTGCGCAGGCACCAAGGCAGGTGCACATAAAGACTGAGCGGCGGCAGCGCATGCAGTTGCAACGTACCTGCCCGCATATAGTCGGGCATGCGAGCAGCAGCATCAGCCAGCGCCGTCTGCCCATGCGCAAGCGGCGCGTCGACGATGGGAATCACAGGCTCCGTCATGGCGATTTCCACAAATTCGCGGGGAGAATCATCAACGCTTCAAGTCAGCGCCAAGCTGTCGCTGCACGCCCCAAAAAGCCTGCAGCAGTTGCGCCATCTGCCCTGCGGCGCGCGCACGATGACTGACACGATTCTTGTCCTCGGGCAGCAGCTGTGCGAGCGTCGCGCCGCTTTCGTTCAAGACGAACAGCGGGTCATAGCCGAACCCGCCTGTTCCTTCCAGCTTCATCGCAATGCGTCCATGCAGCCATCCATGGGCAATCAGTGGCTCCGGATCGTCAGGCCGACGCACGGCAGCCAACACGCACACGAAATGCGCGCGGCGATCGGTACAAGCGCTCAGCTCACTGAGGAGTTTCGCGTTATTCAGCGCATCCTGTGTGGCGCGGTCAGCCGCAGGGTCCCCTGTCGGTTGCGCATAGCGTGCCGACCACACCCCAGGCTCGCCACCGAGAGAGAGCACACACAGACCCGAATCGTCGGCGAGCGCAGGCAAGGCTGTATGCGCCGACGCGTGGCGCGCCTTGGCCAGCGCATTTTCCACGAAGGTGCAGTGGGGTTCAGGGGACTCTGGCACCGCGTACTCCGACTGCGGAGCGAGCTCGATCACCAGACCATTGAAGATCGCCTGGAATTCAGCGCACTTCCCAGGGTTGCCCGTTGCCAGAACCAACTGCGGGGCATCGTCTAACGGCGGTTTCGTCATGCCAGATCAAGGGCCTGCCTTTGCGCGCCAATCAGTTGTGCGATGCCCAGCTGCGCCGCGTCGATGAGCGCGTCAAGCTGAGTGCGGTGAAACGGTTCACCCTCGGCGGTGCCCTGCACCTCCACCAAAGCGCCCGATGCCGTGCCAACAACGTTCATATCGCAATCGCAGGTCGAGTCTTCTTCATAGGCCAGATCGAGCAACACCTCGCCACCAAGCAAACCAACGGAAACCGCCGCCACCAACTCTCGCATGGGATTGCAAGCGACTTTCCCCTGCTTCTGCAGCCAGGTGCATGCATCCCAAGCGGCGACGGCAGCTCCGGTGATGGCAGCCGTGCGGGTGCCTCCGTCGGCCTGGAGCACATCACAATCCAAGACGATCTGGCGCTCTCCGAGCGACGTGAAGTCAAACACACTGCGAAGGCTACGCCCGATGAGTCGCTGGATCTCCTCGGTGCGCCCCTGCGGCCGCCCACGCTTGACTTCACGTTCGCTGCGCGTGTGAGTCGCACGCGGCAACATGCCATATTCGGCGGTCACCCAGCCTTGACCAGTTCCCCTGCGATGCGGAGGCACACGTTCCTCGACACTCGCCGTACACAACACGCGTGTGCGTCCCATCTCCACCAGGACTGAGCCCTCGGCATGACAGGTGAACTGGCGCAGAAGACGAAGGGGACGCAGCGTTGCGGCTTGACGGCGGTCGGAACGGGAATAAGGCATGAGATCTATTTTTTGGCCGCAGCGCGGCGGATGGCTTCGTTAATTTCAGCAATGGATCGTTCGATGGCAGCATCATCGAGTTCGTCCATCTGCATATCCGGTAGTCCCGACTGGAAGGTCGATGCGAAAACACCCGGACGGATGCCCTCGGTGCTCACGCCCTGTGTCGTTTCGTGTTCAGCCTCCGCCTCCCACTCCATTGCGAGCGCGGTGACGTTATCCGACTCAACAGCATTCTGCCGCAGTGCCAGTTCCACCATCTCGGGCACGGCATCAGATAAAACGCGTTCACTGAGCAACCGCACGATCGTGGCCTCAGGTAGCTGGCTCCACAAACCGTCTGAACACAGCATCACCACGTCCCCTGAGCGCAGGCTCTGCGGCACACCGATTTCCACAAAGGGGAGCTGGGACGAACCCAGACAGGTATAGAGAACGTTGCGGTTTACGGGCCCGCCGTCCAATGTGGCATCCAGCGGGTTGTTTTCGCGCACCGCGCGCAGCATGCGCTGCTCGGCATGCGAATGGTCACGAGTGCGGGTGAGCAAAGCCCCGTTTCGCAGGTAGTACAAGCGGGAATCGCCAACATGCGCCCACTGTGCAACGCCCTTTTGCAGCACACACAAAACGACCGTGGTACGCGGATAATCGCTCAGGCCCTGAGTCTTGGCGTAGCGTTGAATCTGTTCATGGGCCGTGAGAATCGCTCGGCGAAGGAAGGCGCGCGCATCATCCAACGCTGGCTTGGCTTCACGCTGGAACATGGCTGCAATGGTCTGCAGTGCGAGTTGCGCGGCCATATCGCCGCGAGGGTGGCCACCCATCCCGTCAGCCAGCCCCAAAAGCACGCTGTCTTGCGTGTAACAGTAACCCATGCGGTCTTCGTTCGCCAAGCGCGCGCCGCGCCGGCTGACCTGGTAGATCGAGAACTTCATGGCTTATCCCGCCCTGATGGTGCCCTCTCGCGGACGCCACCGCCGGGGCCTATGCGCGTAGCCCCACTGCCCCCCATACGCGTGGCCTGCTTAGCCTTGTCAACGCGCGATTTGGTGTCATGCACGAGCTCGTCGATTTGCATACGCAATTTTTCACTGAGGGTGAGCTGTGTGTAACGGCGTGGATCTTCAGCGCCCAGCTCTTTTTGCAGATTAAACACACTTTGGGGGCGTGCCAGGGGATCCAGCGACATGCACCACTCAACGATTTCAATCAGGTTGTCCGAATAGATGCCGCGCAATTTTGATAGCTGCATCGGCAGTCGGTCCTTTTCCAACCGCTGTGTGGCTTCATACGGGGGATAACCGGTCATGCACGCGTAAATGCAGGAACCGACAGAGTAAATGTCCGTCCACGGACCAAATGACGCATCACGCTTATACATTTCCGGGGCCGCAAAACCCGGGGTATACATGGGCCGAAAACGCTTGTCTTGCTGCCCCAGCACCTCGCGGGCTGCACCAAAATCGATGAGGATGGGCTTGTCGTCGTCGGTTATGAAAAGATTGGCCGGTTTGATGTCCAAGTGCAGCATCTTGTGCTGGTGCACCACGCGCAAGCCTTGGAGGATTTCGTCGTAAAGAGAACGAATGGTGGATTCGCGGAAGATCTTCTTTCGCTTGAGCTCGCGCGCCGTGATCACGAACTCCTGCAGTGATGAGCCCTCCAGGTAATTCATCACCATATAGACCGTTTCATTTTCCCGGAAGAAATTGAGCACACCAACGACGCTGGGATGCGAGATCTGCGCCAGCGACCTGCCTTCTTCAAAGAAGCTCTTCAGCCCAAGGCGGTATAGCGCCAATTTCTCGGGGTGCGCAATGGGCACCATCTCGCCCGCAGCCCGCTCCACCAAGGATGCCGGCAAGTACTCCTTGATGGCCACGCGCTGGCCATCCGCCGTAAGGGCGAGGTAGACCACGCCAAATCCACCGCTGGCCAGCTTGCGCAGAATGCGGTAGCCCCCAACCTGCGTATCGGGTTCAAGAGGTGCTGGCTTGGCTTTGGACATGTCGATTGACAACGGCAGGACTGCCCTACGGAGGGAATGCTAGCTAGCTCGCGCGCCGCATTATGAAAAAATGCGGCGTTCGACCAAGGAGCATCGAGTGAAATTACTTTATAGCATGACCGGTTACGCTGAGGTCGGCTTGCCCGTTCCGGGCTCACCTGCACCCCTGACGATACGCGTCGAGTTGCGCAGTGTGAACAGCCGTTTTCTGGATTTGTTGCTCCGCCTGCCTGACGAACTGCGCGCAAGCGAAGTCACTGTCCGTGCCTCGCTGACTCGGGAACTGCGCCGTGGCAAGGTGGAATGCAGGGTCAATCTGGATGAGGGCCAGTCCGCGCAGATGCTGCCTGATCTTCAAATTGTCGAGTCATTGCTCCAAGCCGAAGCCTCCTTGCTGCAGCGCGCACCGCACCTGCGCAGCCTCTCCGTGGCCGATGTATGGCGCCTTGGCGCGGCACAGCAGCAACAGCCCTCTAAGGATGCGACTGCATTGGCGAACACTTTGCAGCAGGCCCTCGAGGGGGCGTTGCAGGGGCTTCAGAAGGCGCGCGCGGCGGAAGGGGATCGGCTTCGCAGTTTCCTGCTGGAGCGTTGCGAGCAACTGCAGCAATGGGCGCGTGCAGCTGAAAGCGTGGCGCCGCAGGCCGTGCTTCGGCAGCAGGAACGCTTCATGACCCGTTGGAGGGACGCGCTGGCGACCCTAGGCGGAGGCGCAAATCCGGAGACGGTCCAGGAGCGTCTTCTGCAAGAAACCACAGCGTTCGCCCTGCGCGTGGATGTGGCCGAGGAAATCAGCCGCCTACAATCCCATCTTGATGGCATACGCGCGGTGCTCGAAACTGGTGGGGAAGTGGGCAAACGGTTGGATTTTCTGATTCAGGAACTGCATCGGGAAGCCAATACCCTGGGCTCCAAATCCGCCGTGCTCGAACTCAGCGAGTTGGCAGTCAACATGAAGGTCTGCATCGAGCAAATGCGCGAGCAGGTGCAAAACCTCGAATAGCAAGGCCCCGGCAGCTCTGGCCGGACCAACACGTCTTCCTGCGCCCTCACAGCTCTCCCTCGGTTCTCAACCCTAGCCCCAATACGACAGCGCATGGACTTCCCAGGCAATTTGTTCGTCGTCGCAGCTCCGAGCGGGGCTGGCAAATCCAGCCTGGTGCGCAAGCTCCTGTCCAAGGACAAGGGCATTCAACTGTCCATCTCCTACACGACGCGTCCCCCGCGTGGACAGGAAGAGGACGGTCGAGAATATTGCTTCGTCGATCGTGACGAGTTCCAGCGCCGCATCGAGGCCGACGACTTCCTCGAATGGGCGGAGGTCCACGGCAATCTGTATGGGACCTCGCGCTATTGGCTTCAGCAGCGCATGGCTCAGGGCGTGGACGTCATGCTGGAGATCGATTGGCAGGGCGCCGAGCAGGTCAAGCGGCAGTTCAGCAACGCAGTGAGCGTATTCATCCTGCCGCCCTCGTTCGAAGAACTCGAAGCAAGGCTCAAACGTCGCGGCGAAGACGCCCCGGACGTCATAGCCCGGCGTCTGCGCGAGGCTCGGGTGGAAACCCCGCATGCCTCGACGTTCGACTTTATAATCGTCAACCACGATATCTCCCACGCGCTGCGCGACTTGCAGGCCATCGTGGTCGCGCAACGGTTGCGCTACGCGGCACAGCACCGCGCTCATCCCGAAGTATTCAAGGCGCTCGGCATTGGCTGAGTCGCTCGCTCTGACTTTCACTGGAACTGCCATGGCCCGTATCACCGTCGAAGACTGTCTAGAAAAGATCCCTAACCGATTCCAACTCGTGCTGGCTGCCACCTACCGAGCGCGAATGCTCGCTCAGGGTCACACACCGAAGGTTGATAGCCGCGACAAGCCGGTGGTGACGGCGCTGCGCGAAATCGCTGCCGGTCAGGTTGGCATTGAAATGCTCAAGCGCGTCCCCGCCTGAGGGCGCCGACGGCATCTGGGGGCGCGGTGTTCCTGATGACCCTACGTCATGCAAAGCCGCCCACCCGTGACCGGCAGCAACCCGGTACCCCGCAACCGCCCTGTCGTCAAACGCAAGCCTGCCCAGCACGCGGACCTGCCTCAGGATTCGGGCGCGGCCGCTGACGGCGCGCTGAGCATGCCGCTCGACAAGCCAGCTGCGGTCAGCCTGGCTGGTTTGCTTGACAAGATATCGGCGTATTTGCCGGAGGGCGACCTCCAGTTGATCCGCAACGCGTATCGCTTCGCGGACGCGGCACACCTCGGACAATACCGTGCAAGCGGTGAACCTTACATTTCGCACCCGGTGGCGGTCGCTGAGATCTGCGCCGACTGGAAACTTGACACCCAGGCCTTGATGGCCGCCCTGCTTCATGACACGGCCGAAGACAAGGGCATAACCCAGGCGGAACTCGTCGAGCACTTTGGCGCGACCGTTGCCGTGTTGGTGGACGGGCTGACCAAGCTCGACAAAATCCAGTTTTCCAACCGCGAAGAAAATCAGGCCGAGAGTTTTCGCAAGATGTTGCTTGCGATGGCGCGCGACATCCGCGTCATTCTGGTCAAGCTTGCCGACCGCCTGCACAACATGCGCACGCTGGCCGCCATGGCACCGGAGAAGCGCCGCCGCATCGCAAACGAAACGATGGATATCTACGCCCCCATCGCCTACCGGCTGGGGCTCAATCAGGTGTACCGCGAATTGCAGGATCTCGGTTTCCAGCACGGTCACCCGATGCGCTATGCGGTCCTGAGCCAAGCGCTCAAGGTCGCCCGCGGCAATCGGCGCGACCTGATCGACAAGATTCTGGCTGCGACGACCAAGTCTTTTGCGGACGCTGGCATCTCCGTGCACCTGTACGGGCGCGAGAAGACCCTGTATTCCATTTACCGAAAGATGCAGCGCAAGCATCGCTCCTTTGCGCACGTGCAAGACATCTTCGGTTTTCGCGTGATCGTGCCTGAAGTCTTCGACTGCTATCGCGCCCTGGGCGTGCTGCATGCCCAGTACAAGCCCATGCCGGGAAAATTCGAAGACTTCATTGCCATTCCCAAGCTCAATGGGTACCAGTCGCTGCACACCACACTGATCGGCCCTACGGGTGCGCCAGTCGAGTTTCAGATTCGCACTGAGGCCATGCACCGTGTGGCGGAAAGCGGCGTGGCCGCACACTGGCTGTACAAGACAGGCAATGGCGTGGAGGCCATTGCACAAGTCAGCACCGCGGCTTGGCTCCAGTCGCTTCTGGACATCCAAAACGAGAACCGTGACGCTGCCGAGTTCATTGAGACAGTAAAGGTTGATCTTGCGCCGGACGCCGTATATGTCTTCACACCCAAATCGCGCATCCTGGCGTTGCCGCGCGGGGCCACGCCCGTGGACTTTTCATACGCCGTGCATACCGATCTTGGCAACCAGACTGTAGCTGCCAAGGTCAATGGGGAGTTGGTACCGTTGCGCACCGAGCTCCATAGCGGTGATGTCGTGGAAATTGTGACAGCGCCGCATTCGCGGCCAAATCCGAATTGGCTGAGCTTCGTGCGCACAGGACGCGCCCGCTCGAAGATCCGGCATGAGCTCAAGGTTGGCCAGCAGGCCGAGTCACAGGATCTTGGCAAGCGATTGCTCAGCCGCGCGTTGACACAACTGGGCCTGCGCCTCGAAGATTTAAGCGCCGCGAATTGGAGCCGGCTGCTCCATTGGAGCGGCAACAAAAGCCAGGAAGAGCTATTTGGCGATATCGGCTTGGGCAAGCGCGTGGCCGACATCGTGGCGACGCGCTTGCAAATGCAATATGGTGAAGCCTACGCCGCGGCGAGTCCGCGCTCCCAGGACGAAGCGGGATCCGCTTCGTCGCCCGCTTCCAATGGCGGGGCGCATGGCGCGATTGATCCATTGACGCGCAATGCCCTCCAGCTCGACGGCACCGAAGGCACCTCGGTGCACTATGCCGATTGCTGCCACCCGATACCTGGCGACGCCGTTCTGGGTTACCTCGGCAAGGGCGAAGGCCTCACGGTGCATCAGCAAGACTGCCCCCAGGCTCGCCGCCTTTTTCAGAAGCACCCACGCAGCTGGATCGACCTCAGCTGGTCGTCAACAGTGACCGGCTTGTATCAGGTCGGGATGGCGGTTGTCGTCAGCAACGGAAAGGGCGTGCTGGCGAAGCTTGCAGCGGCCATCAGCGAACACGATGCCGACATCATCCATGTCACCATGGACGATGACGCGGGCCAACCGACCATTGAATTGCGTTTCATTATCGCGGTGCGCGACCGTAAACATCTCGCCGACATTTTGCGCGCGGTGCGAGCCCACAAATTCGTCGTTCGCGCCTCTCGCGGCAAGGCACGCACCCGTCATTGAGACGACTTAGGGTGCCGGGTAGCGCACGTCCACGACCTCAATCTGCAGCACGCCTCCCGGCGTGGGCAAACTGACGACATCACCCTCGCGAGCCTTGAGCAAGGCCCTCGCCACCGGCGAAACCCAGCTAATGTGTCCGCGCTCGAGATCGACCTCGTCTGCGCCCACAATGGTGACCCGACGTTCGGCGCCGTTATCCTCGACGTACCGCACCGTGGCGCCGAAAAAAATTTGTGTGTTGCCGTGCTGGCGCGATGGGTCGACCACCTCGGCCAGATCCAGGCGTTTAGTTAGGAAGCGAATGCGCCTGTCGATCTCGCGCAGGCGCTTCTTGCCGTAGATGTAATCGCCGTTTTCCGAGCGGTCACCATTGGACGCCGCCCATGACACGATTTCGACGACTTGGGGACGGTCGCGCTCGATCAACGCCTTGAGTTCATCGCGCAGGCGTGCGTAACCCGCCGGGGTGATGTAATTCTTGCTTCCTGGCGGTAGTTCTGGAAGGCGCGGCTCCTCGTCATCCTGCTCGGTTGCGCTGTCTTCGCGTGTAAATGCCTTGTTCATGTTGTCCAACGCATGCTGTTGGGGATCCCAATAAAAAAACGCCCCGGAGAGGGCGTTCGACACGTCAAAGCCAAGCTTAGGCCGGTGGCGCATGCACCACCGGCCTAAGCGTGTAGCGGCTTTACTTCACGGATTCGACCGCAACCACCTTCTTCACCCCATTGTCGAACGTCGACAAGGTGATGGTCGGAGCAGCCAAATTGCCATTAGCTTCGAAATGGATGTCCTTCTTGGTGACGCCGTTATAGTCGATCTTCTCAACGAAGGGCAGATATTTCGCCGGATCGACCGAATTGGCCTTCATCATGGCGTGTGCCAATACCATCGTGCCATCATAAGAGTAGGGCGAATAGATCTGGAACGCGCTTGCCCCGAACTCGGCGTCATAACGCTTCTTCCATGCATCACCACCAGGCATTTGCGAGATCGGCGAGCCGCCCTCGGCGCAGATGGTGATGTTGGCTGCGTCGCCAGCCAGCTTGGCCAGCTCTGGCGCGCAAATGCCATCGCCACCCATGAACTTGGCCTTGATGCCGAGCTGCTGGATCTGGCGCAGCATGGGGCCCGCTTGGCTATACATGCCGCCATAGAAAATGACGTCGGGATTCATCGACTTGATCTTGGTCAGGATGGCAGAAAAATCCGTGGCCTTATCGTTCGTGAACTCATGATCGAGAACCTTCAAGCCGTCCTTCTTGGCAGTTTTGCTGAACACGTCCGCAACGCCTTGGCCGTAGGCGGTCCGGTCGTCGATCACAGCCACGGTCTTCGCCTTGAGTTCCGTCTTGGCATAGTTGGCCAAGCCGGCGCCCAGCGCGTTGTCATTGGCAATGATGCGGAAGAAGGTCTTGAAGCCCTGCTCAGCGATCTTCGGATCGGTCGACGACGGCGTAATGTCCGGAATGCCCGCGTTGTTGTAAATCCGTGAGGCTGGGTACGTGCAACCGGAGTTCAGGTGGCCCACGACGCCGTTGACTTTTTCATCCACGAACTTCTGCGCGATCGTCGTCGCCTGTTTCGGGTCCGCCTGGTCATCCTGAGCGTCGATTTTCCAGATCACCTTCTTCCCGCCGATCACGATGTTCTGCTTGTTTAGATCGTTGATGGCCATGCGCACACCATTGGTGTTGTCCTGGCCAAACGAAGCTTGCGGCCCGGACATCGGCGCTGCGCTGCCGATGGTCACGGTCACGTCATCCGCCGCATACGCGGTGCCAATTGCCAGGGACAAGCCCAGAAGGGCATATTTCAGCTTCATGAATGAGCCTCCAGAAAGGATATAAAAGTAGCTTTAAGTCGGGAATTCCCAACGGAAGCATACGTTAACGGAAACAAGCTGAAATGAACAGAGCAATTTCGCGCTATGTTGCACCCTTTCGAAACCCCCGAAAACTGGGGCTTGCGCGGCCAACGTGCCCAGCTTACGTAGTAGAGGCCCGCGTGGTCGCAGACGCCATCGGAAGCGACTGTTCGTTACAAGACTTGCAAATCAACGGGAACTTTTCATCCGGGCGCCGTATGCGCAAACCAACACTCGCCCAACCGCCGACTGCGTTCAGGGCTGGGCTTCGGAGGTCGGCGCCAGCACCGCGTCCACGGCGGCATGCGCCAGGTCGAGCAATGCAGACTGGAGCTCGATGGCCAACTCTCGCGCGAGATCATCGACCTTGTGGGACAGCAAATCCCGGATCTGCGATTCGAGTTCGCGACCCAGGCGCTGCGCGAGATCGGCATGCAACTGCGCCTGAAGCCGCGGCACACCTGCGGCGATTTGGGCGCGCAAGTGCGCCGCGACGACCTCATCTGGCCAGCCACTTTGGAGCAAGTCGATTTCGGGCTTCAGGATGTCGCGTCGCGCTTCCGACTGCGGCATGGGCGACGCGATCACCCCAGCAACTGGCGAAAACCCGGGAGCTTCAGGGTTTAGTGCGCTCGCAGGGTGCTTCTCCTCGTCGGCTTGGCCCGCAGTCACAGGCGACAAACGAGCAGGAGACTCCTCGCCGTCGATGATGTCCGTCAAGACCGGCAGACGATCGGGAATTACGGGTGTCATACATCAACCTCCATGGTCGCGGGCTCGCAACCCACACTCCGATAGGCCCGAAACCGCTGGCGCCCGGCCTGCTTTTCGGCAGGCGCTGCGCCGACCACTTCGATGACGCGGGGCAGCGCCTGCCAGCCCCCAGCAGGTGCCGCCGCAAGATTAACCAAACAATCACGCTCACCAAAACGGGACATATCGGCCTCGTCGGTCAGCACGATTGGGGTTTGCGCCTCGAGCGGATCCCCGGCGCGGCAATGGGGTAGAAAATCGAGCTGCGAAAAGGTCCACAGCCGAGCGTCCAGCGTGTCGACCAGAGCCGGATCGACACGTACGACAAGTCTGGCCCCCTTCCCCGCCGCGACTCGCAAAAGACCGCAGACATAGGCCAAGGGGTCAGCGACGCCGACGCGGAACTCCACTTGCGTCATGCCTTGGTGTCCGGCTCGACGGCTCCGAGCAAATACCGCACGAGCAGCGGCACGGGCCGACCGGTCGCGCCCTTGGCCGCGCCACTTTTCCAGGCTGTGCCGGCGATGTCCAGATGGGCCCAGCGGTAGTCCTTTGCAAATCGCTGCAGGAAACAGGCCGCCGTAATGCTCCCTGCCGGACGACCGGCAATATTGGCGACGTCGGCGAAATGGGTCTTGAGCCCATCTGCATATTCGTCGCCCAATGGCATGCGCCAACAACTGTCCTGAGCCAGTTTCCCCGCCTTGAGCAAAGATTCAGCCAGCGCGTCGTCCGGGCTGAACAAGCCGCTGTGCACGTGCCCAAGGGCGATAACACAGGCCCCGGTGAGTGTGGCCACATCTACCACGCTGGCGGGTTTGAAGCGCTCGGCGTACGTCAGCGCATCGCACAGAATCAGACGACCTTCGGCATCGGTATTCAGGATCTCAATTGTTTGCCCTGACATGCTGGTGACCACGTCGCCCGGTTTGACCGCGCGACCACCGGGCATGTTCTCGGTCGCCGGAATCAGGCCAACCAAATTAAGCTTCGGCCTCAGGCGAGCGATCGCCTCAAACGCACCCAGCACGGCGGCAGCACCCGACATGTCGTATTTCATCTCATCCATCTCGGCAGCCGGCTTAATCGAGATGCCGCCCGTATCGAACGTCACGCCCTTGCCCACCAGGACGTGCGGCGCATCCTTGCGACCGGCACCGTCGTAGCGCAGCACGATGAAACGCAATGGCTGATGCGATCCTTGCGCCACGGCAAGCAAAGCTCCCATCTTCAGCCGCTCGATGCTGGTTCGGGTCAACACCTCCACCTTGATTCCGTGGCGCTTGCCCAGATCCTGTGCGACCTTGGCGAGGTGAGAAGGCGTGCAATAGTTGGCTGGCAAGTTGGCCAGGTTGCGTGTGAGTTCCACGCCAGCCTGAACCGCTTCGGCCCGCGCAAGCGCGGCTCTGAGTGTGGCCGCCTGGCGTGCGTGGCGTGACAGCAGATGCACGGCCTCGACCTTATAGGCCTTGGCTGGCTCGGGTTTGCGGGTCGCGGTGTATCGGTAGGCCGCATCTCCAAAGGCGCCCGGGACCAAGTCCGCCAGGCTGTGCTCCCCGTCGGCGGCAAGCAGATGGACCTGGTGCGCCCCAAGTGGCTTGAGCGCACCGGCTGCGGCCTGCACCGCCTTGAGCCAGCCGGCTTGATCGACCGGCGCCGCCCCCAGACCCACGAGCACGAGGCGCTTGGCTGCAAGCCCGGCGGGACGGCTGCGCGTATAGGTGGCGCCCAGGCTGCCATTGAAGTCGCCGTCCTGCGCGGCTTCAGCAGCGATCGGGTCGATGGCATCGGCCTCGACCAAACCGCAGGACGTGCCGGGCTGGTGCAGAAAGACGACGAGGGCATCAGTCTTTAAGGTGGCCAAGGCTCTCAGGGGGGCTATGCTAAATTTCATAAGGGCTCCAGATGACGCTTTCATTATTCCACCGAGCCCACTCAAGCGTGCCGCCACACACTAATGCGACTAATGCGAGCGCCCTCTGCGTGACAATTTCGCACACGCTTCGTGCACCTGATTGATCTTTTACCCTCCGCTGATGTTGTTGGACACCTCCCTGCGCCGCGAAATGGCCCGCAATTTCGGCGGCAGCTTCACCGTGCTGTTTTCAGTGGTGCTCACCCTCATGCTCATCCGCATCCTCGGCCAGGCGTCGGAAGGGCAGGCCAATCCTCAGGATCTGTTCCTCCTTATCGGGCTGGCAAGCTTGAGCTATCTGCAATTCATCCTGGGCTTGGCACTGTTCATTGCGGTCCTCATGAGCTTCTCGCGCATGCATCGGGACTCGGAAATGGTGATTTGGTCGGGTGCGGGCGTGGCACCCCTGAAGTTTTTTGGCACGACACTGCGCTTTTCCGCACCCGTCATCCTGGCCATCGCGCTGCTGACCCTCATCGCCTGGCCTTGGGCTAACCAACAAAATGCGGCCCTGCGGGAACGCTTCGAGCAGCGATCCGATCTGTCGCGCGTTGCGCCCGGTCAATTCCGCCAGTCCGCTTCAGGGCAACGCGTTTTTTTCATTGGCAAAGGCGCCAACGCCCAAGGCCTCGCTCGCAACATCTTCATTCGCGACAAGGGCAACGGCAAGGAGACGATCACCCTGGCGCAGTCGGCCAAATTGCAGAACCATGACGGTTCACGCTATCTGATGCTCGACAGTGGCCACCGCTACACCTACACACCGGGTCAGGCTGATTACCAGATCACCGGGTTTTCACAAATGGGCATACGCCTTTCGGCCATCGCAACGCCACCGTCGGCGGCGTCGGCGCTGCCTGAGGCGGCACGCCTGGCTAACACCCCGAGCCGGGAGATCTCCACCCTGACTCTGGCCATGTCCCACGTACCCGCCTGGCTCGGCGAGCTGTCATGGCGCATCGGCGTGCCGATCTCCGCGGTCCTGCTGGTTTTCATGGCCATTCCACTTTCCGCCACGAATCCCAGGGCAGGCCGCGCGTTGCAGCTCATCATGGCCATCCTCATCTACCTCACCTATCTGAACTTCCTCAACGCCGCGCAGGGGTGGATCGATCAGGGGAAGCTGAGCCTGGGTTCGGCATTGCTCATTTTGCATGGCACAGCGGCGTTCGTGCTGGTCGCCCTTGCCTTCTACAAGGGACTGCTGACTTGGCGGCGCAGCCTCCAAGCGCGGCCCTTGGCCAGCGGATTGCAAGGGCCGCCAGCGTCACACTGAACACCGGCCACCATGCGTACCCTGCGGCGTTACCTATTTCTGCAAATCGCGGCCGCCAGCGGCATTGTGCTGGTGGTGTTTCTCGGCTTGCTGTTTTTCCTTGATGTGATCAACGAACTCAGCAATGCCGGAGCCACCCCTGCCCTGGGTCGCATCCTGGTCATGGTCGCCCTGCAACTTCCCAGTCGAGCCTATGAGCTGTTGCCGATCGCGGCGCTCACGGGCACGGTGTACGTGCTGGCCAGCCTTGCAGCGTCAAGCGAATTCACCGTCATGCGCATGTCTGGCCTAGGGCCACGCCGCGCGCTCTTGGAACTATTGGGGCTCGGTCTGATGTTCGCCGCGCTGATCTTCGCATTGGGTGAGTTTGCCGCGCCACGGGCTGAGCGCATTGCTGCAACATTGCAGGCCAAGGCACAAGGCGGACAGTTTGGCACCCAACTCAGCTCGGGGCTTTGGCTGCGTAACCGCCAAGACGGGCAGAACGATCAGATGATCAATATTGGCAGCGTGTCGGCGGGGGGTGAACTGCGCAACGTGCACATCTATAAGCTCAACAGCGCCGCGCACCTCGTCGAGACCGTGCATGCTGCCGCCGCCGTCTATCGCAGTGGGGGTATTTGGCTGCTGCGGCAGGTCACTTCGATAAGCCTGCCAACGCAGTCTGGCGAAGCCTTGCAGATCCGGCACACGGCGGAATTGCCCTGGCGCACCGCAATGTCGCCAACGGTGCTCAACGTCCTGCTCCTCAGCCCCGACAATATGTCAGTCGTGGATCTATGGCGCTACATCGACCATCTGCAGGCAAACGGCCAGGCTGTCCAGCGTGACGAAATTGCGCTGTGGCGCAAGCTCCTCTACCCCCTGAGCGCCGTGGTGATGATGATGCTCGCCTTACCCTTTGCCTATCTCCACGCGCGCTCCGGTCAGATCAGCTGGAAGGTATTCGGTGGCATCATGCTGGGCATCAGCTTCATTCTCATGAACACTCTGACATCCAGGCTGGGCTTGGTGGCGAGCTGGCCCACTTGGGTGGCCGCCGCGCTGCCCTACCTCCTCTACGGCTCAGCAGCTCTCGTGTTCTTCTTCTGGCGCGTGCAATATCGTTGAAGACACTTCAAAACGCTGAGTCGACCATCCGACCATGAACCTTCATCAGTTCCGCTTCCTGCAGGAAGCCGTGCGCCGCAATTTCAACCTCACCGAGGCTGCGCGCGCCTTGTTCACCTCGCAGCCGGGTGTGTCCAAGGCCATCATCGAACTTGAAGACGAGCTGGGCGTCGAGATCTTCAGCCGCCACGGCAAGCGCATTCGCAAGCTCACCGCCCCCGGCGAGGAGGTTCTGCGCAGCGTCGATGTGATTTTGCGCGAAGTGAACAACCTCAAGCGCATCGGCCAGAACTATGCCGCGCAGGACAGCGGAGCGCTCACCATCGCGGCCACCCACACCCAGGCCCGTTACCGCCTACCGCACGTGATCGCTGAATTCCGCCGGCGCTTTCCCCGTGTCCAGGTTCACATGCTGCAAGGCAACCCCGATCAAGTCGCCCACGCCGTGTTGGAAGAACGCGCCGACCTTGGCCTGGCAACAGAAAGCCTAGCGGAGCATGCCGATCTCATCAGTCTGCCGTGCTACGAATGGCAACACTTGGTGGTGACACCGCTGAACCATCCACTGGCCGATCTCTCGGATCTCTCGCTCGCCGATCTTGCGCGCTACCCGATCGTGACGTACGACCCTGCGTTCACAGGCCGGCGTCGCATCGACCTCGCATTCGCCCAGCACGGTCTCCAACCCGACGTCGTGCTCGAGGCCATTGATTCCGACGTGCTCAAGACCTATGTGGAGCTGGAGCTGGGCGTAGGGTTGATCGCAGAAATGGCATTCAACCCGGAGCGAGACACGCAGTTGCGTGCGCGCCCGGCCGGACACCTGTTCGGTCATAACCTCACGCGCGTGGCATTCAAGCGGGGCGTTTACCAGCGTGGTTTCGTCTACGTCCTCACCGAACTGCTGTCGCAACGCTTGTCGCGCAAACTGGTGGAACAGGTTTTGCGCGGTGAAACCAGCCCGGATTTTTCCATTTAACGCCGCTTGAACTTCGCCCGAAGCCCACCAGCAATGTCCACCGTCGAATCCACCCCTATGATCTCCCGCAGTCCCGCCCTGCGCAGTCGCTTGCCTCACGTGGGCACCACGATTTTCACCGTGATGTCCGCCTTGGCACAGCAGTGCGGCGCGATCAACCTGGGACAGGGTTTTCCCGATTTCGACCCTGACCCCGAACTGGTGGATGCAGTAACTGCAGCAATGCGCGCTGGGCACAACCAGTACCCGCCAATGGCGGGCTTGCCGGACTTGCGTGAAGCCCTGGCCGACAAGATCTCAGCCCTCCACGGCAACTGCTACGACCCCGCCGAGGAAATCACCATCACTGCGGGGGCAACTCAGGCGCTGCTCACCGCCATTCTGGCAGTGGTCCATCCAGGCGATCAGCTCATCGTGCTCACGCCAGCCTACGATAGCTACGCGCCAGCGATCGAACTGGCCGGAGGCGTTCCCGTCTTCGTACCGCTGGCTGCGGACTTCCGTCCTGACTTCGCTGCGATCGCGGCGGCCCTGACTTCGCGCACTCGTGCCATCCTGGTCAACTCGCCCCACAATCCCAGCGGGCGGGTGTGGAGCGCTGCCGACATGCGGCGTTTGGCTGCTTTGCTCGCCCCTACGGATACCCTGCTGATTGCCGATGAGGTGTATGAGCACATGGTGTTCGACGGCACCATGCACCAAAGTGCTGCCGCGTTTCCGGAGCTTGCGCTGCGCAGTTTCGTGGTCTCGAGTTTCGGGAAGACCTACCATGCCACAGGCTGGAAAGTGGGCATGGTGGCGGCGCCGCGCCCCCTGATGCGTGAATTCCGCAAGGTGCACCAGTTCAACGTATTCACGGTCAACACGCCGATGCAAGCGGGACTGGCACATTACCTGCGCACACGGCCCGACGCCCATCTAAGCCTGTCTGCCTTTTACCAAGCCAAACGCGACCGTTTCCGCTCGGGGTTAGCCGCCACGAGACTAAGCTTGATGCCTTGCGAGGGCACATATTTCCAATGCGTGGACTACTCCGCTCTGGACGACCGGTCTGAGGCCGAGTTCTGCGAGTGGCTAACACGGGACGTGGGCGTCGCGGCGATTCCGTTGACGGCATTCGAACCCGAACCGAACGCCGCGCGCCGCTCCGTTCGCTTTTGCTTTGCCAAGCGTGAGGCCACACTTGACACGGCGCTGGATCGGCTGGCCAAGCTCTAATCACAAGCCGGTGATTTTCCTCGCGAGGCCGCGGCGCCGCCGCACGGCCAATTTCCAATTTCGTGAGCGATTTTGTAAAAATGGCGCCTCGGCGCCCAAAACCCAGCGCTCCCCCACACCTCGCCTGCACAACCGAAGCCGATGTCCCCTCATTCGATAGACACGCCTGATGCTGGCGCGCGGGTCAGCATTCTGAACCTGCAACTCGGCACGGCAAATAGCGTGATGACGCCGGCAATGGCACATGCGGGCATCGAAGCTCTATCCACCGCGTTGCGCGATCCGGATATCCGGGCCATCGTACTCACAGGCAGCGACGAGCAGTTCTGTCTCGGCGTTGGGGAGCAAGCCAAGGGTGTTGCTGGCGCCGCACCGGCTAATGCTGACACTGATGCCGCCTTCATCGACGCCCTGCACGACTGGTTGCTGGCGCTTCACGACAGCGACAAACCCGTCATTGCCGCAGTTGAAGGCGAGGCGCGAGGCGCAGGCCTGGCGCTTGCGCTGGCCTGCGACCTGATCGTTGCATCGCGCAGCGCGCAATTCAGCTTGCCGGTTGGAGCACAACTATCCGGCCAAAGCGCAGGAGCCCTATGGTTTGCGGCGCAGAGGCTTGCGGCGCCGTCCTTGCTGAGTGAGCTGCTCCTGCTGGACACACCGCTCACGGGGGAACGCGCGCACCAACTGGGCCTTGCTTGCCGTCTCGCCGATACCGGTCTAGCCTTGCATGATGCAGTCCACCTCGCCGAAGGCATCGCACAACACGCCCCGACAAGCTTTGCAGTGCTGAAGCAACAGCTCCTGGACGCGGCCGCGAGCCCCCTGCACAAGACGCTCAGCGACGAGCGCAACCGCTGGCTCCAGTCGATTGCCTATTAACCGGAATGCGCAATGCACCGCTGTCGAATCACGCCATCGCGATTTCTGCCCGTCCTCAGTGAAGGCTGATGGCAACATTGACGTCGACACCACCTTGAACTGGAGCTTCCATGAAACTCGTCCGCTATGGCCCATCTGGGCGTGAACAACCTGGCCTCATCGACGCCAAGGGGGTGCTGCGCAGCTTGCGCGGCGTTGTGGCTGACATTGGCCCCGACGTGTATGCGCCAAAGGGGCAACGCGCCTTGCGCAAGTTGGACCCCGAGAGTCTCCCAATCGTGCGAGGTACCCCCCGGCTCGGCGTGCCGTTCGTCGGCATCAGCAAATACGTCGCCATTGGCCTGAACTATCGCGACCATGCCGCCGAAGCGGGGCAAGCCCTGCCCAGCGAGCCCATCGTGTTCAATAAATGGACTACTTGCATCAGCGGGCCCTTCGACCCTATCGAGCATCCTCCGC
Organism: Pseudomonadota bacterium; assembly: GCA_019351955.1. Classification (GTDB taxonomy): domain Bacteria; phylum Pseudomonadota; class Gammaproteobacteria; order Burkholderiales; family Burkholderiaceae_C; genus Thiomonas_A. Next base: position 21,938 of record JABBOE010000014.1, read on the forward strand.
ATTCCACGCGAATGGACTGGGAGGTTGAACTTGGTGTGGTCATCGGGCGCGAGGTCCGCTATGCGTCCGTGGCTGATGCGCTTGGCCATGTCGCCGGCTATTGCACCTTGCACGACGTGTCGGAGCGACAGTTCCAGTTTGAGCGCGGTAGCCAATGGGACAAGTCCAAGGGGTTGGACGGCTTCGGTCCGATCGGCCCCTGGCTCGTCACTGCCGATGAAGTCCCCGATCCGCAGAACTTGGACTTGCATTTGGATGTCAATGGTCAGCGAATGCAGACCGGCAACACCCGGGACATGATTTTCAGCGTCGCGCAAATCGTGAGCTACCTCAGCCACTTCATGACACTGCGCCCTGGAGACCTTATCGCGACCGGGACTCCCTCGGGCGTCGGATTGGGCCGCAAACCGCCGCGTTTTCTGCAGGTCGGCGACGCCGTCGAACTCGAAGTCGATGGCCTTGGCATGCAGAGGCAAACGATTGTGCCATCACGTGACAAGGTGGCCAGTGACGCAGGCCCGCTCATCCTTCCGACTGAGCGTCACTGACGCGCCGAAACCCGCCGCATGGCGGGTTTCGCGCTCCCGCACGCCGCACGTCAACTTTGGAGTGCGCGCGCACGCATTTCAGGATCGGTCGCGAAAATCACTGCGCGTGCTTCCTCGGGCTCCGGCAGCCCTGTCATGACAGCCAGAGCCATCACGACCAGGCTCAGGATCGCCACGAGCCCCATCCCGGTGTAGAAGCCAAATGCACCGGCACCCCCAATGACTGCATCCGCAGGACCATAATGGGTGATGCCCCACATGCCGACAAAGTAGGGAAGCAACCACCATGCCCCCTTCCACTGCAATTGCCCAAGGCGCCCACGCAAAGCCTGAGCGATCAGGTACAGCACAAAGATCACCAGCAACGCGCCGAAAAGAAAGTCATCGGTCGTCCTTCCCGACCAATAAATAATGAAGTTGGACACGATGAAAGCCAAAGGCGCCCACAGCCAGGCGCCTTTGAGGGTGAAAGGGCGAGGATATTGCCCCGTAGGCAGCGTGCGACGCAGCGTCAATAGCGTGACGGGCCCCACGCCGTAGCCAAGAACGGCCGCTGAAGAGATGAATGTCACAATCTTCTGCCAAGACGGGAATGGCAGGAAAAAGAACATCCCCACGATCCAGGTGAGCCAAAGTCCTGCAGCGGGCACCCCCTTCTTGTTGAGCGAAGCAAGCCAGCTAAACGCCAGACCGTCGTGTCCGGTGGCGTAGATCACGCGCGCGGTGGTACCCCCGTAAACAAGCCCTGTGCCCGCCGGTGAGACGACTGCGTCAATGTAAAGCAGCACAGCGAGCCAACTCATGCCGACCAGCACCGCCAAGCCCGCAAATGGTCCGGCTGACCCGACAAAATGCAGCTTGCCCCATCCCTGGGCCAGATCAGCCGGGTTCACGGCACCGACGAACGCCACCTCCAGACCAATGAAAAGAACGGCTGCGATCAGAACCGAGCCCAAGATGGCGATAGGCAGGTCGCGCTGAGGATTGCTCGCCTCCCCGGACAGCTCAATGGCCTGCCGGAACCCGAGGAAGCTGAACACGATGCCCGAGGCCGCTACCGCACCCACAATGCCCTGCATGCCCATCGGTGCAAAGCCCTGGGCGGTGAAATTCTCACCATGGAATGCGACGACAAGCAGCACGATGACTGTCAGGGCGGGCACAATGAGCTTCCAGATCATCACCGTATTACCCACTCGCAGCAACGCCTTCACGCCAAGCGCGTTGATCCCCACGAACGCCCCCAAAAGCACCACGCCCGCGATGAACCCGAATGGCGTGAGAAGATGGGTGTGCACGTGAACCAGACCAGGGATATAGTTGTTTGCATAGGTCACTACCGCCAGCACCTCAGCGGGTGCCACGCTGACGTAGCCCAGGAACACGACCCAACTCATCACCGCCGCCATGAGACTGCCGTGGCTGAGCTTTGGAAACGTGATGACCGCACCCATGCGCGGAAAGGCCGTCGTCAACTCCGCGTTGACAAAACCCAGGAGCAAGATCGCCACCGCGCCGATGACCCAAGACACGACGCTCGCTGGCCCAGCCTGCTGCGCAGCGTTCAGAGGCGCGAACAGCCAACCCGAGCCAACGATGGCAGTAAGGCTTGCAAACAACAGACTCCAGATGCCGGCAACTTTGTGGACCTTACGCTGCGCGGCAGATGGGGTGACTCCCGCGACGGGGATACTGGCCATAATCATCTCCTATCAAGTGGTCGGATTGACCTTCGTCGTGAATTGGATTGCCACTGAACATTTTTAGTCTCTGCGGCACCGTTCACCCGTGATCAAACGTAACCTCTGCAGCCGTGTGCATCCTTGCCACCGCCTCCGTGCATGCTCGTGCGCGGGGCAAACGTGCGCCGGAGTTGCTAGGCTTCCGGGATGAACGTCAGCCTCGAATCCGCCATTAGCGCCGAACACCTTTTGCAACACATCTGGGGCTACCCCAGCTTTCGCGGCATGCAGCGCGAGGTGATCGAACACGTCGTGCATGGCGGTGATGCGCTGGTGCTGATGCCCACCGGGGGTGGAAAATCTCTCTGCTACCAGATTCCGGCGTTACTCCGTCCCGGCATCGGCATTGTGGTATCGCCCCTCATCGCATTGATGCAGGATCAGGTCGTCGCGTTGCGCGAACTTGGCATTCGCGCCGCGTTCCTCAACTCCACCCTGGATGCGCACGACGCACGCGAAGTGCAGGCGAGAGCGCGGCGCGGCGAACTCGATTTGCTGTACATGGCCCCCGAACGTCTGTTGAGCGAGTCCGGCCAGCGCCTCCTGGAGGCGTGCCACATTGCGCTGTTCGCCATTGACGAGGCGCATTGCGTGTCCCAATGGGGGCACGACTTCCGCCCGGAATACGGTCAGCTTGCCATGCTGCGCGACCGCTGGCCCGACGTACCGCGCATTGCGCTGACCGCCACCGCAGACGTGCCCACCCGCAAAGAGATCGCGGACAAGCTGCTTCAGGACGGCCGCGCATTCGTGTCCAGCTTCGACCGGCCCAACATCCGTTACCGCGTTGTCGAAAAGCGCGACGGCCGCACGCAACTGCTCCAATTCATTCGCGGCGAACATGCAGGCGACTGTGGCGTGGTGTACTGTCTTTCGCGCAACACTGTGGAGGAGGTAGCCATGATGCTTGCGGGGCATGGGGTGAACGCGCTGCCCTACCACGCGGGTTTGTCCACTGCGACGCGCTCCCGCCACCTGCGCCGCTTTCTTGACGAGGACGGCATCGTGATGGTTGCCACAATCGCCTTTGGCATGGGCATTGACAAGCCCGACGTGCGCTTCGTCGCTCATCTGGACATGCCGAAGTCCATTGAAGGCTATTTCCAGGAGACCGGACGCGGCGGACGCGATGGCTTGCCGGCACAGGCCTGGATGGCCTATGGCCTTGCCGATGTGGTGCAACAGCGTCGGCTGATCGAACTCTCGGATGCAGACGATCCCTACAAGCGCCTGTCCACGGGAAAACTTGACGCCATGCTGGCCTTGGCTGAAGCTGCGGACTGCCGACGCGTGCGCCTGCTGGCGTATTTTGACGAGCCCAGCACGCCCTGCGGCAACTGCGATAACTGCTTGGCACCGCCAGCTCTGGAGGACGCCACCGAAGCAGCCCAAAAGCTGCTCTCGACAATCTACCGTTGCCGCCAGACCAGCGGCTCCAGCTTCGGTGTCACCCACATCATTGACGTGCTGCGTGGCAAGCGCACGGAAAAGGTGGAGCGTTACGGCCACCATGCGCTTTCCACTTTTGGCATTGGTGCCGATTTGTCCGAAGCTGATTGGCGCTCGTTGCTGCGCCAACTCGCAGCCCAGCACCTTCTCGAGGTCGACGCTGCTCACTTCAACGTGCTTCATCTCACCAACGCCAGCCGTGACGTGCTGCGCGGACAGCGCCGTATTCACCTCAAACGCAGGGAGCAGCCATCGGAGCGCAAACGCCGCACGAGTGCAGCGAGCACCACTCGCCAGTCCGCCCTTTCCGCAGCCGAATTCGCGCTCTTTGAAAGCCTGCGCACCTGGCGAAGCGGCGTGGCCAAGGAGCACGGCGTGCCAGCCTATGTGGTGTTTCCAGACGCCACGCTGCAAGCCATCGCCCTGGCAAGGCCGCGCAACCTTGACCAGCTACGCGGCATCTCAGGGGTGGGAGACAAGAAGCGCGATTCCTATGGCGACGCCCTTCTGGATCTGATCCGCACACACGCTGAACCTGACGCCGTCTCCCACTGAACCGGCCTCCGACTGGAGCCGGGGCGCACGCCCAATCCGTCCTTCATGACGGTCCATAAAGGACCCGCGCCTGAAGTCCCAAGCTTAATGTGACGCGCAGGCATGGTTGCCCGTCGCCATGATTCCAACATCAGATGTATGCAAGCGATCTCGACAGCGAGGCGCCGCGTGGCGGGTACACACCCGTTTCAGGGGTCCGGGTAGGACAAATGAGGAGCGTCGGCGTAGGCTGCCGGGCATGCTGGAACGACTTGGGGGCAAAGGATCGAACGGACCAATCCTCGCGGACCTTGGCTTTGTCGACGCGCCACGGCTTGCCGATGGTCGAGCAAGGTCAAGGCGCGGCCACATGTTCATGAAGCCACGTCATGGCCCGCCGCACGCGCAACCTCTGTCACGATTTGCGCCACGGCTCGTTGGAGCAGACTTTGCGCAGCTTGGGCGTAGTGCAGGGCGTCATTGACTGCAAGCACTTGTTGGCCATCCACGTGCCAATGCGCGAAGACGCGGCGGGGACTGGCCTGGACGATCTGGCAGGTCAAGTCCAGGTGCACTACACCATGACCCGCAAAGACGTCATGGTCGAGTCGCACGAGGTCACAGTGGAGAGTCCAGTCGGCCGGTGCAAGCGGCGTCGCCTGCTCCACAGCGCTCACCCAGGATTGCCTGGACAACGTCTGGGCAATAGCCGCGCGGATAAGGTCAGCAGGCGGCGCCACCCAGCGGCTGTCCCGGTAAGGCTCGATCTGGCCCGGCTGTGCGCTGTACAGCATAGCTGTGCCACCCAGCCCAGGCGCTGCTCCCACCGCAAGCAACCGGATCACCACCGGCCGCACATTGGCTGCGGACACGACCAGGGGCACAGCCAGCAGGCGGTACGTCGTCTGCGCCTGCGCGCCTGTTGCGGAAAGCGTGCATCCCGCAACCAGACTGATTGCAGAAAGCATGAGCCCAAGGGCCAAAACGCGAATTGCAGAGGTCATCATTGCTCTCCCGGACCGGCTGCCGGCTTGGGTGGTCCGTAGAGCAACTGGCTTGGGTTGCCCTTGAGGCTGCGTATCAATTCAGTGAGCTGGCTGCTAAGTTGCTCCAGGTTGCCGGTGAGGCGGTCAAGCCCGGGAAGAGTGTTCTCATGCAACTGATTGACTGCACGCGCTCCGGCTGCACTAAGGTTGACTGCGCCCTGCCCTGCCTCGCGCCAAGTGCGAGCAGCCTCATCCATATCGCCCAGAGTCACTTGCAGCCTCTGGGTCGTGTCGCTCAACTGGCCAAGCAACTTGGCGCCCTGGGCAGTGAGCTGCTGTCCATTTGCCCCCATCGCAGACAGCTCCTGGCTCGACTGGCGCAGATTCACTAACGTTTGCGCGATATCCTGGCGATGCGCATCCACCGTCTGCGCGACGCGGGCAACGTGCGTCAATGTCTGACTGAGGGCGCGCAGGTTCTCGTTGCTCAGCAGCAGATCCAGGCGGTTGGCAATTTTCGACAGGACGACCGTCGCTTCGCTGATCCCTCCTTCCAAGCGCGAGAACACCGAGGGGGCATAAGGAATCACCGGATACGCCTGGCCAGGCTTGGCCTGGAGCAACTCGCTGGAATGGCCGCCCGTGAGATTAATGACCGAAAGCCCCGTCACCCCTTGCGGACTCAGCTGTGCCACCGTGTCGGCGCGCACCGGAACTCCCTTGTCAATGTGTAATTTGATACGGATGAGCGCAGCGTTGGCCGGATCAATCTCAATGGAAGCGACTTTTCCTACTTGCACACCGCGGTACAACACGGTGCTTGCATCGTTGAGGCCGTTGACGTTGTCCGTCGCGTAAACCAGGTACGACACGGCGCTGCCCTGCCGGCTGCCCGCCGCCAGCCACGAACTCACGCCGGCCAGCATTAAGCCCAACAAGACGACGAACACGCCCACAGCGGTGTAGTTGACTTTGGATTCCATCATGCAGCCTCATCGAACCATACAGCAAAGATTCACGTTCATGGTGAGCCTGCCTCGTGCGGCCTTGCGGCTTGTGTCTCAGGCAAAAAAGCCAGGGATCGGCCCTCCCGAAAATAGGCTCGGAGCTCGGGTTCGTCGCGATGCGCCAATTCGACTGCGGACCCTATCGCAAGCACGACCTTACGCGCGAGAAAGGCAACCAACTCGCTGCCGTGCCAGATCGAGTCTAGATCGTGCGTCACCTGCAGAACGGTCAAGCCAAGAAGGTCGCGTAACTCTCGGATGAGGTTGTCGAAATCTGCCGCGCCAATCGGATCCAATCCGGATGTGGGCTCGTCCAACACGAGCAATTCGGGATCGAGGGCCAGCGCGCGCGCCAATGCCGCGCGCTTGACCATGCCTCCCGATAGCTCCGATGGGTATTTGTGCGCCGCATCTGCTGGCAGTCCGGCCAGACGGATCTTGAGCATGCCAATATCGGACAGCAACCGACGGTCGACCGCGCCGTGCTCGCGAATCGGCAGCAGGACGTTTTCGAGGACCGTCAGCCCCGTGAACAGCGCCCCCCCCTGGAACAGCACGCCAATGCGCTGACGCAGACGCTGCCGCGCCTCCGCGCTTGCCCCGCGAACGTCCTGCCCGAAAAGCTTCAGGCTTCCAGCCTGCGGTTCACGCAGCAGAATAAGGGTACGAAGCAGCACAGTCTTTCCCGCCCCTGAGCCACCCACAAGCGCCATGATGCAACCGCGGGGAACGGCCAGATCCAATCCCTCATGCACAGCGTTCGTGCCGAATCGGTTGACGATACCACGCGCGTCGATGACAACGGGAGTACCGCTTTTCATAGACCAAGCAGGTTGTAAAACACGGAAAAACCGGCATCGATCATGATCACCAGAAAAATCGCCTGCACCACCGCGACCGTGGTGGCACGCCCAACAGCGGCAGCGCTGCCCGACACGCGCAGGCCCTGCATGCAACCCACCAATGCGATGACCACGGCGAAAACTGGGGCCTTCACCAACCCAAGCATCAGTGTTCGTCCGTTCACCACCTGCGGAACGCGTGCAAGATATTCGGTCCAAGGCACGCCGTAACCGACTGAAGCCACAACACCGCCTCCAATCAACCCCATGACGTCGGCGAACAAAGACAACAGCGGCAAGGTCACGACCAGTGCCATGACCTTGGGAAAGACCAATATCTCGAAAGGCGACAGACCCAACGCGCGTAATGCGTCGACTTCCTCTGTAATGCGCATGGTCCCTAGCTGGGCCGTGTACGACGAGCCCGTCCGCCCGGCGACCAGGATGGCGGCCAACAGCGGCCCGAGTTCGCGCAGCGTGATGATGGCTACCAGGTTAACGATGAAGATGTTGGCCCCGTAAGTGGCCAGGGTCGCGCCGCCCTGGTAGGCCATCACCATCCCGATCAGGAACGACAACATACCCACGATGCCCAGCGCGCGCAAACCTGCCGCATCGATTTCGACCACGACCTCGCGCCACCGGATGCGCCAAAACATCAGGAGCAGCGGCATGCCGCGCCAAACCAGTTCTCCGATGGCCTTGAGAAACTCGCGACCCTCATTGAGTGCCGCCAGCGTTGCGCGGCCAATGTCCCCGAGCAGCCCCGCATGGGCCGCGCGTGGCTGCGGGGGCTCCGCCGCGGCACGCGACAGCACGAGCTCAATGAGTTGGCGTTGCGCGGGGCTCAGCGCGCTGCGGTCGACGACGATCCCAGCATCGACCCATGCCTGGAGACTGCGCGCCAGGACCAGTGCGCCGGCTGTGTCGACCTGCAGCGGGACGACTTCCGTATCTGCAGCCGCTTGCAGGTGCACCGTGGTACAGGCCTCGGGCAGCGCCAGAACGGGCGCAGGGGACAACCCTTGCACGGTCCAGGCGCCGTCCAGCAGTAGATTCTGCAGGCCAGCCTCTGCCCCCGCTCGCCAGTGCGCGCGCGCCGGATGCCAGTCCACTGACCGAGACTTGGCGTGCATGTAGCCCCAGGCGATCCTTCGACTCGCAGCGGATGCGCGGAGGCGCCGTTACCCGGCCTTCAAGGCGCCGAAAACCTTGCCGATCAGCGCGCTGCCGGTTCCCACGGGGTCCGTGCGAATGGCTTGCTCCTCTTCCCCGATGGCTTGATACAGCCGATTCAACGTCTGCTGGGTCACGTAGGTATCGATATTGGCCTGCTCTGCGCTGACGAGCCCGAATTGAGCGGCCTGGCCGGCATACTGATCATAGGTTTGCGCCAGCCCCACTTTCGCCGTCGCCTGTCGCACGATGGGCAGAAACTTTTGCGTAAGAGGAACCTCGGTCTTACGCCTGAAATACGCGGTCGCCGCCTCATTGCCCCCGGTGAGAATGCCTTTGGCGTCGGCAATGCTCATGCTTTTCACCGCATTCACGAGCAGGGTCTTGGCCTCCGGCACAGCGGCCTCGGCAGCGCGGTTGATGGCCAAGTCCAAGGCATCGGCCTGCGAACCCATACCGGCCATGCGCATGAGACTGGTCGTCTTCTCAAGCGCAGGCGGCAGCGGAATACGCCATTTGGGACTTCCATAGAAACCGTCTGTGCGGCCCAGCGTGCTGACCGCCGTGTCGACGCCGCGCGACAGCGCCGCCTTCAGGCCCTGCCCTACCTCGCCTGAACTCAGCGCGGCGACTGCCGCGGTGCTCCCGGATGCACTCCCCCCCGCATCCGAGGGAACTGTCTGCTGTGCGGGCTGCTGTGATGTCCCCGGATTTGCCTTTTGCAACACGCCCCCGAGCTGATTTTGCAGGTCGCCGAGGTTGAACGCATAGGCAGGCACCACGCTGGCCAGAACCATGCCCGCAGTAACGGCTTGGAAGAATGTGCGGATGCGCGTCGGAAACTCCCTGGTCATTGGAAACTCCTCGGTATGAAAAATGGCGAGTCGGCCTGGCAACGAGAGCACGCCTCAACCCTGGGCGACAGGCGTCGCATGCAGGACTCCGTCGAGCGTGGTGCTACCCTCTGCGACCTTGAGGGCGCCAGCCAGCCGCAGCGGACGCATGCCGTCGCTGACGGCTTGCTGGCGCAGCGCCTCAAGCGGGGCATTGGCCGCCACGAGGGTGCGCAAGGCCGGGCTGACGACCAGCAATTCGTATAGGCCCAATCGACCAAGATAGCCGGTGTTGCGACACGCTGGGCAACCCACAGGTTTGTAAGGGGAAATCCTGGTGCTCGGCCTCCAAGGGGCGACCGCTTGCTGAAAAGTCGTCTGATCGAAACTGTCGTCAGGCTGTTTGCAATGGGGGCAAAGCGTCCGCACCAGTCGCTGAGCGAGGATGCCGAGCACGGTGGCATTCACCAGGTAGGGAGCCACGCCCAACTCCAGCAGCCTTGTGATGCTCCCAGGGGCATCATTGGTGTGCAAGGAGGACAACACAAGGTGACCGGTCAGGGCGGCCTGTACGGACATATCGGCCGTCTCACGGTCGCGAATCTCGCCCACCATGATGATGTCAGGGTCTTGTCGCATCAGCGCGCGCAGCCCCTCGGCAAAGCCCATGTCAAGGCCCGGCTGGACCTGCATCTGGTTAAAGCTGGGCTCGACCATCTCGATCGGGTCCTCCACCGTGCACACATTCACTTCGTCGGTCGCCAAACGCTTGAGCGTTGAATACAAAGTGGTGGTCTTGCCGCTTCCGGTCGGGCCCGTCACAAGCACGATGCCGTGCGGTCGGCTCGTCAAATTCTGCCAACGCTGCGCCTCCGTCGCTGGGAATCCCAAGGCAGCCATATCACGCAACACAACGTCGGGGTCGAAGACGCGCATCACCAGCTTCTCGCCGAAGGCGGTGGGTAGCGTGGACAGGCGCAGTTCGACCTCGTCACCCGCAGGCCTGCGCGTCTTGATGCGCCCATCCTGTGGGCGACGCTTTTCCACCACATCCATGCGGCCCAGCAGCTTAACGCGGCTGGTCATGGCATTCATGACCGAAGGCGGAACCTGGTAAACGGTCTGCAGGATGCCATCGATACGAAAGCGGATCACGCCAAGTTCACGTCGCGGCTCCAGGTGAATGTCCGATGCGCGCTGCTCGAAGGCATATTGCCAAAGCCAGTCCACCACCTGCACCACGCCGGCGTCATTGGCGTCCAGCGCACGGCCACTCTTGCCTAGCTCGACCAGTTGCTCAAACTGGTTCACCCCGCTCACGCCAGAAGTCGAGCCATGTCTCTGCGCCTGGCGCACCGACCGAGCAAGACTGAAGAATTCGTTGGTGTAGCGCGCAATGTCGATTGGATTGGCCACAACCAGATGGATCGCCCGGCGCAACATGCGCTCAAGCTCAGGCTTCCATGCGAGGTCAAAGGGCTCGGCCGTGGCGACCGTCACGCCCTCCGCGTCAGCCGCCACCGGCAGAATGCGATGGCGCTCGGCGTAGTTCATCGAAATCAAGTCCCCGATTTTCCCGATATCCACCCTCAGCGGGTCGATCCGCAAATAGGGCAACGCCGCACGGGTCGCCAACCAACTTGTCAACAGGTCCAAATCCAGGGTTTTGGCGTCAGACATGCGCACCAATCCGGCGTTTGCCACCTTCTGTAGGGCATGCAGGCGCGCGCTGGCGTGGGCGCTACGATCCATCCCCTGGCGTAGCCCCGCATCGTCGATCAGGCCGTCCTCGTGCAACCAGCGAAGCAATTCGCGCCATTCGAGCGGGCCATGCATGGCCGCGGACGCCGTGTTGTCCTCCCGCCGGACTTGCTCGTTCAGATTGATGGGTCTGGATGCTTGCATTGGCTCAGTGTAGATGCTGCAAGACCGTGATACGCGCTCAGGCGTCAGCCGCGATCAGTCCATGGCTGATGAATACGTCACGCCATGCCTCGAGCTTACGCGCGAAGCTCCAACTCGCGTTAGCTGGACTTGTTGACGGCAAGCGGTGGCACGCTGGCACCAAACTGCCAGTCAGCCGCATCAGCCGAGCGGACTCACCGCCGTTGTGGGCAATAGCCCGTATTTGCGGCAACCCCGCCACGAGGGCGCGTAGCTCGTTGGGTTGAGCCTTCGTGATGGCGGCATCCATGCTGCCTTGGCGCTCACAGGCCGCATACACGTCCCAGATACCCAAGCCGCGCCTGAGAACGATCTGCAGCCGAGCGGCGTACGGCATCCTGGTCAGATCTTCATCAAACAAGGCCGCCAGCAGTGGCCAGAATTGGTTGCGCGGATGGGCGTAATACTGTTGAGCCTGAAGCGACGCGCGGCTTGGAAAACTGCCCAGAATCAGCAATCGCGTCTGCGGCCCAACCGCAGGCGGCAAACCCAGGAGGCGCGGCAAGGAGGATGTGGAAACAAGCATTGGACCGGCCGTTTATAATCAAAAGTTTCGCGGGTGTAGTTCAATGGTAGAACGGCAGCTTCCCAAGCTGCATACGAGGGTTCGATTCCCTTCACCCGCTCCATGCACTTCGCAGAGCAGGCCTCACCGGATCACCCGGTTTCTACGTCGGCCGCCTTCAGCCTGACGCCCATGCCTGACGCATCCAATCCCGAGTTGAGCCCTACCCCGGCAGAACTGCCGCCAGCCTGCGCGCTGCGCGCGCGGCACGTACGCAGCTTCGTCCTGCGAACCGGGCGAACGACGAGAGGCCAAGAACGCGCTCTAGCCGAACTCGGACCCCGTTTTGTCCTTCCCTACCGCGCCAGTGAACCCGACTGGGACTCCGTTTTTGGCCGCTGCGGCCCCAAAATTCTCGAGGTGGGGTTCGGCATGGGCGAAGCAACGGCCCAGATTGCCCAGGCCCACCCGGATCGCGATTTCATCGGTGTGGAAGTGCATACGCCAGGTGTCGGCGCATTGCTGCTGCGCATCGAGGCACTGGGCCTGACCAACCAGCGCCTCGTCCAACATGATGCGGTGGATGTCCTGCGCAACATGGTGGCACCAAACTCGCTTGCCGCCGTGCACGTGTATTTTCCCGATCCCTGGCACAAGAAGCGCCACCACAAGCGCAGACTGATCCAACCCGCCTTTGTGGATTTGCTGAGCAGTCGCATCGAACCCGGTGGCTACCTGCATTGCGCCACCGATTGGGAACCTTATGCCCAGCACATGCTGGAGGTCATGTCGGCGAATGCAAACCTGATGAACACCGCCGACGGCTTCGCGCCGCGCCCGGCCTGGAGGCCGCCCAGCAAGTTCGAGCAGCGTGGCTTGCGTCTGGGCCACGGCGTTTGGGACCTGTTGTTCGTGCGGCGCGCCAATCCAGCGTTGCCGCCGTCCTGATCACCCGCGCGGCGAGCAGCCGCACAAACGGGGGTGATGCGGCTGGGTTCAGTGCGCCCAGTCAACCCAACCCATGCGTGCCGTCAGCAGCACGAGCCCTCCAAATGCGAGCCGGTACCAAGCGAAAGGCACGAAGCTATGCGCAGCCACATAGCGCAGCAGCCAACGCACGACCACAAGCGCCGACAGGAAAGACACCGCCGTGCCGAGCGCGAAGGACGGCAAATCCCCCACACCAAGAACACTGCGGTGCTTGACAACGTCGTAGATCGTGGCGGCCAGCAGGGTGGGAATCGCCAGAAAAAAGGAAAATTCGGTTGCTGCCACACGGCTGAGGCCGAACAGCATTCCCCCGATGATGGTTGCCCCCGAACGGCTAGTGCCAGGAATCAGGGCGAAGGCCTGCGCCACGCCCACCTTTAGCGCATCGAGCGCGCTCATTGCATCCACGGAATTGACGCGCACTGCGCCAACACGGTCCTGGCGGCCCTCGGCCCAGAGGATCACGACAGCGCCAGCAATGAATGCCAGCGCCACGGGCTCGGGGGCGAACAAATACCGCTTGATGGCGGACGCAAATGCCAGCCCAAGCAATGCAGCCGGCACAAAGGCAATACACAGGTTACGGGCGAAGTGCGAGGCTCTTTCGCGCTCGGAGGCCTCGGGCGACACCATCGCCTGCATCGTCGCGATCAGCCTCACCCGGAAATGCCAGATCACGGCCAGCATGGCCCCGCCCTGAATCGCGATCTCGAACACCTTGGCCTTGTCGCCGACCCAGTGCAGGACACTGGCGGTGAGAATCAGGTGGCCGGTGGAGGAAATCGGCAGAAATTCCGTCATCCCCTCGACGAGGCCGAGGATGATTGCTGCCAATGCGGTGTGCAGATCCATGGGACGTACAGGCAAAAGCCTGCATTATCGTGTGGCGTGCATCGCAAGCTACCCGCGTGTGCGGTACGGCACGCGGCTCAGAACACGCCGCTCAATCCGCCGTAGACACCGAGCGAAGAAGTCAGGACCACCACACCAAGCACCACCCAGAAATACCAGCCGCGCAATCGGTGCTCGGGCGGCAGTGCCTTGACCGCTAGTGCGACCAGAAAACCTAGAACGACGGGAAGCATCAGCGCATTCATGACTTCCACGCCCACGGACAACGCCACCAGATTGGGCGCCAGCGCCACAATCAAGGCGCCGCCCAACACACCGAACGTGAAGACGACGTAGAACCACGGCGCCTCAAGCGGGTGGTATTCAAGTGAGTGCTTGTACCCAGTGACCTCGCCGAATCCCCAGGCCGCCGCCAAGGCCACAACGATGGCCGCCACCATAGCCGCGCCCAAAATTCCCAAGCCAAACAGGGTGTGGCCGAGCGTCTGGCCCAGAAAAGGGGTGAGGGCCTGCGCCACCTGGCCGACAGTTCCCAGCGGCGGGCTCAGATGCCCGGCCCATAACGTAGCCGCGGCAACCAGGAGCACTGCTGCCATCACCACCTGGGTCAACGCGGCGCCAATTGCCGTATCCCACCGCGCAGCGGTGTATTGCTCAGGCCTGAGTTTCTTGTCAGCAACCGCTGACTGCTGGTAGAAGACCATCCACGGCATGATCACCGCACCAATGTTGGCAGCAACCAGGTACAAAAATCCTGGATGATGTGCCGGCACACTCGCAAGTCCGTGCGCAAGGGCGCGCGGATCGATCGGAGCCTGCAACGCGACCCAAATGAACACGAGTTCGAACAAGCCAAGAGCAATGGCCACGCGCTCCACCCGGCGGTAGCTCCCGGTCCATACGATGGCCAGGAGAAACACGGCAGCCATTGTGAGGCTCCATGCGCGCGGCACACCGAATAACTCGCCAACTCCAGCGACGCCGGAGAACTCGGTCAGCAGGGCGCCCACGGTGGCCACTGCCAAGCCCCCAACCGAAACCCAGGCCCACCCAGCGCCAAAAGTAGTGCGGATCAGCTCCCCATGGCCTTTACCGGTGAAGATCCCCAGGCGAACCGTGAGCTCCTGGACGACATACAGAATGGGAATGAGCAAAAGTTGAAGGCTGAGCAGCTGATAGCCCCATTGGGCGCCGCTTTGCGCGGCAGTGAGTATGCTGCCGACATCCGTGTCGGCCAGCATCACCACCAAGCCAGGGCCCAGGACGGCAAAGAATATCGTCCAGCGCGCGGTAGGTCGATCACATTGCGGACTGGCCGCGTGCGGAGTACTCATACGGGTCCTGGAGGAGTATCGAAGTGTCGTTCCCGCAAATGATAATCGTTCTTGATTGTTTGACGATTTGTCTTACCTTCCGTTACCGCAGTCGCCACCCCGACCGCGCCTGAGCCCCGCAAGCCAAGACCGCCGCGTACCCCACGGTTCGCCAACGTCTCCTGCACATCATCGCCGGGGGTAATCGCCTGTACGGTCAGTCCTGGAATTTAAGGCCGCGCAAAGCGAGGACGGCGCCTTCCTCGCACAGCGCCGCCGCTCCACTCTAAAATGCTGGTTTTCGCCTGAAACTATCGAGCCATGGACTTCGAACGTGCCCGTTTCAACATGATCGAGCAGCAAATCCGACCCTGGGACGTGCTGGACCAGGACGTGTTGGACCTTTTAGGTGCCGTCAAGCGCGAGGATTTCGTGCCCACCGCTTACCGCAGCCTCGCTTTCACGGACATGGACATTCCCCTGCCGTGTGGTGAGAACATGCTGTCACCCAAGCTGGAAGCCAGGATGCTGCAGGAACTGGCCGTGCGCAAGCACGAATGGGTGCTGGAGGTCGGTACCGGAAGCGGCTATGGCACGGCGCTGCTTGGACACCGCTGCGCCCATGCGGTGAGCCTGGAGATCCACCCGGAATTGGCCGAATTGGCGCAGCACAAGCTGCGCCAAGCCGCTGTGACGAACGTCACCGTGCGATGCATGGATGCCTCGAAGGAACTACCTCCCGGCGAATTCGACGCCATCATGCTGTCGGGTTCGGTCGCGCAGATCCCCGAGGCGCTGCTTGCGCGCCTCAAGCCGGGTGGGCGCCTTTTGGCCATCGTCGGCGATGCCCCCATGATGCGCGCTCAGTTGCTCACGCGTACCGGCCCGAAGGAATCCAAGGTCGTCGACCTGTTCGACACCGTTGCGCCGCGACTGCACGGTTTTCCCGAATCCCCCCGTTTCCACTTTTAAGGAAGGCTTCGATGATCGAACAAATGACCGTGGGCGAATTACGTGCGCTGCTCGACGAAAAGCATGAGCAATTTGCTTCTTGGCAGGTCGTCGACGTGCGTGAGCCTTGGGAGCTGGAACGCGCCTCGATCAAGCACAAGCATTTCAGGCACACCCACATTCCCATGGCCACCATACCGCTGCGCCTTCAGGATCTGGACAAATCCAAACGCATCGTGGTGATGTGCCGAACCGGTGGCCGCAGCATGCAGGTTGCCAATTTTCTGTTGCAAAGCGGTTTCAGCAACGTCTACAACCTGCAAGGTGGCATCACCGCCTGGTCACGCGAGGTCGATCCCTCCGTGCCCACGTATTGACGGACCGGCGCTTGTGCGCGACCCCATGAGGTAACGGCCAATCCAGTCAGCCTGTTTGGCCGCAGCCCCGCGGTGCCTCGCAGCGAAATAAAGGGCTGCTTCGCTTGCCTGCTTTTGGCTAGACGCGTCATCCAGCCATGCGCCAAAGCAGGCCCACACCGCCGCCGCGTCCCTGACCTGGACGACCGCCCCGGCAGCGATACCCTGCTCCACCGCATCGGTAAAGTTGAACGTGTGTGGACCCATGACGACCGGGCAGCCCTCGGCGCAGGCCTCGATGAGATTCTGCCCACCCAGCGCAAGAAGGCTGCCCCCGACGAAGGCGGCATGAGCCATGGCGTAATAGGCGGGCATTTCGCCCAAGCTGTCGCCAAGCCAGACTTGGGTGTCGCGCTCCGGCAGCGCCTGGCTGCGGCGCACCACACGCAAGCCACGGTCGCATAGCAGCGCATATACCGCATCCATGCGCTGGGGATGGCGCGGCACGACGACGAGCAAAGCTCGCTGAAGCACGTGGGCAGGCAAGGCATCAAGCAGCAGCGACTCCTCGGCCAAGCCCTGATGCTCGCGGGTCGATGCCAGGAGCAGCACCGGGCGGCCAACCACGGACTTCCAATTCAGCCCGCGCTGTCGCAGGGCGGGATCGCTCTCGCGGTCGAACTTGAGGTTTCCTGAGACGGTCACATCGTGAAGACCCAGTTCTTGCAGCCGCAGCGCATCGGCTTGGCTCTGGGCCGTGGCAGCCGTGATTGCCTCAAATGCAGGTCTGGCGAGGGCCGTCCACCGCGCCCAACGCGCAGCGCTGCGCGCGGACAGTCGTGCATTGGCCAGCAAGAGTGGCACGCCGAGCTGTGCACAACTCTGCGCCAGATGAGGCCAAACCTCCGTTTCCATCAGCACGCCCACAGTGGGTCGATAGTGCAGGAGAAAGCGACGTATGAAACCCGACAGGTCATAGGGCAACCAGCACTGCAGGTCGCCATCCCTGAGCAGCAATCGCCCGGCTTCACGTCCTGTCGCCGTCATGTGCGTAAGCAGCACGGCCAGGTCCGGATGCGCACGACGCAAGGCTTCCAGCAGAGGCTCTGCTGCACGTGTTTCGCCGAGCGACACGACGTGCATCCACAGCAGTGGACGACTTCCCTTGCGCAGCGCGTGTTCGCCTGGCAACTCCCCATACAAGCCAAAGCGCTCACCCAGATGCGTGCGATACAGCGGCTCCCGGCGCGCGCGCCAAAACAGGCGACACACGGCAAACGGCAGCAGGACCCACCACGCAAGGGTATACAGACGCAAAGCCCAAGCCATCTTGCGGGACAGATTGCCCCCTGGGGTCAGTGACATGCGCAGCCGACGTTGTGTGCCAACATGCTCAGTGCGCCGGCCCGTGCACGGGCAATAGAGCAGGCGGCACGGCCCATCCCAACACGCTGCCCACAGCCTCCATCACCGCGTGCACGTCCGGCGGCTTGCCGTCATCGCCCAAACTGCGCCAGGGGCCGCTTGATTCGAACTCGACGCTGTGCGGTGACGACCCCGCGTAGATGGCGACAGCGGGTGTACCCACCGCCGCGCCCAGATACAACAAACCGGTATCGACACCAACCACCAAATGCGCAGCCTTGAGCACACCCATCCAAACATCCAGGCCAAAGGCTTCAGGCGCTACGTGGGCAAGACCCTCCCCATCTTCGCCGGCCAGAGCATTGACCCGCGTAGCGAGTCGCTCAGCCCGAGCGCGTTCGCTTGCATTTCCCCAAGCGAACGCGCTGACCAAGCCCTGCTCACGCAGCCATCCGGCCAATGCAACCCAGCGCTCCTCCGCCCAGAGTTTGCGCTCCTTCGCTGTCGCGGAAAGCAACACGACATAAGGACGATGACCATGCAGCCAGCCTGGCCGGGTCGCGCACACATGGAGCCCGAAGAGCGGTGGAGCCGAAGGCGTGTAGCCCAGGGCCCAGGAAGCGAGTTGACGGTAGCGCTGCACGGCAGCCTCGGTGCGGCCCAGAGGGGTTTGCATGCGACGGTCATAGAAGATCGAAGCCAGCGCTTCTCGCGACGAAGCCCACGAAAGACCAAGGTGAGGGCCTCGGGCCAGGCGCGCGATGACGGCGCTTTTTACCAGTCCTTGCAAGTCAATGATGGCATCGAACGGCCGCGCACGCAGAGCGTGCACGAAGGCTCGCCACTGGTTGCGCGTTTCGGGATGGAGCAGGTTTTTACGCCAGCGCCGCAGCGCAATCGGTATGACGTTCTCCACACCAGGATGTGCCTGAACGATGGGCATGTAGGCCTCTTCGACCAGCCACTCGATATGAATCCCAGGGAAGGCGGCATGCAGGTCAGCAACGACGGGGAGCGCATGCACGATATCGCCCATTGAACTGGTCTTGACGAGCAGCACACGCATTGCAGGGGGCTAAAAGGGCAGTTTCAGTGCTGGGTCGAGCGCAAGCAGCGCAGCGCGAAACTCACCCTGGATGCGCGTCAACGCTTCGAGGCTTGTGCCTTCAAAGCGCAGCACCACGCAAGGCGTCGTGTTCGATGGGCGCGCCAGACCAAAACCATCCGCATACTCTGCGCGCACACCGTCCATGGTGTAGAGCTGCGTGGCCTGGGGGAAAGTCGCCTCACGCTGCAACCGCTCACACAACGCAAAGTTGACACCCTCGGGCGTTTCGATCTTGAGCTCTGGAGTGGACACCGAATCGGGCAGCGCCAGTAGATGGGCCTCTGAATCGGGCACGCGGGATAGAAGCTCGAGCAACCGGGCAGCGCCATATTGGGCGTCATCAAAGCCGAACCAACGATCCTTGAAAAAGATGTGCCCGCTCATCTCTCCGGCGAGGGGCGCACCGACTTCTTTCATCCGCGCCTTAATCAGCGAATGCCCTGTACGCCACATCATCGGATCGCCTCCATGCCTGCGCACCCATGGGCCGAGGTTAGCGGTGCATTTCACATCGAAAATGATGGGTGCGCCGGGGTGTCTCGTCAGCACGTCGGCCACGTACAGCATGAGCTGGCGATCTGGCCAGATGACGTGGCCGTGCTTGGTGACCACACCCAGACGGTCGCCATCTCCATCGAAGGCCAGGCCAATCTCGGCGTCGGTCTCGCGCAATACGCGCTGCAGGTCCTCCAAATTGTGCGGATCGGCGGGATCTGGGTGATGGTTGGGGAAGGTGCCATCCACCTCACAAAATAGCTCGACGACGTCACAGCCGAGCATGCGCAACAGACGCGGCGCGAAGGCTCCAGATACGCCGTTGCCGCAATCCACCACCACCTTCATCGGGCGCGCCAGCCTTACGTCTTGCACGATACGCTGCAAGTAAGGCTCCACCACGTTCGCACGATGCTGGCTACCGGCACCGCTCGCGTAACGTTCCGACTGCGTGAGCTCACGCAGTCGCTCGATGTCCTTCCCGTGAAGCGCATCGCCGCCCAGCACCATCTTCAATCCGTTGTAATCCGGCGGATTGTGGCTACCCGTGATCTGGATGCCGTTGGGTACCCCGGTGGTGGCGCAGGCGTAGTACAGCATCGGGGTTGCGTTCATGCCAAGGTCGATGACATTCAAGCCCGCCCCTCGCAGCCCCACACTCAGTGCTTCAGCGAGCTCGGGGCCTGACAGGCGGCCGTCGCGGCTTATGTTGACGGACGTCTGACCGCGCTCGCGAGCAAGGGTGGCGTAGGCTCTGCCGATGTGCTCGCAAGCGGCAACGGTCAGGCTGCGCCCAACGACACCGCGAATGTCATAGGCCTTGAACAACGTCGGGTCAAGTTGCGCCATGGGGTGGTTTCTAGCCTTGATGGTTTGGTGAAGGCGCCCTGAAGAAGCTGGATCGCCGTCTGATTGACAGGATGAACGACGCCGCAACCGAAGCGCCACGAGCGTCCTGCGCTATTCTAGAAACTCATGACTACTTACTTGATTGGCGATCTGCAAGGCTGTGATGCAGCCTTCGCACGCATGCTTGACGGGATCGCCTTCGATCCAGCCCGTGACCGGCTCATCGTGCTTGGTGATGCCGTCAATCGCGGGCCAGACTCACTGGCGGCCTTGCGACGCCTGATGGCTCTGGGAGATGCAGCGCAATGCCTCCTTGGAAACCATGACCTGCATCTTCTGGCGGTCGCACACGGTGTTCGCAAGATGCATCGCAGCGACACGCTCCAGCCCATCCTGCAGGCTACCGATCGGGAAGCCCTTCTTGACTGGGTGCGCAACCGCCCCCTCGCGCTCTTTGAACAAGGCTGGCTATTGGTCCACGCAGGTGTCCTGCCGCAGTGGACGGTCGAAAAGACATTGCAGCTGGCCGCCGAAGTCCAGGAACAGTTGCGCAGCGCCGACCTTCCCGCCTTCCTACAGGACTTGTTCGGCAACGAGCCCGACCGTTGGAACGATCATCTGCAGGGCCCCGAACGCTGGCGAATCACAGTCAATGCCCTCACACGCCTGCGCTTCATCGATACGAATGCCGGCGATGGGGGTCGCATCGACTTTCACTGCAAGCAAGAGGCGGGTCAAGCGCCCCAAGGACTGGTCCCCTGGTTTAGCGTGCCCAGCCGGCAAACGCAGGGAGTCCCGATCGCGTTCGGCCACTGGTCGACGCTTGGCCTCCATTGGGCGCATAACGCCCTATGCCTCGATAGCGGGTGCCTGTGGGGCGGCAGCCTGAGCGCAGTTCCTTTGCCACGCCCAGGCCAACGGTGGTTACAGATCCACAGCCAACCATGCCCCCGTCAACTCGAACCCATGCCGTTTTGAAACCCTGTGATGGGCTGTTGGGTATGACGCATGCGTCGAACGTTGTACAATGTTTTGTTCATTTTCATCAAACCTAGGTGGAGTGCTCCATGGCACGGGTCTGTCAAGTAACCGGCAAAGCGCCGATGGTGGGAGGGCCATGGGGAAATCATACTAAAAATCAGGGATCAGGTGTTGCTTA
>JABBOE010000134.1 GCA_019351955.1 Pseudomonadota bacterium
GCGCTGCGGCGTGACGCTCCGCACGCATTGCCTGGCATCGCCCCGCGGCGGTCTGCGCTGGCACTTGCACGAAAGGACCGCGACGTCCCACAAGGTGAGGTGATGCACCACGCGTGCGATCCGTGTGACCGACTCGGCTTGCGTTGGGCCCGCCTCGACACAAAACGCTCAAGCGTTGCAGAACCCTGCAAGCTTGCCTTGGCGCCAGCGCGGCGATCGGTCTCTTGACGGCGGTCGCCGGCGCGGCTGCAGCCCCCTCAAGGACGATCCGGCGTGCGCGCCGCTTTGATTCGGCGCGGCACGCCGATCGATCCCTGCGCGTGATCCAGACGGCAGCGACCTATTTGATGGCCAGGCGCAGCGCGTCCCAAACGCGTTTGAAGATCCCGGCTTGGGGAATCGCATTGAGCGCCACGAGCGGGTAACTCGCAATCGATTTACCATCAAGGCTGACCTGCAAGGTGCCAATCTTTTGGCCCTTGGCAATCGGCGCCACCAGGGGGTCGGGTCGCTGGATCGTGGTCTTGATCTTCGCGCCATCGCCGCGCGGCACGCTGACGGCCAGGGTTTCGAAGCTTCCGAGTTGCAACTGGTTGGTGGCCCCCTTCCACACCGGCGCCACCAGGACCGGCTTTCCGGCGGTGACGACACGAATGTCGTCAAAGTTCTGGAAGGCCCAGTTCAGCAGCTTTTCGCTTTCGGCGACCCGTGCGTGCTCTGTGGGCGTCCCCATCACCACGGTGATCAATCGGCGCGGGCCGTTGGGAAAATTGCGCTGCGCCGACGTGATCATGCAGTAGCCCGCGTCCTTCGTGTAGCCCGTTTTCATGCCGTCCACGGAAGGATCGGTGAACAGCAGACTCACGCGGTTGGGCTGCGTGATGTGGTTGTAGGTGAACTCCTTGACCTTGAAGTAGCGCGCGTAGTCTTGTGGGAAGTCGCGAATGATGTGCGCGGCGATGACGGACAAATCGCGCGCCGTTGTGTGGTGGCCCGGATCGGGCAGGCCGGTGGGATCCATGAAGTGCGTGCCCTGCAAGCCCCATTGCTGGGCTTGACGATTCATCATGCCAACGAAGGCCGACACGGAGCCGCCCACTGCCTGAGCCAGCGTCATCGCTGCATCGTTGCCCGATTGCACGATCATGCCCAGGAGGAGATCGTTCACCGACACAGGCACGCGCGGGTCGATAAACATGCGAGAGCCGCCGGTGCGCCAGGCTTCATCGGTCTCGTGCACCATCTGCGTGAGGCTGACAGAGCCATCCTTCACCGCCTTCAGCGTCAGATAGGCCGTCATCAGCTTGGTCAGCGAGGCCGGGGCCTCCTGCTGGTCGGCATTCTGCTCAGCGAGGATCTGGTTGCTGGTCATGTCGAGAACCAGCCAGCTGCGCGCCTGCATCGTGGGCAAGGGCACCGACTCAAGCAAAGCCGCGGTGGGCCCGGTCGGCGTATTGCCGGGTCCGGCAGAAACGGGATTGGGGCTGAGCGGGGCTGGGGAAGCCGGCGCAGGGCGGGACGCGGCCTGAGCCGCGGAGGCGCAACTCAGTGCGGTCGCCAGGGCGACGACCGTCAGTCTTTTGGGCAACATGAATGGCATAGGGATCAACGAAGAAAATGGGGACGGATGATCGGATCAGGCCGGCTGGCAGGACGCGCGCTCACAACGCACTGCGGCCGGTCCGCAACACCATGAACCATAGCAGCGCAGGGCACGTCGACGCGTTAAAAAGCGTTGCAATTGGAGTGCGCCGCCCGCGATTTGGTTCATCCCGATCGCTCGCGCTGGCATCAGGGCCGTGCATGCCGTGAACTGCGCGCGCGCATTCAATCTGCGACGGCTGTTCCGTGCCACGTACACACCCAATGCTTGAGCGGCGTCAGCAGCCCGTGAAAGAAATGACCCGCGCCGGGCATCACCAGTACGGGCTGCTGCTGCGGCCGGGCCCAGTCAAACACGGCAGCCAGCGGCACCACGTCGTCGTGCTCGCCATGAATGACGAGCACGCGCTCGGCAAGTTGCGTACCGTCGCCATTGCGAAGCACGGGCACGTCAAAATTCACGACAGCGGGGCCAACCAGCGTGAGGTGGTCGATCGCCTGACCCTTCGCATGCAAAGATGCAGCAAGCCGTGCCGCAACATAGCCGCCAAAGGAGAAGCCCGCCAGCGCCAGGGCCAGCGACTCGGGCGCCACGCTTCGCTCGGCAGCGAACCGGCCAGCGTAATGGGCGAGCACCGCCTGCAAGTCCTCGGACTCTCCGCGCCCGGCGTCATAGCTGCCCTCGCTCGCGCCGACGCCACGAAAGTTGGGTCGCACCGTGAGATAGCCGAGTTGGAGCCAGGCGCGCGCCAGCGTCTGTGCCACCTTGTTGTCCAGCGTACCGCCGTGCAGGGGGTGCGGATGGGCGACGAGCGCCAGGCCTCGTGGCGCGTGCGCTGCGGGCGCGTCCACGGCCACCTCGATCCAGCCAACAGGGCCGGCAATGCGCTCGCGGATTGTGTTGCGATTCATGATGCGGGGGGCACGTCGGGAAGCAGCAGGCGCTCAACCACCTCGCCCGCCTTGAGATGGCGCTCGACGATCTCGTCGATGTCATCCTGGTCGACATAGGTGTACCAGACCGCCTCGGGATAGACCACACAGACAGGCCCCTCCTCACAACGATCCAGGCAACCCGCCCGGTTCACGCGCACCGCGCCGGGACCGGCGAGGCCTGCGGCCTTCACGGCTTGCTTGCAATGCTCGAAGGCGGCCTCGGCTCCGCGCTTGGCGCAGGACGGACGACCATCCTCGCGTCGATTGAGACAAAAAAAGATGTGGTGTGCGTAATGGCTCATAGGCGGATTGAATGAAAACTCATGGGGATGCACCGGGCCGCACGATGCGCCCCAGCAAATACAGCCCGGCAAAATAGGGCCACAGCCAGCTCAGCCATTGCGGCAGGCCGAACATGCGGATGAAAAGGCCCTGGCTCCAAGTTTGCAGATTCTGCGCGTAATAGGGATCGGGCCCGGTCTGGTTGATCCACACCAACCCGCAAACCAGCGCGGTCAGCGCGAGCGTGGCGCAAAGCCGATTGGGCAAATTGGTCAGCGGAAGGCCAATGGCCACTCCCACTCCCAACCCTTGCAGCGCGCCGGGCGTCGCCCACGCCAGCGCATGTTCAGGGCCGAAGCCCAACGCGGCCGAGAGCGTCATGGCTGCCAGACCTGCCAGCACGATGACCAGGCCGATCCGTGCACGGGGCGCCCGACTGCGCATGATCGCCGCGCTGACCCACAGCACCGCCATGATCATGGCAGCAGCAATCCACACTTGTTGACGCCCCCCCATGGGATGGGGCATGGTCAACGCCAAGAGCGCATCAGAATTGAACCAGCGCGCGAATGGCGCCGCGACATGCGGAGCGCTCAGGCTCGCATCGGACAGGCTCTGCGCCAGCGTGCCAACGACTTGGCCCGTGGCGAACAGTGCCGGTGGCGGCCATAGCAACGCAAGCGGCCACGCCGCCAGGAGCAGAAGCCCGTAGCTTGCATCGCGCGCGAACCAGCGCTCGCGCAGGGTGCGCGCCTGCTGGCTGAGCGACAGGCGCGGGACCAGCCACAGGGCGAGCGCCGCGCCAATCACGCCGCCAAGGGAGTTGGTGACCCAATCCACATTGGACGACACGCGCACGGGCAGAAAGCTCTGGATGGACTCCATTGCGAACGAAAGTGCGCTGCAGCCGATCGACGCAAGCGCCCAGGCTCGCCAGCCGGCCCACCGCGGCCGCAGGCTGGCAGCCGCCAACAGACCCAGCGGCAGGTACCCGGCCACGTTGAGCCAAATATCGGAGACGGTGAGGTAACGCGGCAGTGGCGCGGCGACGAAGTCAACCGGGCTCAAACCCTGCCAGCGCCAGCCCGAAAACGGGTACATGCTGGCGTAGAGCACAAGCAGCAGGTAGGCCGCCAGCGCGTAGCGCGTGAAGGCCGATGGCGGCAGGCGGCTCACGGACTGCGTGCTCGTTCAGAACGGCTTGACGACCACCAAAGGCACGATGATGAACATGGCGATGGTGGGAATTTCGTTGAACCAGCGGAACCACACATGGCCACGCGTGCTGCGACCCTGTTCGAAGGCGCGCAAGACACGGCCACAGCTGTAGTGGAAAGCTAACAACAGCAGAACCAAGGCGAGCTTGGCATGCATCCAGCCATTGCCCGGGCCATGCAGCCCCACACCGTAGTACAACCAGAGCACCAGCCCAAAACCCAGCGCGGGAATCATCAAAATAATCATGAATCGATAAAGTTTGCGCGCCATGAGGAGTAAGCGCTCACGTTCGGCAAGACTGTTCGGCGGAACCATGGCCAGGTTGACGAAGATGCGCGGCAGGTAGAACAGCCCGGCGAACCACGAAATAACAAAAATGATGTGCAGGGCTTTGACCCAGAGAAAACCCATATCCGCTCCTTGTGCAATCCCGCGAGTGTAGATTTGGAAGCGGATGCATGCCGCCAACACTCGGTCGTGCCGCAGGCATGGGGTGAAAAAAAACCCCGACAGGGGGGTCGGGGTCAATAGCCTTGAAACCAAGGCCCCCGCTCAGGGAGGAGAAGCGGGAGGAGGCGCCTCACAGCGGCCACCTCTTACCATTGAGTCCCGTAAGCTGCACAAGTTCCCAACGCCACATGAGGATGCAACATTTCATGTCCAGTCCCGCCTTCCCCGCGCTTCGGATGCGTCGCCTTCGACGCGACGACTTTACCCGCCGACTCGTGCGCGAGCACCGCTTGAGCGTTGATGACCTGATCTTGCCGGTTTTCGTCCTTGACGGTGAGCGGCGTCGCGAGAGCGTGCCATCCATGCCCGGAGTCGAGCGCTTGAGCGTTGACCTGCTGCTGGGTGTTGCCGAGGATTGCGTGCGGTTGGGCATCCCGGTTCTGGCGCTCTTTCCAGTCATTGCACCTGAACTCAAAACTCCCAACGGTTTAGAGGCCGCCAACCCGGACGGTTTGGTACCGCGCGTGGTGCGAACGCTCAAACGCGAATTTCCGCAGCTTGGCGTGCTCACCGACGTGGCGCTGGATCCGTACACCTCACACGGCCAGGACGGATTGCTGGACGAGACGGGCTACATCGTCAATGACGCAACGGTGCAGATGCTCGTTCGGCAGGCGCTGGTGCAGGCTCAGGCTGGGGTGGATATCGTGGCCCCCAGTGACATGATGGACGGGCGCATTGGCGCCGTGCGCGAGGCGCTTGAGTCAGCGAGCCACATTCACACGCGAATCATGGCTTACAGTGCCAAGTACGCGAGCAGCTTTTACGGACCCTTTCGCGACGCCGTAGGCTCTGCGAAAAGTCTTGGCAAGTCTGACAAGAAGGTTTATCAGATGGACCCCGGCAACTCCGACGAGGCGCTCCGCGAGGTGCAACTGGATATCGCCGAAGGCGCCGACATGGTCATGGTCAAGCCCGGCATGCCTTATTTGGATATCCTGCGGCGCGTGAAGGATGCGTTCCGCATGCCCACCTTCGTCTACCAGGTCAGCGGTGAATATGCCATGCTCAAGGCCGCTGCGCAAAACGGCTGGCTGGATGGCGACGCGGCGATGATGGAATCATTGCTCTGCTTCAAGCGTGCGGGTGCCGACGGCGTCCTCACTTATTTCGCGCGCGACGCTGCCCGCGTCTTGCGCGCCATGTCAGCCGGCTGAACCCTCGCGACGCGACAGAGCCGGTGCGGCGCGCCATGGCATCACCGTGGCGCTCTGTGATCGACGGGCCGAGTCGCTTTAGCCGCCTTTGAACACCGCGGCACGCTGCCAGGACGTTACACGCTCATCGTGCGAGCACGGCGATCCATCTGCGCAGCGCCCGCCCGATGCCGCTCGGTGATCCACCGCCCCAGCACATGAGATCGCTCAGGATGTGGCGCCGGCCAGTCCTCCAGTGACCTGCTGAAAACACGCTTTGCGCGATTTCAGCGCCATAGCGATACGATCGCTATGGCGATCCAGCCCAGGGTGAAATTCGCCTTGACCAGCGTATGCATTTGCTGAAGCGACGCGGCGACAACCGCCCATTCCTGGCGCGCTGCGGCGCGGCGCGCGCGCATGAACGGCGCAAAGAAAATGTGCGCAAAGAGCGCCATCATCACGAGCCCGATGCCGAACATGGCGTGCCAAGCCAACGGAGCGTGCGCAAAGCCTACTGGCAGCATCATGCCCAGACCGCTTGCAAGCAACAGCACAATGCTGAGCCACACCAGCGAAAAGAAGCGTTGCAGACTGGCCAGCAAAAGGCGCGGCCGCTGCGGCACGTCGAGTTCGGCAAATGCAGCGGGGCGCAGGCTGAACAAGACGAACGCCATGCCGCCCATCCAGACAATCGCGCCCAAAAGGTGAAGGAAAATCAGCAATCCGGCCATGCAAGCTCCTTACAGTCATAGGCCTATTCGAACATGCCAACGCGCTGCCTGCGCAGATCCACCTGGCAAGCCCGGCTTGACCAGCGAAGACGTTGATGGACAACAATTCAGCGCACGAGCGAGCGAAAAACGGTGAAATAGCCGAAGCCTTCCCGTATACTTTCGCTGTTTAGCCACCTTGAATTGTTACAACTCAAACACAAAAATACGTGATTTGGGTGATCTCAAGAGATGCTGGTCGACCTGACCTTGGCACCCAATGCCAGCGCTAGATCGGCAACCCCTTCGAATTTCCCGTGGTACTCAAGACAGTGCAAGCTTCCGATTCCTGGCAAGACGACGCCGACAGCCTTAAGGCGCAGCCACTCTCGCGAGAGCAGGCGCAGGCGTTGTTGCTCGCAAAGCCCGGCGTATCGGTGTTTCGCGTCGTCGCGCTGCAGGCGTTGGTTGGCGCCGTAATGGCCGCGGCCGCCTACGGTGTCGCCGGACACAGCGCGGCTTTGTCGGCGCTGTATGGCTGCGTCGTCGTTATGTTGCCTGCGGCACTTTTCGCGGGTGGCATGCGCGCATGGCTGGTCAATCTTCAACCTGCATTCGCTTTGTTCGGCTTCGCCTTTGGCGAGTTGCTGAAGATCGCGCTCACCGTTGTTCTTCTGCTTTTGGCTCCGCGCCTGTTGCCTGGTTTGAACTGGCCTGCAATGTTGATCGGTCTGGTTGCCACGCTGCAGGTGTACTGGATCGCTCTGCTGTTGCGCGGCAAACGGCCCAGCTTCGCAGCCAAGCGCTGATCCTGTCTATCACTGTCCGCGATCGTTCAATCGACTGATCTCCCCATGCCCGCAGAACAGCAAACCATCACCGCCGGCGAATACATCATTCACCACCTGACGCAGTGGACCAGCAGTCCGCGCCTTAGCGTCGTCCAATTCAACATTGTCGACATCGACTCCATCATCTTCGCGGTGGGGCTGGGTTTGCTGGCCTGTTTCCTGTTGTGGCGCGTGGCCAAGAGCATGACCAGCGGGGTGCCGGGTCGGATGCAGGCAGCCGTGGAGTTCCTGGTTGAGTTCGTCGACGAACAGGCGCGCGGCATCGTTCGCAATGCCAAGTCCCGCGAGTTTGTTGCGCCGCTGGCGTTCATTTCGTTCATCTGGATCGTGATGATGAACGCAATGGATCTGTTGCCGGTCGATCTTTTGCCGCGCCTGTGGCAGGGCGCCGGCGCGATGGCCGGGCATGATCCCGAACACATGTATCTGCGCGTGGTGCCGACGGCGGACCTGTCGATCGCGCTTGGCATGTCAATCACCATCCTGCTTCTAAGCCTTTACTACGGCATCAAGGTCAAGGGACTGGGGGGCTGGGTGCACGAACTGTTCACGGCCCCGTTCGGCAACCATTTCCTGCTTTGGCCCCTGAATTTTGCGATGCAGTTGCTCGAATACCTTGCCAAGACGTTGTCCCACGGCATGCGACTGTTCGGCAATCTCTATGCGGAAGAAATTCTCTTCATGATTATTGCCTTGATGGGCGCTGCCGGTCTAAGCGGCCTAACGGGCTGGGCGCTGTTTTTTGGCAACATCGTGGCGGGGCTTGCGTGGTCTATTTTCAGCATGCTGATCATCGTGCTGCAGGGCTTCATTTTCATGATGTTGACTTTGGTCTACATCGGCCAGGCCCACGATCATCATTGATTCCGCTTTTGCTTTTCCCTTCTTCGACCTTCACTGACTTCAACTTTCTTAACAGGAGCACTTTATGGAACACGTTCTCGGTTACGTCGCTTTGGCCGCTGGCCTGATCATCGGTCTGGGTGCCAACGGCGCCTGTATCGGCATCGGCATCATGGGTAGCAAGTATCTGGAATCTGCCGCGCGCCAGCCCGAGCTGATGAACGAACTGCAAACCAAGATGTTCCTGCTGGCTGGCCTGATCGACGCCGCCTTCCTGATCGGTGTCGGCCTGGCGATGATGTTCACGTTCGCCAACCCGTTTGTTCTGAAGTAATTCAAAGCAGCATCACCCACCATCTGACACAACGCAAAGGTTAGCGCCATGCATCTGGACGCAACACTGATTGCGCAGCTCGTGGTGTTCTTGCTGCTGGCGTGGTTCACGGCAAAGTTCGTGTGGCCACCCATCACGAGGGCCCTGGACGAGCGCGCCAAGAAAATCGCAGACGGTCTGGCCGCGGCCGACCGCGCCAAGGCCGAGCTGGCATCTGCCAACAAGGCCGTCGAGCAAGAGCTCGCTCGCTCGCATCACGAGAGTGCCCAGCGCCTAGCCGAAGCCGAGCGTCGCGCACAGGCTATGATCGAGGAGGCGCGCAAAAAGGCGGAGGAAGCTGGCCAGGGCATCATCGCCCAGGCCAAGGCCGAAGCCGAGCAACAACTGATCAAGGCACGCGAGACCCTACGCGATCAGGTCGCGGGGTTAGCTGTCAAAGGCGCTGAGGCCATCCTGCATCGCGAGGTCAACCCGCAGGTGCATGCCGATCTCCTCGCCCGGCTCAAAGCCGAGCTGTGATCGGAGCAGACCATGGCTGAACTTGCCACCATTGCCCGGCCCTACGCCGAAGCCATCTTCCAAGCCACCCACGGCGGCACTGCCGAAGCTTCGCTGGAGGCTATTTCGCAGTCCCTCGATGCTCTTGCGGCGATCGCACGGGATCCGCAGGTACGCAGCTTGGCAGGCGACCCGCAGCTCTCCCCCGATCGGCTTGTCGCGTTGATGGTGTCCGCCATGCCGCAGCAACCCAGCTCAGCGGTGCGCAACATGTTGCAGGTGGTGCTGGAAAACCGCCGCTTGGCCGTGCTGCCAGACATCGCCCAGCAGTTTCATCAACTCAAGGACGCCGCGCAGCATTGTGTCGAAGCAGTCATCAGCAGCGCTTTCGAACTCGATCAAGCTCAGCTCGATGCTTTGCTGCCGGCGCTCGAGCGCAAATTTGGCCGCAAGCTCTACCCCAAGGTCGAGGTTGATCCCAGTCTGATCGGTGGCGTGCGCGTGACCGTGGGCGATGAGGTGCTCGACACC
>JABBOE010000135.1 GCA_019351955.1 Pseudomonadota bacterium
TCAGCACTCCTCAGCGTGCACACGGCGAACCCTTCTGCCGCCCAGACTCCTAGGCCATCCGGACCCTGTCCACAAGCCACTGCGTCAACAACCGGCTCGCTCCCTGAGCGTCAGTGGCGGAATGAATTTGTGCATGCCACTGATTGACATCGTGATCGTCAGGGGCGTGGAGACGAAAGAACTGCGTCAACGGGCACGTGTCCAGGGCCGTCGCGGGCTTGGGCGGGTCCCCAGAGTGCATGAACGCCCAGTGATACGCCAAGGCCCCAAGTGGGGTGCGGATCTGTCCGGACCGCGTACCCAGCTTGAATTGCCGCACCCACCCCGCAATGGCGTCGAGGCGCATCGGCTTCGCAAGTGCATAGCCTTGGCCAAAGGTCGCCCCTAGAACGGTTACGGCTTCGATCAGACCGTCATCCTCCAACCCCTCCACAACCAATTCGCGCTCCAGGTCACGCCCGACTTGGATTAGTGCGCCCACAAGGCTCAACACCCGCATGGGGCTCCTGCGCATCGTCGCGAGCAGAACCTGGTCGATCTTGATGACATCAAACGGCAAGATGGACAGGCGCTCCAGGCTGCTATAGCCCGACCCCAGATCATCCATGGACAGCCGCACCCCCAGCCGGGTGAGCTGTTGAATGGCTTCACTTTGGGCCGCCGAGTCGATCTCCTGCGTCTCCAACAGCTCGACGCTCAGGCGATGGGGCGCAACGCCATGGCGACGCAAGGCGTGGCTGATCCAAATTGGGCTGTCTGGATTGAGCAAGACTGATGGGGGGAGATTGATCGCAACCGTCAATTGCAACGACTCCGCATCCCACGTTGTCAAGGCATGCAGCGCCTGATCCAGGCCGTTCTTGAAAAGCTGTTCCAACTCCGCATTACCCAGAAGGGGCAGGAATTTACCGGGCGCGACGATCGTTCCGTCCTGGAGCCGCAGACGGGCAAGGGCTTCCACTGAATGCACGGCTCCCGTGCGCAGGTCGACTACGGGTTGGCCATACATCACCAAGCCGCCCGAAAAGACCTGCTGCCTATAGCTCTTGGCAATGGACTCCGGCAATGCATAGACATTTTTTGCGCGGCAGCGTTGCCACGCCTGCTCCCATCGACGTTGCAGCCCGCGCCCAAATTCCTGGATCCAGTCCGACTCGAACTGGTTCGGGAAAGCGCCATAGAGGTACACGCACGCGACGGCATGGCCGGCCTCATCGAGGATGGGGAGCGCCAGGGTCGATTGAATGTTCAGGCGACGCGCTGGCTCCGCCCAGAACTGCAGCCGCGGATCACTCGCATAGGCCGGCGTGCTCTGCGCCTGCAGTGTTCGCCATGCGACCGCGATCAGCCCCTGGCCCCGCGGCGAGTCCGGGTCAATCAGTACACTCGTCTGGGGGTTCTGCAGAACGTCCGTGATGCCTTGCGCCTTCGGGCCCGCGCTGCGCTCGACGGTCAACACGCCCTCTTGATTCAGGCGCATCAGCAAGGCCCCATGGATTCCAGGCAAAGCTCCCAATGCGTTGAGCTCGGTTGCCGATGCATCGGGCCAAGGCACGCCAAGCGTGGGGAATGGGCGCGAAAGCGTCCCGAAATACGAGGCGACGGTACGCTCTGCCGCTTCAAGTTGACCCTGAATATCGTCCTGCAGTCGGGCCTCGATAATCAGAGCCAACGAATAGCGGCGCTTCGTGGCCAACGGGACGCCGTTCAAATGCAAGCCAAGCAAGCGGCGATAAATCGACAGCGATTGCACCAGCAACGAATTGGTCACACCCACCAAAGCATGGATTGCCCCCAATACTTGAGCCCGTTCGATCACTTGCTCGCGCATCGTCTCCGGCCAAAGCAGAAATTGCAAATGGCTGGTCTGATGGGACTTGAGCGTCTGCATGGCCTCCCCGCCCAGCGTTGCAAGAATCGCACTTGCTGCTGGACGCTCCGCAAGCCTGCTGTAGAACTCATCGGCGAATCGGGTCGCCAGCAGCTGAACGTGCCGCTGCGTTGCGCGCAGCAAAACGGCTGCTCGCGGCCCGTAAGGCTCAATCGTCTGATCGGCGTCTTCAACAGTCACGGGTTGCAGCATCGCAATCGGTCCTCATCAGCTCAGGCCCTTCGATCGGCAACAGAGCAGGCGCACAATTCCAAGCGCGGGCCTCCGTCCTGCGAAACCGCCGAAGAGGGAACGCGCCATGTCAATCAATGGCTCAATGGCGAATGCTGCCGCGAGTAGTGCCGCCAAACTCTTTTTCCAGACCATTGCTTGTTGAGCAAATATCGCATAAGCGCGATATGTTTGTCCATCGCTTTGAACAAAGGGCCTTTCGGGCTGGGCAACCCGCGCACGCTAAAGGAGTGCAAGGCCTCTCGCCAAATCACCCTGTGGATAACCTTATTGCTGCTCTGGTCATGCCCCGTCAATCCAAACGGATGGCGCATACTTGAACAAAGGCTGGCGTCGTTCCCTCAGGGCCTCACGATCTGTCTGGCCTTCGGGTCAACCGGCATCCAACGAGGGCTGAAATTGCCAGACCCCTGAATCTGCACATCCTGCGGGGCATCTTGCGATGACAAGTGCAACTGTGACATCTTTGCGCTTTGCGCTTCCGATCTTGCTCGCGTGTACAGGCTGCGTGGGATCTGGGTGGTTGATCGCCGCGGAGCCTGAAGTCCGGGTCAATCCTTTCCATGACCCTTTCAAACAGGTAACGCATGGTTTGCGCGGCTGCCCTGCGCCGACTCCGCCGACCTATAGCCAACACGACATGCACTTGGCGGAACATCATCGTGTCGAACAGGGCAATAGCTGTTTCCTCGCCGGACGTTGTCGGCTTTCAAACAGCTTTCTCTACGACAAGGGCATTGCCAGCGCCCTGTTTCCACGGTTGGCTGCTGACCGGACCTTGGCTCGATCTTCCGTATGGGCTTTGGTGCAGGGCCGATTTGTGCAGTTTTTCGGGTGCGTTAGTCGTAAAGACCAAATCGACCACCTGGA
The DNA here is from genome assembly GCA_019351955.1 of Pseudomonadota bacterium. Taxonomy (GTDB): domain Bacteria; phylum Pseudomonadota; class Gammaproteobacteria; order Burkholderiales; family Burkholderiaceae_C; genus Thiomonas_A. The sequence continues at coordinate 2,993 of JABBOE010000135.1, forward strand.
AGGCGTTGCAAGGCAAACGCCAGATGTGCAAGCGGTTCTGGCCAATGTGATGGTGGGCATCGCCTCCAAACCTCCCTATTTGACCGCCTCCCCATCTTTGGGCTGTGGCCAGAGCCTGCGTGGAAAGGGCAAAGACCCCTGCCGCCCGACGCATGAGTGACCTCGCATGCGGTTCTTTCAGTGGGATCCCGCCTCGCAGGTCGGCTCCCACTGCGCCGATTCTCCAGAGTCGGCCCGCCGCGCGAGCTGCGATGCACGAAACGGGAGCGTAATGCCAGGGATCAAGCAACGCGGGTGCCTCAGTCAAAATTTCTGCTGTCTTGTCACCTTATGGATCACCAGGCAACCCTTGCTGTGGTGCTTGGGTTTCGTTGACGCCAAGCTGCCACCAATGTTTCCGGGTCGACTTCTGACGCTTCAACTGATACATGGCCTCATCGGCCTGGCGCAGCAGCATGTCGGCATCAGTGCCGTCGATCGGGAAGCGCGCCACCCCCATGGTCATGCCAATTTGCACGAATTGATTCAGTGTGATGGAGATCGGTGTAGCCACAGCTTGGTGGACACGATCGAAAACCGCGGTGAGCTGCACCACTGCCGTGTCGGGATCGATGCCCTCGATGACGATGGCAAATTCATCCCCACCGAGCCGAGCGACCAATTCCGTGTCGCGCAGCGCTTCGCGCCAACGCCGTGCGACCTCGCACAGCAATGCATCGCCAGCATCGTGTCCATGCGTGTCGTTCACACGTTTGAAGTCGTCCAGGTCGACGTAGCCAACGGCGACCTCGGTCCCTTCACGCTTTGCGCGCGCCAGTGCGTCCTTCAGCCGCAAGTTCAATGCACTGCGGTTGGGCAGTTTCGTCAACGCGTCGTAAAGCGATTGTCGTTCTGCGCGGGCGCGTAGCCGCGACAGTTCCAGAAATGAGGCGTGGATGCGCCGAGTTGCCAGCGCAAGATACGCAAAATACATAAAAGCCAGATAGCCCGCAGCCTGGAGCACGGGCTCCGGTGATAACAGCAAGCGCGCTCCCATCGGGATGGCTGAGGGCAACATGAAGAGCAGCGCAGAGGGCGCGTCGGACGACTGCTGCGCGACCCCAGCGCCACACACCGCAGCGATCACCGTAGCAATGAATAGTTCGTCCAATGGGCTTGTTGGAAGCATGAACAGGGGCAGCACGGCCCACGATGCCCCAAGAATCAGCACGCTCACTCGAGCACGGAGTAGCCAGAGGCCGGCATGGCTCTGCAGCTCCGCCTCTGGGCGCGAAGCAAACCAAATCGCGACGCGCGCAGAGTGCGCCAGGACCATCCACACGAACCACAGCAAAGGCGCTGGCGCAGGCACCTGCCCGCGCAGCACCCACGCCAAGACGCCCGCCGGGATCACGCCACCGGCGAAGCCGACGGGAATCGAATTCAGCGACACCCTCGCTAGATCGGCGGCAACGTCGTCATTGCCGAATATTCGCCGTTTCCCAGCGCCAGCAAGCGCAGGTCTTGTCACGACCTCACCAATGGCTGGTGGACTGACTACAACTTGGTCAATCATTGGCATGTTGGCCACCTAATGTTCGAGGACCGGATCTCGCTCGTCCGGCATCCTTGGGCCGGTCCATCGCGGCAACCGCACCACAAATCAGCCAACATTGGGCCATGAATATCGAGATAGTGGTTTGGTTGCATTCAAGGGCGGCAACTGAGGCGTGCTCGGTGACTCCATTGCGACCGCCGGCCATGATTGGCTGCTGCGCCGTCCGGAAACACCCAGTACGAGAACGAGATCACCATTGAGGTGAAGTGAGATTGAAACAATAGCGGTTCACGCCCTCCCATGTCAGCCCCAATGAGCCAAAGTTACCGCATGAACGTGAACAAAATCACGTTTGTCGCAGGTTCACAGTCGACACTGCGGAGTTTTGGCAATGACGCGCCAGTACGCTGGCAGCAAGGATGGCGCGACCTGAGCCCTCCTTCGCAGAGGCGCCCTGGCCGCTGATGAACTCTCCCACCACGAAGCCGCTGAATCGGCTGTCGTGGGGGTTTCACGGGTCACGGACTTGGACATGCCACGCGATCCTTGATCGTCTTGGGAACGATCTCCCAGCACGCCGCGCAGCGCTGCGACGGTTTGAGCTGGCGCGTGTCGCTCAGGTGCAGTCGCGTACCAGCTTCTTCCGCTTTGTACGCGAGCATCGGATGCGCCATGCCGAACCCGGCCGAGAGCATTTCCCGGGTGAGTTCCGCCTTTTGCCGCACGTGCCGCCCAGGCTCCTGCCTGGTGCCTCGGGCGCTGCGGCTCATGGTCCTGGGTGCGAGTTCTTCGGTCGCCAGGACCGCGCACGGTTGCACCATCTCCGTCGTGCGTTGATGCACGACGTCGCGGCGCAGATTGGCGATGCGTTCGTGCAGACGGGCGACGCGCTGGTCCAGGCGATTGAAGCGCAACGAGCCCCTGCGCCTTCTTGCGCGCTGGCGTTGCAGCGCGGCCAGCTTCAGTAGCTCGACGCGCAGCCAGCGCGGGTTCTCGACGGTCTGGCCATCGTCGAACGTGGTCCGCCCGTTGATGCCAAAGTCCACGCCTCGGCGCAGGCAATCGCTGCCACTGCGCGCGCACGCCTCGTCGGGCACGCGAAGCGTCACCGAGAGGAACCACGCGCCATTCTTGCGCGTGATGGTGATGTCGTTGGGCTTGGCATCAAGCCCGAATCGGTGCTTCCCACGAGCTCGGATGGACATCGTGGCCTCGCCGCTGCGGATGCGCAAGGTGCCGCCATGCTGCATGAGCGTCCAGTCGGCCGGGTCGGGATAGGCAAAGCCCGAGAACCGCTTCGCGAATTTGAAGCGCGGAAAGTCCGACGTCTGCCTGGCCTTGACGCGACGAAAGAAGGATGCAAAGGCCCGATCGAAGCTGCGCAGGGTCTGTTGCACGGTGTGGCTGCCCAGCGCGATGAACTCGGGGCGATCGCTCTTGATCTGTGGCAGCGCGTTTTGCTGCTCGTACGAGGAGACGGATTTTCTCACTTCACGCCACGCATCGATGCGTTCTTCGAGCGCCGCTTTGTACATCTCGCAGTGCAGTTGCGTCCAAGCCTCCAACCGCACCCCCTGCGCCGCACTGGGGTCGAGCTTGAACGTGGCTTTGCGGCGTTGCATGCTGCGATTTGATCCAGACATGCGCAAGTATCCAAGCGAAAGCCGCCCGCTTGACCCCCCTCCTGCCCGGGCGGCTTCGCCTGAGCGACGCTGCGCGTCGGGCCGGGCTAGGAAGGGGAGTGCGCGGGCACATGTTCAACGGTGAATGCTCCCGCGACCAAGCGCCTTGCGGCGCTGCAGTCGGAGATGCGCGGTGCATTGCTCAATCCCGAACCCTGCCACGCGAAGCCTTGACGCCCGATCGAAAGGCCTTCGAAACCAAGCGACGCTGCTTTGAGCCAAAGGTTGGCTTGGTGGGGCGGCGAACGCGTGGCGCATGTGAAGCCTCGCCAACCAAGGCTTGAAGGCGCTCCAAAGCCGCTGCTTTGTTCTTCTCGTGGCTTCGAGAGGCTTGCGCCTTGATGACGATGACGCCGTCTTTGTTGATTCGTTGGTCGGACAGGGCAAGGAGCCTGTTCTTGACATCCGGCGGAAGAGACGATGCCCGGATATCGAAGCGCAAGTGCACGGCGCTCGAGACCTTGTGAACGTTCTGCCCGCCCGGACCCTGCGCTCGCACCGCGCTGAATTCGACTTCGGCTTCCGATATCACGTGCGGCATGCTGACCTCGCGCTCGCTAACCTGCGATCATGATGCCACGATGTCGCCAGCCACGCGAAGTCTCGGCGCATCGGCCACGCCTGCAGCTGCTCCAAGTCGCGGACGCATCTGTGCCTTGACCTTCTCGACCCGATGCCGATCCTGTGCTTAATTTGCCGTGAAGGGCGGTAATCGGGATCCTTTCTCCAGACCGCATCCGGTCTTGCCAAGGGAAGCCGCACATGATGACGTCGGATCTTCGATGAACTCTCCCGCCTCTAAGCGCATGGCGTTGTGGCGGCGGAATGCACCGTGCTTATGCTCGAGCGATCCTGTGAGTCAGTCAGGAGATGCTCCAACCTCTCAACGCGGTGGCGGTGGGGGGTGGTAATGGCGTAGAAACTTTCCCGCAACTGTTCAGATTGGCCCACCCGCACAAGGATTCCTGAGCGCAGTTCATCCTGTACCACCACCTCAGGCAGCACCGTCAGCCACCCGCTGTCTCGTGCGATAAGGCGAAGCATGGCCATGTCGTCAACTTCAGCACGCAGGCGCGGTTTGACGCCAGCGGAAATGCACAAGGCATCGAACTGCGCTCGCAAGGTGTGTCGGGGGCCCGGCAAAGCAAGCTCTTTACCATCCAAATCATCCGGAACGCGTAAGGCGCGCCCTTTCCACACACTGGCTGGGCCGACCAATGAGATCGCCTGGCTGCCCAAGAATCGACAGTGCAAGGGGCGATCTGTTTCCGAGGGGACTGTCTCGTTGGCCAAGACGGTGTCGAGCCGATGCTGCACGAGGCGCTCCAGAAGGTCTTTCAGCATGCCGGACTCCAGGGTCAGCATCACCGAGGGATCAGCCAGCAAAGGACGAATCCAGTTTTCTTGGTAATTGCGCGACAGGGTGGCCACGCTGCCCACGCGCAACCGGATCATCCCCTCGCTGCGACCTTGCAGTCGACCCAGCATCTCCTGGCCTAAACCGAAGATGTTTTCGGCATAGGAGAGCACCAACTGCCCTGCGCCGGTGAGCACAAGTCGCCGCCCCTCGCGTTCAAACAGGGCCTCACCCAGACGGTCTTCGAGTTGCCGGATCTGCGTGGACAGCGCGGATTGCGAGGTATGCAACTCCTGCGCGGCGCGCGTGAGATGTCCAACCTTGGCGACGCGCCAGAAGTAGTGCAGGTGGTGAAAGTTGAGCTGCCCGATATCCATCGTTCTGTTTTCAAGATTATTTCATTTCCAACAATGTAATTTACAGAATCTTTTGCGGCAAGCACTATGACGGCAGTTCATGCACAGAGTTCACCATGGATCGATCCGATCTATTGCGTTTGGCCACAGCTTTGGGGCCTGCCACCTTGATGGCGACGGCCACGCTGTCGTCCCGGTTCCGCCGGTTGCACGAAGCGTCGCTCTGGAGACGCTTCACCGTCCTGTCGGGAGCCGCGCTGCTTTGTGCGCTGACGTCCCTCGCTCTGCAATGGGTCCAGCCGATGCGGCCTTGGGGCGCAACGGTGCTGCCGCAGCTCCCTTGGCTGGCCCTGAGCCGGCTGAGCGCCTTGCTCGCCGTGCTGGTCCAACTGCTTGGAACCGTCATCGGGGTCTTTTCGTCCCGCTATCTACAGGGCGAACCGGGGCGACCGCGCTATGTCGCCGCGCTCGGCGGAGTATTGGCTGCGGTGCACCTACTCTTGCTGGCGAATCACTGGCTGGTGTTGATTGCCGCTTGGGCCACAGTCGGCGTGGCTCTGCGGCAGCTGCTGTGCTTTTACTCCGACCGTCCGTTTGCCATGCTTGCAGTACACAAAAAGGGCATTGCAGACCGGCTGGCGGACGTGTTGCTTCTCAGCGCGGCCACCTTGGCATGGTGGAACGTGGGCAGCGGATCGTTTGCCGATCTGCGGCAACACCTCGCTCAAGGCGACGCCTCAATTTGGCTGCAGCTGAGTGCCCTATGCATGGTTGTGGCCGTGATGCTGCGAACTGCGCTGATGCCTGTACATGGCTGGCTGATCCAAGTCATGGAAGCACCGACGCCGGTTTCCGCCTTGCTACACGCCGGCGTCGTCAATCTCGGCGGCTTTGTGCTCATCCGCTTCGCCCCCCTGATCGAGGCCTCGCCCGCGGCACGCTGGCTACTGGTTGCATTCGGGCTTGGAACCGCGTTACTGGCAGGACTGGTCATGCTGACCCGCATCAGCATCAAGGTCCGATTGGCGTGGTCCACCGTGGCGCAGATGGGCTTCATGGTGCTCGAGTGCGGCTTGGGTCTGTACTCGCTGGCAGCGCTGCACCTCATTGGCCATTCGCTCTACAAAGCGCACGCCTTCCTGTCAGCATCCTCGGTCGTCCAGCGCACCAAGCTGCAGATGATGCGCGGCGCGGCTGCGCCGTCAGTGTTCAGCCTGATCGCGGCGCCGGCACTGACCGTCCTGATCGTCGGGCTGATTCAGTTCCTCGTCACGGAAGCGGCGTGGCCGTGGTGGTGGAGTGGTGTGCTGGCCTTCGCATGGGCCCCCCTGCTGTGGCTGTCTTACCCAGGTGGCCACAACGCGCAGTCGGCCGTGTGGCGTGGGCTCGCAGGCTTGTGCATGGTGTCGGTCCTCACCGCCGTTCTTCTCCTGACCCATGCGATCCCGCTTGGCATAACGGATCGGCCAGAAAGTCAGGCCGGCCTCGAGATC
>JABBOE010000136.1 GCA_019351955.1 Pseudomonadota bacterium
CATCGGGCAACTGCTCCCGCGTTGCCTCAACGCTCGGGCATCGGGCAACTGCTCCCGCGTTGCCTCAACGCTCGGGCATCGGGCAACTGCTCCTGCGCTGCCTCAACTCGGGCATCGGGCAACTGCTCCTGCGCTGCCTCAACTCGGGCATCCATGCCCTCGCCATGCCCTCGCCATGGCCCGCCAGGCGATCCTTGCGCATGCCCATTTCGGGCATTACCATGCCCAATATGGGCAGGATAGCGAACAGCGGGATCAGCGAGGCGGCGGCGCTCTACGCCAGCACCAGCTTGTCCGATGCCTTGTTCACCACCACCCAGCAGCGCGTCCTCGGCTGCCTGTTTGGCCAGCCTGATCGCAGCTTCACCATCAGCGAACTGATCCAGACCACCGGCGCGGGCAGCGGCGCGGTGCAGCGGGAAGTCGCCCGCCTGGCTGGAAGCGGTTTGCTCACGGTGGAACCCGTCGGCAACCAGAAGCGCTACTGCGCCAATCCCGCTTCGCCGATCCATGCCGAGCTGGTATCCATCGTGCGCAAGACCTTCGGCCTGGCCGCTCCGCTGCGCGAAACCTTGACGCCTCTGGCCGGGCACATTTTTGTCGCGTTCGTGTACGGCTCGGTGGCCAAGGGTACCGACACCGCTGCCAGCGACATCGACCTGATGTTGGTGTCGGATGCGCTGACGTATGCGGACGTCATGGCCGTGCTGCATCCACTGATTGAACGCCTGGGGCGGGAGATCCACCCCACGCTCTACACCCGCGCCGAACTGCGCAAGCGCATCGCTGCGGGCAACAGCTTCGTGACCCGCGTGCTGACACAGCCGCGGCTCTGGGTCATCGGGGGTGAGCATGACCTCGCCGCTTGAGAACCTCGCCGGCACCGGCAAGCCGCTGGTGGAAGAACCGATGGATCCGGCGGAATTCGAAGGCCTGCTTCGCTCTGGCAGGGCGCGACTGGTCGACGCACGCAACGCGACGCTCGCGCTGGAAAGCCGCTTCGACCTGGCCTACAACGCGGCGCATGCATTGTGTCTGGCTGCGATGCGCCGCGAGGGCTATCGTGCCCGTCATCGCTACATCGTGTTCCAGGTACTGCCGCATACGCTTGGACTGGGGCCGGACATATGGCGCGTGCTGGACAAGTGCCATCACATGCGCAACGTCGCCGAGTACGAAGGGGTTCTCGATGTGGACGATCGGATCGTGGCTGACCTGGTCGCGGCGTGCGAGAAGGTCATGACCACCATCGACCCATTGACGCATTCGTCTTGAATGCCATGGCTTGGCCTGCGCGGGCGTCCAGGCGCTCATCGGGCCAGGTAGAAGTCCATCGGGATCAGCTCGACGGCCCATCCCCCTTCTTCGCCCAGCGTGGCGGCCGGATGCATGGATGCGATGCGCAGCGCCTCGTCACGGCTGTCCGCCTCGATGATGAACAGGCCGCCCACCACTTCCTTCGACTCGGTGTAAGGCCCATCACTGACTTGCGTCTTGCCACCGCGCGGGCGAAGCGTCCTCCAGCTGTCCAGATCGCCAAGCGACGCGGAAACCAGAACCTTGCCGGTAGCGCGCATCTTCTCGTCCAATGCCGGGCATTGGCTCACCAATGCCTTGACGTCATCCGGCGCCATCGCGGCGAATTCTTCGGGGGTGAAGTAGGCCAGGCCGAGGTATTTCATGGGAGCTCCTTTGGGTAGGGATGCACTGACGACGAAGCTGGTGATCGGAAATCGACAATGCTCCGGGAGAGTTTGTGGACATGGGGAACGGGGTAATTCATCCAAGTTGACCATGTCTGTCCCACTTGATCGCGTGCTCATTGTGCAAATTGTGGCGGTCCGACGCGTCGCGTGCTGCAAACGAAGCCCGTGTAGGAGCGCACCCTGTGCGCGATGCTCTTGCAGTTTCCTCCGGGGCACGAATCTTCAGAGCTTGAGAGCAAGAGCTTTCGTCTTCCTGCGGCAGCCGAGTCACTTTTCTCTTGCGTGGCCAAGAGAAAAGTAACCACTGTGCCGCAGGAGCGGCGCGAACGGCGAAGCCGGCCCGAAGGGCGGAGGGCAGGATGCCCGGAGTAACTGACAAGGCCACCCCGCTTGGCGCTTGCCGCCCATTCATGGGCGGCAAGTCCGTGGGCCGGGGCCGGGCTTTTCGACAGGGCATCGGGCAACCGCTCCTGCGTTGCCTCAACTCAGGCATCCATGCCTTCGCCATGCCTTCGCCATGCCTTCGCCTGCCCGTGCGAAAAGGAGTCGACATCCCTGTCGACTCCCGCTACGCGGCCTGTCGACCCCGACTCACCGCCGCACAGGGGCCACGGGCAGAGCACGGGCCATCCTGGCCCGCACTCCTCAGCAGGGCAAAAGGGCAAAGGCCAAGGCGGGTGGTGCGCTCTTGCAGCAGTGGTTTCCAATCTGCGGGGGAGCCGGCAGGCACGGGTTCACCGCGAAGCTCCGTTCGGTCAGTTGCACGGGGGCGGACGTTGTAAAGTGCGCGCTGCCCCCGGTTTTGTGCCGGGTGCGTCCGATCGAAAGCGCATTCGGTTGATTGCCTCGGCTGCAAGCCATCAGCTGCGCCCGATATCCCATCAGGAACACCTCACCGCATGTTTGAAAATGCCTTCAACAACATGGACCGCGTCATGCGCAATGACGAGGGCCTGGCGTCCGAGCTGGATTACGCCGAACAGACCTCGTGGCTGCTGTTCCTCAAGTACCTCGACGACATGGAGAAGGAGTGGGCCGACGAGGCCGCGCTGGAACGCCGCGAGTACACGCCGATCCTCGACCAGCCCTACCGCTGGCAGTCCTGGGCCGCGCCGAAGAAGGCCGATGGCACGCCGGACCTCAACGCCGCGCGCAGCGGCGTCGACCTGATCGAGTTCGTCAACGGCCAGCTGTTCCCGTATCTGCAGACGTTCCGCGCCGCCAGCGACGATCCTGATTCGCTCGACTACAAGATCGGCGAGATCTTCTCCGAGATCGCCAACCGCTTCCGCTCCGGCTACTCGCTGCGCGATGCGCTGGAGATCATTGACCAGCTCAACTTCGGCAGCCAGGAGGCCAAGCACGAGCTGTCCGACCTGTACGAAACCCGCATCAAGCGCATGGGCAACGCCGGCCGCAACGGCGGCGAGTACTACACGCCGCGCCCGCTGATCCGCGCCATGATCAAAGTGGTGCAGCCGCAGATCGGCGAAACCATCTACGACGGTGCCTGCGGCTCGGCCGGCTTCCTGTGCGAGGCGTGGGACTACCTGCGCCGACCCGACCTCTCCGCCGCCGAGTGGGACACGTTGCAGCGCAAGACCTTCTACGGCCAGGAGAAGAAATCGCTGGCCTACGTGCTGGGCGTGATGAACCTGATCCTGCACGGCGTGGATGCGCCCAATATCCGCCACGTCAACACGCTCGCCGACAACGTGATGGACATCCAGAAGAAGGATCGCCACGACATCGTGCTGGCCAATCCGCCGTTCGGCGGTGGCGAGCGCAAGGAGGTGCAGCAGAACTTCCCGATCAAGTCCGGCGAAACCGCCTACCTGTTCCTGCAGCACTTCATCCGCAAGCTCAAGGCCGGCGGTCGCGGCGCCGTGGTGATCAAGAACACCTTCCTCAGCAACACCGACAACGCCAGCGTGGCGCTGCGCAAGGAGCTGCTGGAAAGCTGCAACCTGCACACCGTGCTCGACTGCCCCAGCGGCACCTTCCAGGGCGCGGGCGTGAAGACCGTGGTGCTGTTCTTCGAGAAAGGCGCCAAGACCCGCAAGGTCTGGTACTACCAGCTCGATCCCGGCCGCAACATGGGCAAGACCAATCCGCTCAATGACGAGGATCTGGCGGAGTTCGTGGCGTTGCAGGCGACCAAGGCCGACAGCGACAAGAGCTGGACGGTGGCGATTGAAGATGTGGACAAGGCGACGTGGGATCTGTCGGTGAAGAATCCGCATGCGCCCGAGGCGGAGGCGGTGCGCAGTCCCGAGCAGATCATTGCGGACATGCTCGCGCGTGATGAAGAGACGGCGCAGATTCTTGAAGAGATTCGGGGGATGTTGTGACTTCAGCGCCCGCCATGCGCCGTCTTGCTGATTTGTGCGAAGCGGTGACGGTCGGACATGTAGGCAAGACCTCCCAATACTACCGAGCGGAGGGTGTGCCTTTTTTACGCACCCAGAACGTCGGTGCAGGTGAATTGGCTCTGGATGACCTCAAGTTCATCACACAGGAATTTCATGAGACGTTGAAGAAATCCCAACTAAAACCCGGCGACGTGCTGGTTACCCGGGTGGTCACTGATGAAATGAAATGCGGAATCGTGCCGACGTCCCTCGGGCGGGCCAACTGCGCAAATGTCATCCTCATTCGCCCGAAGCCTGAACTAAGTCCAGAATTTCTTTCTTACCTGATTACCTCCCCAGCCGCTCAGTCCTACCTGCTCGAAAGGCGTGTGGGCTCCGCCCAGCAAGTCGTCAATACAAAGGTCCTCAAGGACTGGCCCGTACCCAAACTGCCCATTGAAGAGCAGAAGCGGATCGTTGCGCTGCTCGATCAGGCCTTCGCCGCCCTCGACCGCGCCCGCGCCCATGCCGAGGCCAATCTGGCGGATGCCACAGCCTTGTTGTCGAATTGGGTGAGTGCCACATTTGCCGCCAGCAAGGGCATATGGCGCGAAAAGAGTTTGGTCGATGTCTGCGAGAACCTGGACCGGTTGCGCGTGCCAATCACCAAATCGGATCGAGAGTCCGGAACGGTTCCGTACTATGGCGCGTCGGGTGTCGTTGACCACGTTGCAGCGCACATCTTCGACGAGGACCTGTTGCTGGTCTCGGAAGATGGGGCGAACCTCCTGGCGCGGACTTACCCCATCGCGTTCTCCATTGCTGGCAAGGCGTGGGTCAACAATCATGCCCATGTGCTGAGATTCGATGATCTCGATACCCAGGAATTCGTCCGCCTGTATTTGAATTCGATTTCCCTTGAGCCATTTGTCACTGGCATGGCGCAACCCAAGCTCAATCAGAAGGCACTCAACGGGATTCCCATTCCGCTTCCGGAAATCACCGAGCAGAGACGACTTGTGGCGCAGGCGCGCGAAATTGGCGAAGCTTCAGAGCGAGCGCGGGATCGCTACGATCTTCAGATCGCTGACCTCACCAACCTCCGCCAATCCCTCCTGCAAAAAGCCTTCTCTGGACAGCTGTAAGCTCGGTCCATGACGAAACGATCATCGACCAAGGACGGCAGCGTGGCATCGCCGGATGCCTCGGGCCAATACCCGCTGTTCGGCAAACACCTGCCCAAGCCACCGTCCGAAGTGGAGCCGATGGTCCCGGGCAGGCAGCACAGTCATTACGTGGTTTATGTGGACGAGAGCGGCGACCACGGTTTGGAGAGCATCGATCCGCAATATCCGGTGTTCGTGCTGGCGTTCTGCGTTTTTCAAAAGGCTTATTACGTCAACCATGTCGTACCCGCGCTGGAGAGCTTCAAGTTCAAGCATTTCGGGCATGACGTGGTCGTGCTGCACGAGACGGACATCCGGAAGGAGCGCGGCAGCTTCAGATTCTCCAGTCGCCCCCACAAGGAAGCCTTTCTGGATGAGTTGACGGGCATCATTGAAACGAACAACTTTATCCTCATCGCCAGCATCATCGACAAGGCCCGGCTGCGCGAGCGCAGCGAGAATCCTTACCATCTGGCCTTGGGCTTCTGTCTCGAAACCCTGTACGAGTTCGTGCAGGAGAAACACCAGGACGAGCTGCCGACCCACGTGGTGGTCGAATGCAGGGGCAAGAAGGAAGACGCCGAGCTTGAGCTGGAATTCCGGCGCGTGTGCGCGGGCGAAAACAAGTTCGGCAAACCGCTGCCTTTCGAAGTCATCTTTGCCGACAAGAAGACCAATTCGACCGGCCTGCAGCTGGCGGATCTGGTTGCCCGCCCGATTGGCTTGTCGGTGGTAAAGCCGCAGCAGCCCAATCGTGCGTTCGAGGTGCTGAAGGGGAAGTTCTTCTGCAGCGGCGGCCGTAAAAACGTGGGCGTCGGCTTCGAGGGGTGGGGTTTGAAGACTCACCCGGCTCCAGAAAGCGAAAGGCCCCGGTGAACGCACCGAGGCCATAACGCCGGCCGGGAACCCCCAACCCATTTGCCCGATAGTATGTGTCTCATGTAGCGAGAATTGCAAGGCGACTCGCGCAAAACGTTAAAGGGAGAAGACATGAGCGAAACCGCGGTCGATACACACGCCAATCGCAACTTCAAGCAGACCGTACTCGAGCGCGTACAGCGCGAGCCTGCCTTAGCGCGGGCACTGCTGGACGAAGCCGCGTCGCTGTTCCTCAACGGCGACCCGGCCACCGCCCGTGTGATCCTGCGCGATTTGGTCAATGCCACCGTGGGCTTCGAGGGGCTGGCATCGGCTACCGAGCGACCCAGCACGAGCCTGCGCCGCATGTTGTCTGCCAGCGGCAATCCCGGCATAGACAATCTGTCCGCGATTTTCGATGTGCTGCGGCGGAATCTGAAAGTGGATATCGAGGTTCGCGCTGCGTGACGGGCGAAACGCGGACAATAAGAACCCTCGCGTAAGTTCCGGGGAACCAAGAGGCGGGGGTCATGTTGGGTGACATGTTAACGCAGGGTGCTGCACCTGTTGCAACGTCAGTCCGCCATGTCTGCCGCCCGCAAGTTTTCCAGCCAGTCATCGGGAACATCCGCCCATGCCCGCGTTCCCTTGCGCACCATTTCGTCGAAGGCTGCCGCGTCCCAGCCTTTCTGGGTATCCTCGAAGCCCGGTAACGCCAGCTGCTCCTGCGCAAGCCCGACCTCGGCATCCTCGATGCGGTCGTTCAACGCAAAACGAGGGGTGTTGACCGGTCGCATACGGCCAATTGTAGTGTCTTGCCATGCCGATGGGGATGGCTGCCGGAGAACCGGCAATAAGAACCCCCGCGTAAATTCCGAAGAACCAAGAGGCAGGGGTCATGTTGGGTGACATGTTAACGCACGGTATTGCACCTGCTGTTGATCTTGATCTTGATCTTGATCTCCACTCCCTTGTGAGGCGGTGAGACGCGGACGAAAGGCCCGCAGGGGCATCGGCATGGCGAGGGCATGGATGCCCGAGTTGAGGTAACGCAGGAGCGGTTACCCGATGCCGATGCCTTTTCGCCAGGACAGGCGACGGCACGGATGCCGGAGTCAGAGCAACGCAGGAGCAGTTGCCGGAGTCCTGTCGAAAAGCCCGGCCGCGGCTCACGGACTTGTCGGGCGCAGCCCGGCAAGCGCCGAGGAGGGTCGCCTTCTCTTGGTTACTTCTCTTGGCGATTCAAGAGAAGTAACGCGCCCTCCGCAGGAGGACGCAACACTTTCGCTCTACTTGATGCGGCATGGACAACCTGTCCGCGATTTATGATGTGCTGCGGCGGAACCTGCAGGCGAATATCGAGGTTCGTACCGCGTGATGGGATGGTTCCTCCGTCCAGAACAGCGAAAGGCCCCGGTGAACGCACCGAGGCCCTGACGCCGGCCGGGAACCCCCAACCCACTTGTCGGCAACTATGCGTCTCGCATCCATGGGAAGGCAAGTAAGCCGCGATCTCTCGGCGACGCCCACGCGGCGGCCTCATGTAACACAAACGTGCTACATTCGCGCAAGATGCAGCCGCCCCGGAGCGTTTCATGAGCACCACCACCATCCGCCTGCCCGACGAACTCAAGGCCCGCGTCGCCGAGGCGGCCAAACAGGCGGGCACGACCTCGCACAATTTCATCCTGGAGGCGATCGCCGAGAAGGCCGATCTGGCCGCGCAGCGCGCCGCGTTCCACGCGTTGGCGGATCAGCGCTACGCCGAGTTCCTGGAATCCGGCATGAGCATCCCGTGGGACGAAGCGCGCGCTTACCTCAAGGGGCGCATCGCGGGAAAGGCGGTGAAGCGGCCGGTGGCCAGCAAGCTGGGTCGGTGAGGTGACCCACGTCAGGCTGACGTCCGGGGTGATCGAGGATCTGGATCGCATCGTGGAGCACCTGCGTCACCATGAGAGCGCTGGGGCCGAGGCCCGGGCGGGGGAAATCATCAGCGCGTTCGACGTGCTCGCGGACAACCCGCTGATCGGCCGTCCGGCCGGTGACGACAAGCGCGAGCTGCTGATCGGCCGCGGCTCGGCTGGATACGTGGCGCTGTACCGCTACCTGCCGGTGATTGATACCGCCCTGATACTGGCGGTGCGGGGACAACGCGAAGGGGGATACGCAAGGCCATGAACGAAACCGAAGCCGATACCCGCGCCAACCGTATCGACCCGGTGCTGCGCGATGCCGGCTGGGGCGTGGTCGAGGGCTCGAAGGTGCATCGCGAGCTGATCTGCCCCGGCCGCATCACCGGCGGTGGCGGGCGGGCCAATCCGCTGTCGGCCGATTACGTGCTGACTTACCGCGACCGCAAGCTGGCGGTGATCGAGGCCAAGCGCGCCGGCCTGGGCCACACCGCGGGCGTGGGCCAGGCCAAGGATTACGCCACGCGGCTGCAGGCACGCTTCGCCTATGCCAGCAACGGCCTCGGTTGGTATGCCGTCGACATGCAGACCGGCAACGAGGGCGATATCGCGTTGCCCTTTCCCACCCCGCAGGAGCTGTGGACACGCTGCTTCCCCGAGGGCAACGACTGGCGCGACCGCTTCGGCGTGGTGCCGTTCGAGACCGGCGGCGGCAAGTGGCAGCCGCGCTACTACCAGCACAACGCGATCACCGCGGTGCTGGAGGCCATTGCCAAGGGCGAGCAGCGCATCTTGCTGACGCTGGCGACCGGCACCGGCAAGACCTCGATCGCGTTCCAGATTGCGTGGAAGCTGTTCGAGTCGAGCTGGAACCTGAGTCGTGATCCGGTGCGTCGGCCGCGCATCCTGTTTCTGGCCGACCGCAATATCCTGGCCGACCAGGCCTATAACGCGTTCAGCGCGTTTGCGCCCGATGCGCTGTGCCGCATCAGCCCGGAGGAGATCCGCCGGCAGGGGCGCATCCCGAAGAACGCCAGCGTGTTCTTCACCATCTTCCAGACCTTCATGACCGGCACCGACAGCGCGGGCGAGCCGCAGTTCACCTTCGAAGGGTACCCGGCAGATTTTTTCGACTTCATCGTCATCGACGAATGCCATCGCGGCGGGGCGAAGGACGAAAGCAGCTGGCGCGGCATCCTGGAATATTTTTCACCCGCCGTGCAGCTGGGCATGACCGCCACGCCCAAGCGCGACGCCAACACCGACACCTACCGCTTAGCGTTTATCTGCCGCGCCAACATAGCAAGATCCGAGGCGCGGTGCGTGT
>JABBOE010000137.1 GCA_019351955.1 Pseudomonadota bacterium
CATCGCGCTGCATGGGATACACAATTCCTCACCTCGCAGCGTCGTGCGCCGCCCCATGCGAGAGCCGGCCCACTCATAGCCACGCCACATCACCGCGGTACGGCGCTCGTAGCTCTCCCGGGTATAGCCGAAGCGCAACGGGTCGCCAGTCGAGCCACCCGTCGCCTTGTACAGCAGACGTTCGCGCCAGGAGTCGGCCTTCATTTCATCCAGATTGAGACGGATGTCCGCCTTGGTCAGCAGCGGCAACCTGGCGTAATCATCCATATTGCGGATATCCGCCACCACGATGCCCAGCTCACGCCAGCGACGGCGGTAATACGGTACCTCACGCTCGCAATGCTCCAGCAATCGTTTCAGGCGCTGCCATTGCAGTCCGGCGATCTGCTCCGCCGTCAGCCATTGGTCGCGCCGAGATTCGTCCAGGTATGCCAGGGTGCGACGCCGGCGCAAACCCGATTCCCATGCCGGATAAAGCACGTGGCGAAACGCCTTTTCGTACCATGATGTCTTCATGATTTCTGGTCCGCGCGTGCTCCCGCCCAGCCAAGCAGGCGTCCAAACGACCGCGGCCGACCCGCGGCGAGACGGAGATGAAGCCCCTGCAACTGCTCGATATCCGCCTGGCTCCAGCATTGCAGGATCAGGGTCAGCAGCGCATAGCCGGCGGTCAGTATCACGGCGCCCAGCAACAAGGACGGCAACGGCGAAAGATGCAGCATATGAATCGGCCACGTGAGTGCCGCGGCCAGTAACGCCGCCAACGCGATGCGCAGCAGACGCAGCCATTCCAGTCGTATGCCACTGACCCGCATTCCCACCGTCAGGTACGACACGGCGATAACCAGCGTCTCGATCACAATGGCAGCTACCGATCCGGACAACCCGAAGCGTGTGATCAAGGTGAAGTCGAGCACCATCTTCAGCACTCCAAGCAGGATGGTCATTATCAGCACGGTATGCTGCCGGTCCGCGCTCATCAGCAGACTGGTGGCACCCTGGATCAGGGTGCTCACCCCGCAGGCAAACAGGCACCATGCAAATACCGGCGAAGACTCCGCATAGGACGCTCCGTACAGCAGACTGATAATCGCACCGGAAAAACTGGCGCCGAACGCCACCACCGGCGCCGCCAGCAGCATCAAGTAGCTGGTGACTACCACGAAACGCCGCCCGCCCACCTCGCGTCCCTGACTTTGCGCCTTGGCCATCATCGGCAACAACACGGCGCCAAACACGCCAGGCACCATCAGCATGATTCCGGTGGCCAGTTGATACGCCACCTTGAAATATCCGGCCGATGTCGAAGTTGCGTACAGATTCAAGAACAATATTTCGACATCGCTCGCTATCAGGAAACTCACGATGATCGTCACCGACACGATACGAAGATGGCGACGCATCCGGCGCAGCAACTCTTCAGGCAACGAAACAGGACTTGGCAGCCCACGCAATACGCGTCGCGCCTGCTGTCGCGAGATCAGCAGAAACACCGCACTTGAAATCACGTACACCACGAGGAACCAGGCAATCGGAGCGTGCAACAGGCTGGCCGTCACGACCATCGCCAGGTTGAGAGGCGCAGCCACCATGGCCACCTTGGCCGTCGCGTCGAAGGCTTCAAAACCCTTGGCAATCGCAATATTGAACATGTAGGGCGCACGCATGCCTACGGCGACCAGGAGCAGGCCGAATTCAAGCAGATGCAAGTCCTGAGCGAATCGCTTGCCCGCAAAGGCAAAGAGTGTGGCTGCGACAACAGCCACCAGGACCAGGTGCCAGTACTGAACTCTGCGCAGGCGCGCAAGCACCGGCTCAATCATGTCAAGTTGCCCGGTACCACGAAGTTCCGCGACAAACTTGATCACACCGGTGGTGATGCCGGAGTTGGTCACCACGATACCCACTGAGGCAAACCAGATGAACAGACCGTAGATGCCGTAGTGCTCCGGCCCAAGGCCGCGTGCAATCAAGATCGCGGCAACCATGCCGAGCACATATTCGGTATAGATACCGATCGACGAGAACAGGGTGTTGCGCAACGCGCGTTCGCGGGCAGTCATGCGGCGAGTCGCATCAACACGGCAACCACGATGAACAACAGCGCTATCGAGCCCAGGGCCAGTGGGCCCCAGATCCAGCCATCCGAAATAAGGCTGAAGCCGGCGACTTCGGGGAAGCGGCGGCGTACGCCGACGAAGTGACCCACCACGACGGCAAGCAACAGGTACAAGACGATCATGTAGCTGCGACTGAGGAAGAATGCCGCCGCGAACATGCCGCACAATGACAGCAGCAAGGTCAGCGCCAGGCCGCGCTCGCGCTCCCATTCGACTTTCCGTGTCTTCGCATCAGGCTGTTCCGAATCCGGCTCGTCCTGGCTTGCGGGCAAACTCACGCTGTGCCGCAGTATTCGGAGCATCATCAGGAAACTGTAACCGACAAAAGCCAGCCACAGTGTGTAGCCGAACAGTCCGGTTTCGGCCAGCACCAGCACGAACGAATTATGTGCGGTCAGGTAGTTGTAGTCGGTGAAGTTGCCCGCGCCAACACCAAACAATGGGTGCGTGCGAAACATGTGCAAGCCCTCGTACCAGGCGTCAACGCGCCCGAATGCGGATGGGTCATCGACATCGATGTCCTGCGCACGCGTCGGCAGCATCATCAAGCCCATCATGCCGACCGTACCGAGCACGAGCGCCGAGAACAGGCCACGTTTGTGCCAGACATAGACCCCTGCGATCACCATGACGGCCAGGAACGCGCCACGCGAATTGGTCAGATAGATGCCGTAGAGCAGCAACGCGACCCCCGCGAGCCAGAACAATCGCCCCAGAAAGCCAGCTCTCGCGCAGAGATAGCACGCCATCGGCAGGACCGCCACAAACAGCAGACCCAGGTCATTCGGGTCATTGAATATCCCTACGTACTGGATGCGTCTGTCTTCCGAAAGGCCCATTCCGGTCCAACCGACGCCGTGATTGAACTGGTCGATACCATGCAGTGCCAGCAACATTGAGCAAAGGACGAAGACGACGAAGGTATTGACCACCCGCTCACGACGGACGGACACCGCGGTAACGAGCACGAAAAATGAAATTACTACTGGCGAAAACTGCCTCAGCTGCTCGATTGCGCCACCCAACCAGCCGTTGGCTACCTCCGACATCAGCAATGCCAGCAAGAACACCGGCAAGAGATAGAGCTGGGGTGCCGCCATCGTCTTTTTGGGCGAGCTGAGCCATGCAACGAACGCAAGAACGAGTGCGGCCGGCAGAATGGGGATGCCGGCAAGCGCCTGCATATAGTCCTGCGGGCGAACGATGGTAAGGATCAGGTAGATGAGGATCAGGATAAACATGAAAAGCCCGTGGTTGTCCTGCCTTCACGAAGCACCCTGGAGCACTGGGTCAACTCGAACCGTGCCCGCAGCCGATGCAACGTGTTTTGCACGCTGTGATGCCCGGCGTGCGAGTGCGTCTCGACTTCAGCATCGCACAACGTGTCCAGAAAACTTCTTCGCACCGGAATCAGGCGTTTGCAAACCTCACCAATCACCACAGATGCAACCTCCGGTTGCGCGCAAATGCGATCAGCGCCTGTGCCGAAAAAAGATTGAGATAGCCAAACGCGACGGCGAGTCGTACCAGCAACCATCGTGCCACTCCGGACGGCATTCGGCGAGCCAGCGGCAGAAGAGCAAGTCCTGTCAACAGCGCAAACAGGCTCCAGGCACACAACCGATAGTGGGTCACCAGTGCGGCACTGCAAAGCGCAAGCAACAACAACAGCCACGGCGCCAACAAACGCAACAACTCGTGACTGACGAAGCGCCACCACAGCGGATTGCGCCACGGCTGCAGCAGCCACGGCGCCAGCTGCACCACCTGATAATTGCCGGCCAGCATTCGAATCAGGCGCCGACGTTCCTCTGCCGGCTGTTGCGCTGACCGAATCCAGGTCAGCGCCTGTGGCTCGAAAACCACCCGCCAGCCGCTCGCTGCGATAGCCATCGCCATGAGCACGTCACCGAGTACTGTTCCGGGTGGAAGCGGCTGGAACAAACTGCGACGCATCGCATAAATTGCGCCCGTTACCCCGACCGTCGAGCCCGAGCGGCTTTCCGCCTGTCGTAGCAGGGTTTCGTAGCGCCAATAGGCGTCAATTCCCAGGGCAGAACCGGAATTTGCGTCGCGCAGCCGCAGTTCGCCACTGACTGCACCGACCGTCGGGTCAGCCAAATTGGCTGCCAGTTCACGCAATGCCTGCGGATCCAGTTGCTGACGCACGTCAGTCATCAGCAACAGCTCACCGGCAGCTTCAGCGGCGGCATCATTCAAGCAGGCCGCCTTGCCACGTCGCGCGGCGAATTCCATCACCCGAATGCGCAGGCCGGAAAACGTGCGGCAGAGGACGGCAGTATCGTCACGGCAACCGTCGCATGCGACCACGATATCGATCTTGTCAGCGGGGTAATCGAGTTCCAGCAGGTTTTCCAGCTTGGCGCGGACCAGATCCGCACCGTCGTGAATTACCATCACCACGGTTACCGTGGGGGTGATTTGCAACTTGCATATCCGCCGAGGCCGCAACCATGACCAACAGCGGATAGCA
Source organism: Pseudomonadota bacterium (assembly GCA_019351955.1). Classification (GTDB taxonomy): domain Bacteria; phylum Pseudomonadota; class Gammaproteobacteria; order Burkholderiales; family Burkholderiaceae_C; genus Thiomonas_A. Next base: position 4,615 of record JABBOE010000137.1, read on the forward strand.
AGCGGGTAGCCGGCAAAGGCATATATCAGGAGCAACAGACAGGACCAGTAGACGACGTAGACCACCAGGCTCATGGCAGCCCTCCGCTGACAGGCACACGGGTTGCCGACATGCACGGATTGTGCGGCAGCCAGGCGTGCATGGCACTCATTCGGACGCTTCCTGCCGGAAGCCGCGATACGACACCCGCCGCCGCAATCATTGCATCCACTTCGACATCCCCTCATCCAGGCTCACGCTTCTCAGCACGCATGAGGCGTACTCGTCAAGCGCTTCGTTTGATTCTGCGCACTGGTTCTCATAGATAGTAGTATGAAAAGCAATGGCGCGGCCCGCCTGCGCATCAGCGGTACAGGCGAACAAGGGCGCCGTGACTGCATCCTGCCTCGCGCCATGATGCTGATGGATCCCTGCGATACCGAGCCACTTGTTCCACGCGACAGCTCCGGCCTCCCACGGGCCCCGTCACCAGACCAGCAACTGGTGATCAGCATGACTTGGCGGGAAACAACTCAAATGAGGTGCGGCCTTGGCCCGTGAAACCGATTTCCTCGACCTGTACAAGATTCTTGGCGTACAGCCCGATTGCGAACTGTCCGAATTCAAGCAGGCCTACCGGCGCCGCGTGCTGGTGTTGCATCCCGATCGGCGCGGCAGCGGCCACAGCGACTTGATCGCGAACGAGCGACTACAAAGACTCACCGCGCTGTATGGCGCTGCAATGCGGTTTGAGCGCCAGCACGGCCGCCTGCCGGGGGCGCCGGCGGCGCGGCAGGTCGACCGATCTGCCGCCCGGGCCGGATTTGCTGATTCCCTGCCGAAGAATCGCGCCAAACAGCCGGTGCAGCGTTCGCGCTGGCTGCTGGCCGCTACCCTCGGAGCTGGCGCGGGCTGGCTGTGGTGGAACAACAATCCGCCAGTTCCGGCTTCAGCACCGCCAACCGCCGCCACCAAAGTCTCGGCAACCAAGGAGAAGCGAGAGTCATCCAGTCTGGCGCTTCCGGCGCAACTCCAGCTCGGCATGGATTCTAAGACTGTGCGGAAACTTGAGGGCGACCCGGTGATGATCAACGGAAGCCGCTGGGACTACGGGCCGTCGTGGATCCGATTTGAGAACGACCATGTCGTGGACTGGTACAGCTCGCAGCTGCAACCACTGAAGGCTTCGCGCGCCCCGGGGGAAGCGGTGTCACTGTGAGCCCGGTGCGGCGAGCCAATGTGGAGGAACGGCATCCTCGTTCGGGCCCCGTGCGGTGGCCAATGCCAGCCGGATCTGACATGAACAGATCATCGGTTCATTGCGCCACATCGGCCACATCGGCCAAGCTCTCCAAGTGGAAGAGGACGAATAGCTCTCGCCATTCGTCCTCTTGCTTCCGTCAAGCCTGCCGCGGGACTGATGGCTCGAGCTTGGCCAGCTATTTGTTCACGATGGTGGGTGGCAGACCGGCCTGGACTATGCCCGATGAGTTGATCGAGAAATCCAGCACGCCGTTGGCACTGCTCATGATGGTGCCGCCGGCGCTGATTCGCACACTGCGGGTATTCCCGCTGGTGGTTACGCTTACCGTGTAGCCGGTATTCGGTTCCAGATCGGTGATGACATGGCGGGCCGCCATCACACTCACGCTGTAGCCGAAGCTGCCGGAGATGGTCGTGTTGGCGGGGCCGGCATTGCTGACCACCACATTGTTGCCATCACTGGCGGCGAGCTGGACGCCGGTTATTCCACCCAGAGTCACCACCACCGGGCTGGCGCTGGCAACCAGCGATGCCGACGGGGACAGGTCGAAAACGGTCAGCCAATGCTGACTGACGCTGCTATCTGCCGGGCGCACCTGGGTCTCCCAGACCTTGGTCGGCTTCAGGTCCGGGTAGAGCACGAGCGAATCGACCTTCGCGTTGTTCGGCATCACCGTGGTCATCGCGCCGGCAAATGTGCCGTTATAGGTCACATCGAAACGACTGGTACCCGCAACCGAGGATGCCTTCACCGGGAGAGCTGGAAAGTGCCAGGCCATGAACTGGTCGTAGCTCGAATTGCCTATACAGGTGCGGTCGTAGACCACGAAGCGGTTCGGGCGCAGGTAGACGATCTGACGCACCCAACCCGAAACCGCCGGGCCGGCAGAGAACCGGCGGTACATGTCATTCAGCCAACGGGCCTGCACGAACACATGATCCGGCGCATCTTCATATGCCGTAACAAGGGTACGCACTCCATCGTCTTCTGTCGTATATGACTCTTGCCCGAACGGCTCGGCCAGCGCCGATCCATTCATGTGCCGCACGTAAAAAATGTTGTAAGGACGCCTGTTGCCAAGGGCGCCATTGTTGGCATTGAAGCTGCCGTAATTGTCGTTGTAAACGTCGTTTTCCGCAGCGTCTCCGCCCGGGTTGTGCACAGCCCATCCGGTGGCGTTGAGCAGCAACGGAGTTCCCCCACGAACCAGAGCCAGACTTCCCTGATCGAAGTACTCCTCGCCTGCCTGCGGATTGTTGGTGTACGGACCGGCGCGAAACGACATCCAGGTTGCGCCGGTGGTCCAATTCGATCGCGCGGCAATCGCACCCATGCCTTGGGCGAAGTAGGAAAGGGGCAACGTATTCAGTGGAGCCACCGGAGCGCCTGGCGCCACTTCGAGGAATACCTCCCAGGGATCACCCATTGCATAGGACGAATTTGCTGCGTTGATGGCAAAGCGGTACTGGTTGAACACGCTGGACAATGGCGAGTTCCAGTAATTCAGCTCGCCCAGAACCTGCTGATAGATGGAGGAGTTGGGCGTGCCTGGCGGCTGCGTGGTTGAGTTGGAATGGTTGGTATCGCGATCGTCGAAATACGTGAGCGATGGCCAGGTGAAGTGCATGGCGTAATTCGCGCTGTCCACCGGGAAGGAAAAAGCAGCTTTCGCATGGACCAGATCGATTCCTGTGGCCGTCTTGACCTCACGCATCGGTAGCGTCATGTTGAGTATTGCCAGTGGCGCATAGTTGGCGAAGCCTTCGGGCCAGCCCCCACCAAGCATGTGCTTGGCGTAGTAGGGCTGGACGCGCTTGGCAAACTGGTTGTTCAACCAGTCGTTCCACTGCGCCGGCGCGCTGGGGTTCTCGTCATAGGTCGCCAGCGAGATAACCGCCTTGGCGTGAAAGTAGCCTGCAAAATAGTTGCCTTGCGGATTGGAGTAGGCAAACGACGCACAGCCGTTGGGTGTCTCCCATGCAGTGACAAAGGCATTCGCCGCGGTATAGACCTGCTTCTTCTGAGCCGTCGTCAGCAAGTCGTACAACCAGTCATAGCCCAGTCCGTATCCAACGCCATAGAATCGGATCACATAACCATCGTCCGTGCATGGATTTTCTCCGAGATTTCCACTAGCTGTCGTGTAGGGCGTGGACATCTTCATAAGGATGTCCACCGCCTTGGCGCCATACTTTGCGGCCTCGGTTGGATTGCTGGTTCTGAGAACCTGGTAGCACATCGCTTCATTCAGCAGATTCGGCAGGTAGTTGTCGCCCTCATACCCCTGCCCCATGCTGGGCTGGTCGGGGTACGCATTGCCGGTCGGGTACTGCACCGTGCCACCGATCAGCGAGTCACACTGTCCCTTCAGCACTTGCCACTGGGCGGTGTTGGCTGCTGCGCGCTGACGCAGTGTGGCCAAGGTGCTGCTGTCCAGAATCAACCTTGGATGCGCTGCCAGGGTAAGGGCACTGGCAACCCCCACTGGCATGATGACCGCCAGCAAGGCCAGCAGTAAGCCGACCCGCCCGATCGTCAAAGTCCGGCTGAAGCGCTTTCGCGCCCAGGCAAAAGTGTGTCCCGCATCACCGGTAACGGCTGGCAGCGGGCGTGACAAGGCGTGCAATGCTTTCTTGCTGAATAGAAACATGGGGGGATTTCCGCGAGAGTGATGGGCGTATGCCGGATCGGTCGCTTGAAATCGACGGGATTCTTCGGATACTGCCGCGTGTGCTTGGTGTGAAGGCTAGGACGCAAAGCGTCCAATATCGCTCGATTACGTCACATTCCAACCCAAAGATCGGCCATGACACCCCCTGTTTCCCACAGATTGCCGGCCACACTCGCCGGAACGACCCGCCGGCGGGTATGTGAAATCTACGTGTAGGAAACTGAACACCGGATTACTCTTGACGCCGATGGCAGGCATTGCACCTGCCATCACACCGCTCACTCTGGCTAGCGTGCGCCGCGTCCGAACAGGACGATTTCAACCGTCTGGAACAGGATCAACATGTCGAACAGCAGGTTGTGGTTCTTGACGTAGTACAGGTCGTACTTGAGCTTCTCTTCGGCATCCGCCTCGGAAGCACCATATGGATAGCGCAATTGCGCCCAGCCGGCCAAACCCGGCTTCAGGCAGTGCCGCAGACCGTAGTAACGGATCTTCTGGCCCAGATCGGACACGAATTGGGGACGTTCCGGACGAGGCCCGATGAAACTCATCTCGCCCTTGAACACGTTCCACAATTGCGGCAGCTCGTCCAGGCGCACCTTGCGGGTGAAACGCCCGACCCGGGTCACCCGGTCGTCGTCCTTGTTGGCCCAACGAGCGACACCATCCAGCTCGGCATCGGTCCGCATGCTGCGAAACTTGATCAGCTGGAAGGTCTTGCCGCGCGCACCCACCCGCTCCTGCCGGTAAAGAATGGGCT
>JABBOE010000138.1 GCA_019351955.1 Pseudomonadota bacterium
ATGCGCGAGCCGGTGCGGTTTTCGCCCGCGCTGCGCGCAGTGCTGCACCGCTTCGAGCCCCTTGCGATCGTCGAACTTGGCCCACGCGGCGGCCTCGCCGCGTTGGCGCGGCAACATGCGGTGGCTGGCTCGTCGCATCCTCTCATCGCTATCCCGAGTCTGGCGGACAGCCCCGACGCCGAAGCCTCCATGATGATGCTCGCGCAAGGCGCGCTCTGGACTGTGGGTACCGAGCTTCCCTCCCCCGCCGCCCGCCCTGCCACCGCACGCCGCCGCATTGCGCTGCCCGGAACCGTGTTTGAGCGCAATCGCCATTGGATCGACGCGCCTTTCGCAGCCGCCACCCCCGCGTCGGGGAAGGCCCAAGCGGGCAGCAACGTGGTCGCCTTCGCTCCCCTAGTTCATCCCGCCACGAGTGTCCCAATCATGAACGCTCCCACCCCTGCCACCACCGGCGCGCGCAAGCAAAATCTGATTGCGCGCCTGCGCACCGTATTCGAAGATGTGAGCGGCGACGATCTCGGCACTGCCGATCCAGGTTGCGCCTTTGTCGAACTCGGCATCGATTCGCTCATCCTCACCCAAGCTGCGCTGCAGGTGAAAAAGGAGTTCGGCGTTCCAGTCACGTTCCGACAGATGATGGAAACGCTTCGCAGTTTTGACTCTCTCGCCGCCTACCTCGATGCGCAATTGCCGGCCGAGTCACCCCCTGCAACTGCCATTTCCGGGCCCACGTCTGCACTGACCACCCAGCCCACCGCCCCCGCGAGCACAGCGTCCGTGCCGCTGGTTCCCGCCTTCGCCACACCCCAGGCCGACGTCAACCCCCTGCAATGGCTGATCCAGCAACAGATGCAACTGATGGCGCAGCAACTCGCCGCGCTCGGGACGGCGGCGCCAGCCGCGCCCGAGGTGCCGAATGTCCCGGTACAAGGCGCACGCATGCCCACTCAGCAGGCCGCGACGCTCGTAGTCCCCCCCGCAGCCGACGACGAATCCGCACCGCAAGGCTACGACGTGAAAAAGGCGTTCGGGGCGATCGCGCGCATTCACACCCAGGCCAGCCCACTCACCGAACGCCAGCGCGCCCGGTTGGACACTTTCATGCGGCGGTATGTCGAGCGCACCGCCAAGAGCCGCGACTTCACCACACGCTACCGCGGCCACCTGGCCGACCCGCGCGTGGTCAGCGGCTTCAGGCCGATGACCAAGGACATCGTCTACCAAATCGTCATCGGGCGCAGCGAGGGGGCGCATCTTTGGGATCTGGACGGGAATCAGTACGTTGACGCGCTCAACGGCTTTGGCATGAGTCTGTTCGGCTGGCAGCCCGATTTCGTGCTCGATGCCGTGCGCAACCAGCTCGACGACGGTTACGACATCGGCCCCCAGCACCCGCTGGCCGGCCCGGTGGCCGAGCTGGTGTGCGAACTTACGGGCTTCGACCGAGCAGGTCTTTGCAACACCGGCAGCGAGGCGGTCATGGCTGCCGTACGCATCGCCCGCACCGTCACCGGGCGTAACACTGTCGTGCTGTTCTCCGGGTCCTATCACGGCACCTTCGACGAAGTCGTCGTGCGGCCTGGCCGGGGTGGGCGCGGCATTCCGGGTGCGCCCGGCATCATGCGCGGCATGTTCGGAGACGTGCGCGTGCTCGACTACGGAACCCCTGAGGCGCTCGACTTCATCCGCGGGCATGCTGACGAACTTGCAGCCGTGTTGGTGGAGCCGGTGCAAAGCCGCCGCCCCGAGTTTCGCCCAGTCGACTTTCTGAAGGAAGTGCGTGCCATCACCGAAAAAAGCGGCACATGCCTGATCTTCGATGAGGTCATCACCGGCTTTCGCTCTGCGCTCGGTGGCGCGCAGCAGCTTTTCGACATCCGGGCCGACCTAGCCAGCTACGGCAAGGTCATCGGAGGCGGCATGCCCATCGGCGTGATCGCTGGCAAGCGCGCATTCATGGATGCCCTCGACGGCGGCGCCTGGAACTTCGGTGACGACTCCATCCCTTCGGCGGGCGTAACCTATTTCGCCGGCACTTTCGTGCGCCACCCGCTGGCGCTGGCGGCCGCCCACGCCAGCCTCATGCACCTCAAACAACAAGGCCCGTCGCTGCAAGCGCGCCTCAACAGCACCACCACGGCACTGGCTGAGGAGCTCAGCGCTTTCTGCCGTGAAGTCGGTGCGCCGCTGGAAATCCGCCATTTTGCCTCCCTGTGGCGCGTGGCGTGGCTCGAAGACCACCCGCTGCAAGATCTGCTTTTCGCGATGATGCGCAACCGCGGCGTGCACATCCTTGACAACTTCCCTTGCTTTCTCACGACCGCGCACAGCGAAGCCGACATTCGCCTTATCGCCTCCGCGTTCAAGGATTCGGTGCGGGAGTTGCAGGAATCCGAATTCCTGCCACGCCGCGCGTCTCCCGTGAGCGTGGCGTTTGAAGCGAGCAAACCTCCTGTGCCTGGCGCGCGCCTGGGCCGCGACCCCACGGGCAAGGCCGCGTGGTATGTGCCAAACCCTGACAACCCCGCACAATACCTGAAGGTAGGAGCGTGAAGCCCATGTCCAGCCAACCCATGCATCCCAGCGCCACCCCGGTCGATTACGACCCGTTTGCTACCGCACCACTAGCTCGCGTCGTACCGAGCACCGAAGCGCAACGCGAGATTTGGCTAGCCTGTCAACTCGGAACCGAGGCCAGCCTGGCTTACAACGAGTCCGTGCGCGTCGACCTGCAGGGCCCGCTTGACTGGCCAGCGCTGCGCGCTGCGCTGCAAGCACTCACCAGCCGCCACGACGCGCTGCGCGCGACCTTCAGCGCGGACGGTCAAGAAATGCTCATCGCCGAAGCCGTGCAAATCGACCTCCCCGCGCACGATCTCTCTGCGCTGTCGAGCGCGGAGCAGGACGATTCGCTGCAAGCTCACATCCGCGCTGACGTCGACAGCCCGTTCGACCTCGAACACGGACCCCTGCTGCGCGCCCAGCTCGTGCAGCTGGCCGATGAGCACGCCGTGCTCGTACTCACTGCGCACCACATCGTGTGCGACGGGTGGAGCTTCGGCGTACTCCTCGAGGAACTCCCGGCTCTTATGGCGCAGGCCAATTCAGACGGATCGCCCGGAGTCCTGCCGCCTGCGGCAAGCTACGCCACATATGCAGTCGAGCAAACCCGCGAGGCCCAAAATCGCCATCTCGAGGCCGACGTGCAGTACTGGATCGCCGAGCTGACTCCGACGCCCCCGTCCTTAGACCTCCCCACCGACGGCGCGCGACCGCAACAGCGCAGTTTTGCCTCTCGCCGCGAGGACCTTCGGATCGATGAGCATGAAGCAACCGCGCTGCGCCAGCTTGCTGCGAGCCAGGGGCTGAGCCTTTTTGCGCTCTTATTCGGGATGTATGGCGCCATGGTCGCACGCTTGTCTGGCCAGAGCGACGTAGTCGTCGGCGTTTCCAGCGCGGACCAAGCGGCGACCGGCTTGCAGAGTTTGGTCGGCCACTGCGTCAATCTGTTGCCGGTGCGCCTGCACGTCGATGTCGAACGTAGTTTTGCCAGGTATGCGCAGCACGTGCGCGGCAAGGTTCTCGATGCACAGGAGCACCAGAGCGCTGGTTTCGGCCGTTTATTGCAGCACCTGCAGGTTCCGCGCGTTCCGGCCCGCTTGCCACTGGTGTCGGTTCTGTTCAATCTTGACACACGCATCGATCCCTCCCAATTCGCGCCCACTGGTCTGCGCTCGCAGATTGCGTCCAACCCGCGCAGCGCCGAAAACTTCGAGCTCTATCTCAACGTCACCCAAGAGAAAGGCAATCTTCTTTTAGAGTGCCAATACAAAACGGCACTCTTCGAGCAGGCGACGATTTCGCGCTGGCTCCAGCTGTACCGCAGCGCGCTGCAGCGCGCTGTTGCCAGACCTGGCAGCAGCCTGGCCGATTTGCTTGCACCGGCCGACGACGAAATGCGCCTTCTTGCGGCATGGAATGCCACTCAGTGCGCCTATCCGCAACACCTGCGTCTGAGCGACGTGCTTGTGCAAGGGATGAGGCGGAACCCGCAAGCCACCGCGTTGGTGTTCGAGGGTCAGGCCTTGACTCATGGCCAGTTGCTCGCACGCGCAAGCTCGCTGGCGCGGAAGCTGCGCACCCATGGCGCAGGGCCTGGCGTACTCGTTGGGGTATGCGCGCCGCGTGGAATCGAACTGACCGTCGCCCTCCTCGGGGTGTGCTTAAGCGGTGCCGCCTATGTGCCGCTCGAGCCCTCCCTACCCACCGCCCGGCTTGCTGACATGGTGGCCGACGCAAAGCTCGGCCTTTTGCTGGCACACACGCCGGATCGCGACAGACACGCCGCCGCGTTTGGTCCCGATTTACCCACGATTTCCCTCGACGTGGCGCTGCCAGGGCTCGGTGTCGGCTCGGAGGAGATTGAGCTGCTCGGCGTACCCGATGATCCGGCTTACGTGCTGTTCACGTCGGGTTCGACCGGACGCCCCAAGGGTGCTATCAATAGCCATCGTGGGATCGTCAACCGGCTACTCTGGATGCAGGAGGCTTATGCCCTAAAGCCAAGCGAGCGCTTGTTGCAAAAGACACCGTTCAGTTTCGACGTGTCGGTATGGGAATTCTTCTGGCCGCTGATGGTCGGCGCCACGTTGGTCGTGGCCAAACCCGACGGCCATCGCGACAGCGCCTATCTGGCGGAGTTCGTGCAACGCCAACGCATCGACGTGCTGCACTTCGTGCCGTCGATGCTGAGCTTTTTCCTTGATGAGCCCGCCGCCGCCCAATGTACGTCAGTGCGGCGTGTGGTGTGCTCGGGCGAGGCGCTGCCGCGCGAACTGGTCGAACGTTTTTTTGCGGTGTTGCCCCAAGCCCGGCTGGCCAACCTCTACGGACCGACCGAAGCTGCAGTGGACGTGAGCAGCTGGGAATGTCGCCCTGGCGACGCTGCGCAGCGCGTACCGATCGGCGCGCCGATCGCCAACACCCAGTTGCACGTCCTCGACGCCGGGCTGCGTCCGGTGCCGATCGGCGTGGCCGGCGAACTGTATATCGGCGGCGTGCAAGTGGGCCTGGGGTACGTGTCGCACGCCGATCTCACCAACGAGCGCTTCCTGCCTGATCCGTTCAACCCTGGTGGACGACTTTACAAAACCGGCGACGTGGCGCGTTGGCGCAGCGATGGCGCGCTGGACTACCTCGGGCGCGTCGACGATCAGATCAAGCTTCGAGGGTACCGCATCGAGCTCGGTGAGATCGAGATCCGATTGCTGGCGATGCCTGGTGTGAGACAGGCCGCTGCTGTCGCGCGGGAAGATCAGCCCGGTGACATGCGCATCGTTGCCTACGTCGCGGGGGCCTCTTCCCTCGAAGGCGACGCGCTGCTCCAGGCGCTTCGTGCCCAGTTGCCGGACTACATGGTGCCGACCTGCGTCCTGCCCCTGCCAGCCATTCCGTTGCTGAGCAGCGGCAAGGTGAATCGTCGCGCCTTGCCAGCGCCGAGTCGCGCTGTGGGACGGCCCGATCAGCGTGTGGACCCGCGCAATCCGATCGAGATGGCCACGGTTGCCGCGATGGAAAACGTGCTTAGGCTGCCGGGGCTGAGCATGCACGACGACTTTTTCGCGCTCGGTGGACACTCTCTGCTGGCGGCGCGACTCATCGCCCAGATCAACCGCGAATTCGATCTCAACCTGCCCCTGCGCGCAGTGTTCCAGGCACCCACCGCCGAACAGCTGGCGGCGGTGGTGGAGCACGAGCGCGCCCAAGGAGCAAGTAGGCGGCGGGCCATCGCACATGATCCGGCCCGCATCACGGCGCCACTGTCGGCGCAGCAGGAGCGCATCGCATTCATGGAGGAGCTGCAACCGGGGCGCGTCACCTACAACGCGCCCTCAGCGCATCGCCTGCGCGGGTCGCTCGACGTGTCAGCGCTCGAGGCAGCGTTGCGCGCGATGGTGCTGAGGCAGCCAGTGCTGCGCACAGTCATCCGCCGATCGAACGAAGCCCATGAGCAGGTTGTGTTGCCGACGGTTGACGTGACTTTGCCGCTGATTGATCTTAGCGGTGTGCCCGACACGCAGCGCGAATCCGCGCTTATGCGCCACATGCAGGCCATCGTCGATGAGCCCATCGATATTCACGAAGCGCCGCTGTTTCGAGTGGCGTTGTTCAAACTCGCGGCCGAGGAGCATGCTTTCTTGTTTATGCCTCACCACATCATCTGGGATGGTGGGTCGTTCGATTTGCTGTATGCAGAGATGGCCGCGCTCTATCCGGCCTGCAGTGCCGGTCACCCCGAAGCGTCGCTATTGCCACCGCTAGCTGTGACCTATGCCGACTATGCCGCATGGCAGCGCCAGTGGATGCAGACCGATGACTTCGGCTCGCTCATGCAGGCGTGGAAAACACGGATCGCCGGCGCACCCGTCCCTCATGCGTCAAACACCGACAAACCCCGCAGCGCGCGAATGAGCGGCGAAGGCGCAACCGAGTGGGTGCGCATCGATCGGGAAATGGCCGAGCGCGTGCGGGCCATCGCGCGTGAGAATGACGTCACGCTCAACATGGCGATGCTGGCCCTGTATGCTGCGATGATGGCGCAGATTGCCGCCAGTCCCAGCGTGGTCACTGGCGTGCCGATGCGTGCCCGCAGCGTTGCTGAGGTGGAACCCGTGATGGGCTTTTTCAACAACCTGCTGCCGTTGCAACTGCAACCCGTCCCGGACCAGACGTTCCCTGAATTCGTGCAGGTAGTCAAGCGCGAGTTTCTGGACCTCAGCACCTTCCAGGACGTACCGTTCGAGCGTCTCATGGCTGAACCCGAAGTCAAGGCGCGCTCTCAACAGTCGGGCCTCTACCAGGCGCTGTTCTCGTTTCAGGACGCGCGCGATCGCAATCGCAACTGGGGTGGCATCAACCAGAGCAGCATTCTGATATTTCAGAAAGGAGCCACCGAGGACCTTGGCATGTGGTTAATGGAGGTGCCGCACGGCCTGGAAGGCGGCATCACCTACAACGCCGACATTTACACCGCACAAACCGCTGCAGCAATGCGCGACCGCTATCTTGAGCTCGTGGTCCGCCTTGCCGATCGGCCGCATGGCCGCCTAGCCGAACTGCTCGATCCCCAAGCCTCGCACGTACACGCCGCGCTGCGGCATCTTGCCCACAACGCGCAACCAAACCCGCCTGCAGCGGCGCCGGCTGTTGCACAGACCCGCTCCAAAATGGAAGCGCCCCGGAGCCCGCTGGGGTCAACCGAGCAGATCGTGCTCGAAGTCTGGTCATCGGTGCTGGGCCTGCCACCTGATCAAGTGGTCGCCCAGGATAATTTCTTCGATCTCGGCGGTGATTCGCTCAGCGCCATGCAGGCTGTGCAGCGCATGTTCGAACGTACTGGCAAGCGAGCCAACGCCCGCGTCCTAATTTTCCAGAATCTGGAACAGATTGCTCGGCATTATGACGAAATGGCCATCGAAGCTCCTGCCAAGCCAGGCCTGTTGCACCGACTGTTCGGCGGCGGACGCAATGCTGGCCGCTATTCCTCCTGATAATCACACTTGGCTGATCGGATGCCATCATGCTGTCCATACCCACACTCGAGTTTCCCGCCCGCCGCTGGGCGCCGGCCGCCTTGCTGCCGACGAAGGCTGGCGCCGGCAGCAAGGCGGCGCGCCTCGCCTTGCCGCTCGGGCGCGACGTGCATGTCTGGCTTCTCGACCTGCGCGACATCGGATCGGACGCCACAAGCCTGCTTGACGCCGCCGAGATGGCGCGTGCGCAGCGCTTCGTCTATGCGCACGATTGGCGCCGCTATGTCGCGGCGCATGCTTGGTTGCGCCGCATACTCGCCGGCTACACCGGGGTCGAGGCGCGACACCTGCAATATGCCACTGACCGGCACGGCAAGCCGCGGCTGGCGCCAGCCGCGTGCGCCGAAGCGTCGCTGCCAACCTTTAATCTCAGCCACAGCAAAGACTGGGCACTTGTGGCGGTGTCCGCTGGAGTCGAGGTAGGCGTGGACATCGAGGCGGTGCGTCCGGATCTGCCCGGTGTTGACCTCGCCGCCGCCGTGCTCACGGATGGCGAGAAGGCTGAGCTCGGCGCCTGCCCCACCCTCAATCACCCCACCGCCTTTGTCGGTTGCTGGGCGCGTAAGGAAGCATGTCTCAAGGCTCTGGGCATTGGGCTGGGCCTTGAACCACGAGCGCTGTATGTCGGGGTGCATGCGCAGCGCTGCTGCGTGCGCGCCCCGGGCGAGGGCGCAGCAGGCCATGTGGACGTCGCGCCGCTGCCTGCGCCGCCGGGCTTTGCCGCTGCGCTGGCAGCGTTGGACGGCTTTGCCGAGGTTTATATGTTTGACGACGCTGAGGAACTTGCCGCGCCGCGTATGGGGGATTTGGTTTGAGTGTGTCGTTTACGCCCATGCGCTTTTCCCACGCGCGCCGCGAGCTTTTCGCTGTGCATCTCCATCCACGCGTCCAGGCGCGGAGCCACGCCGTGCTGCTGTGCAACCCCTTCGGCCAGGAATCGATCCGCGCGCATCGCGTGTACCGCGTGCTAGGCGACCGCTTGGCCGCAGCCGGCTACGACGTGCTGCGCTTCGACTACTACGCAAGCGGCGATTCGGCTGGCGACGACGCCGAGTGGAATCTCGACGGCGCGGTGGCAGACACCATCGCTGCGGCGCGCGAATTGCTGCGCCGAAGTGGAGCATCCAAGTTGTCGCTCATCGGCCTGCGGCTTGGAGGAAACATAGCCGCGCTGGCTTCAGCTGGCATGGACCACCACCCTGCGCATCTCATCTTGCTCGAGCCGCTGACCGATGGCGCGCAATACATGCAGGACCTCGAACGTTCCAATGCCGATACCATGGCCGGCATGTTCGGTTCGCGCTGGCGCATCGACCCTACATTGCGCGCGTTCAATCTGCCCGATGGCGCCACCGAAGTGCTCGGCTTCTCCCTCGGCACCGCAGCCCGTGCCCAGATCGCCCGTCGCATCGATGCCGGACAGGCGTGGCCGGGCAAGGCGCGACACACCTTTGTCCTGGCCCGCGACGTGGGGGCGTTCGAGGCTTGGGTGGCGCACCGCGACAGCACGGCCTCCCCGAATATCCGTGTCGCACCATCGGATTCCGACATCGATTGGGCGACGAACAGCGCATTGAACACTGCCATCGTACCCCGCACCCTGATCGATCACGCGTTATCGGCTCTCGCAGTCCACGATCAAGAACGACATCATCGAGCACGTCATCGCGCCGCTGCTC
>JABBOE010000139.1 GCA_019351955.1 Pseudomonadota bacterium
CCGCCGCCGTGGACAACCGCTGCAGCATCGACTTCAACCCGCAGCCGATCCACTTGTCTCACCCCGGATCGTGTTCAAACAAGCGCGGCCACCTCTTTACAGTTATCTTGCATGGAATCTCGCGTACCGCTGCAATTGCGCTGAAGAAACAGTCGAAGCACGGGCACTGTGCGCATCCTTCTTCCAGCCTTTGGAGACATTGCCATGGCTACTGAAGAACCGCCGTTCAAGGCAAGCCTGCAGGAGGGCGCTTTTGAGGTGCGCGACTATCCGGCGCTGGTGGTGGCGGAAGTCACCGTTGGGGGAGACAGGGGCGCGGCTTCCTATGCGGGTTTTCGTCTGCTGGCAGGCTACATCTTCGGGGGCAACACCCGCCGACAGAGCATCGCCATGACAGCCCCGGTGGTGCAGTCCGCATCAGGCAGTGAAACGATTGCAATGACGGCCCCCGTGCTCCAGTCTGGCAACTCTGGGGCCTGGTCAATGCGTTTCATCATGCCGGTCGGATCAACCCTGGAGTCGCTGCCGGTTCCCAATGATCAGCGGGTGCATTTGCTGGCCTTGCCGCCCACGCGCCAAGCGGTCGTGCGGTTTTCGGGCTTGGCTAACGAAGGTGACATTGTGAAAAAAACGGCTGAATTGATGGCGTTTGTGGCGGCCCATCAACTTCCCGTCACTGGCCCAGCATCACTGGCACGGTACAACCCGCCTTGGACCCTTTGGTTCCTTCGACGCAATGAAGTGATGCTGCCACTGGCGCTTGCTACTGAAACCTCACGTCCGAGCGCTGATGGGGTGACAACACCGGTGGAGCAATCCAACCGTTGACCAGAGCGGGCGGTTAACGCCGACTGGGCCTTGAGCTTCTCATCGATGTACAGCTTCTTGAGGCGCCGGTTCTCGTCCTCCAAATCCTTCATCCGCGCCATCATGGACGTGTCCATGCCGCCGAACTTGGCACGCCACTTGTAGAACGTGGTCGCGCTCATACCGAACTCTCGGCATAACCCGGGAACCGGCAAACCAGCCTCCACCCGCTTGAGGGCCTCCATGATCTGGCTGTCCGTGAATTTCGATCTCTTCATACAGAACTCTTTCCTTGGGGAAAAATTCGACTTCTGAGGTCGGTGGATTCTTGGGGGTATTGCCGTGGCAATTGTTGAGCCGGCGTCTGGCTTGTTAGCCCCCAGCGGCGGCGCTCGATGCCTTGCTCACCCTACAATGGAGAGCCTTGGCTCTTTTGCACTTGACCAGTTGCGCAACAAGCCTCGCCGCTGAGGGCGGGGAAGGACGGCGCGGATGTCCCAGGCATCCTTGCAGGGCTTGCGGGGTGTTCGCTTATGCTGTAATTTATCCTGTAAAGAAGGGCGGGACACGCCCGGATCGCCTGCGAAACGCGTGGTGCAGTCATGCCACCAGCAGCAGGAACCCACCGAAGCGATGCATTCTGGCTTGATGCAGGAGTGAGCGCCTTCGGAACTTCTGCCCTTGCCGCGCAAGCGGTGGCAAAAGCCAAGGGCAGTGAGGATGTCAACGCGCTGCGCAACCACACGAGCTATGACCACATCCGAAGACCCTGATTATTCGCTGATTTTCAATAACAACCAACGCTGGGTCGCACGCGTCAACGAGACGCGACCAGGCTTTTTTGAGACCTTGGCACGGCAGCAGGCACCCAAATATTTCTGGATCGGTTGCGCGGACTCACGCGTACCTGCCAACGAAGTCATTGATCTTGCGCCGGGTGAAGTGTTCGTGCACCGCAACGTGGCTAACGTCGTTCCGCATTCAGATCTCAATGCGTTATCCACTCTGCAGTTTGCGGTCGACGTGCTCGGAGTGCAGCACATTCTTGTGGTGGGACACTATGGATGCGGTGGAATCAAAGCAGTGTTGGACAACGCGCGCGTAGGGCTCGCCGACAACTGGCTCGGTCACGTCGGCGACGTCATGGAACGCCATCTCACCCAGCTTGACGCCCTTCCCGACGTCCAGGCACGGCATGACCGATTGTGCGAACTCAACGCCCTGGAGCAGGCAAACAATGTATGCCGCACGACTGTGCTCCAAGACGCGTGGGCGCGTGGCCAACGCGTGACGGTGCATGCTTGCGTCTACGGCCTGAAGGATGGTCTGCTGCGCGACCTCAATTTCAACGTGCAGGAGTCAAAGTCGGTAGCGTCGCAATTTGTCGCCGCGTTGAACGCCTTGCGCGGCGGCCGCTAAGAGGCGCCCGCCGGCTCGTGCGAACGGATTATGCCGTTGTTACGGGCGTGATCCGCGATGGTCCGTCGGGACCATCGCCAGCGGGCATGAAGGCAGGAATCTGCGGCAGATAACTGCGTGCCATCGCCTGGCTTTCTGTGCGCAAAAAGTCCAAGAAGGTCTGCGCGACAACCGACAGCTGCTTTTCCGCGTGGTGCAACACATACCATTGGCGGCGGATGGGAAAGCCTTGCACATCGAGGACCGTGATCTCGTCGCTGTTCTTTTCAAGCGCCAGCGTATGGGCCGAAAGGACGGCGAGCCCCAATCCTCCGGCCACAGCCAACTTGATGGCTTCGTTGCTGCCCAGCTCCATACGTACCTTCAGGTCAAGTCCCATGTCCTTGAAATGATTTTCAGCGGCGAGCCGGGTGCCGGAGCCGGGCTCGCGGATAAGGAAATATTCCTCGGCCAATCGTGGCAGGGCGATATGCCGTTGCCCAGACAGTGGGTGGTCGTGCGGAGCCACCACCACCAACGGGTTGTCAAGGAAGGACTCGGCCTCAACGTCCATGTGCTCGGGCGGCTGGCCCAAGACATAGAGGTCATCGGCGTTGTCTGCGAGACGCTGCAGCACCTTGCCGCGGTTGGTGACTTCCAGCGCAACTTCGATGCCGGGGTAACGCTCGAAAAAGCGGCCAAGCAGTCGCGGAATGAAATATTGCGCAGTGGTGATGACCGACAGGCGGAGGCGCCCAGCCTTGGTTCCCTTCAAGTCCGACACCACCATCTCGAATCGTGCGAGCTGCTCGAAGATCACCCCGCATGTTTTGAGTAATTCCTGGCCCGCTTGGGTGAGGTAAAGCTTCTTGCCAATCTGCTCCAAAAGGGGCAGGCCAACCATGTCACTGAGTTGCTTGAGCTGGATCGATACGGTGGGCTGGGTGAGATGCAATTCCTCGGCTGCGCGCGTCACACTGCGCAGCCGTCCGATGGCTTCGAAGACCTTCAACTGGCGCAATGTTGCGTGGCGCATAGATCGATTTGCTGCGATGCAATATTAAACATAGATAGGAATCTATGATAGCAAGGCAAAAAAACAATTATTTTTTGTCTATGAAGGAGACTACATTTCCTCTGCTCGTTCGGGCGCCACGCCATCTCAACACTGTCGGGACGGCCCTCGTTTCAATCATGCAAGGAGTTTTTAATGGCCACTAAAACCTACAACGCCGGGGTGAAAGAGTACCGGCAGACTTACTGGGAACCGAATTACACCCCGAAGGACACCGACATTCTGGCGTGCTTCAAGATCACCCCGCAGCCGGGCGTGGACCGCGAGGAGGTGGCCGCTGCTGTGGCCGCTGAGTCGTCAACCGGCACCTGGACTACGGTGTGGACGGATCTGTTGACGGATCTTGACTATTACAAGGGACGTGCCTATCGCATCGAGGACGTGCCCGGCGACGACACCTGCTTCTACGCCTTTGTGGCTTACCCGATCGACTTGTTCGAAGAGGGTTCCGTGGTGAACGTGCTGACCTCTCTGGTTGGTAACGTGTTTGGTTTTAAGGCGCTGCGCGCCCTGCGCCTGGAAGACGTTCGTTTCCCCATCGCCTATGTGAAGACTTGTGGGGGCCCCCCCAACGGTATCCAGGTTGAGCGTGACAAGATGAACAAGTATGGTCGTCCGCTCCTGGGATGCACCATTAAGCCCAAGCTCGGTCTGTCGGCCAAGAACTATGGACGCGCTGTGTATGAATGCCTGCGCGGCGGCCTGGATTTCACAAAGGATGACGAAAACGTCAACAGCCAACCATTCATGCGTTGGCGCGACCGCTTCGCATTCGTGCATGAAGCGACGCTGAAAGCACAACGTGAAACCGGCGAGCGCAAGGGCCACTACCTGAACGTGACGGCCCCCACCCCCGAGGAAATGTACAAGCGCGCGGAGTTCGCCAAGGAAATTGGCGCGCCCATCATCATGCACGATTACCTGACCGGAGGCCTTACGGCCAACACCGGGCTGGCCAACTGGTGCCGTGACAACGGCATGTTGCTGCATATCCACCGTGCGATGCACGCCGTGCTCGACCGCAATCCGCATCACGGCATTCACTTCCGCGTGCTGACCAAGGTGCTGCGTCTGTCGGGCGGAGACCACCTGCACTCGGGTACGGTCGTGGGCAAGCTCGAGGGCGACCGCGAAGCGACTCTGGGCTGGATCGACATCATGCGCGACGAGTTCATCAAGGAAGACCGCAGTCGCGGTATTTTCTTCGACCAGGACTGGGGCTCCATGCCGGGCGTGATACCGGTGGCTTCCGGTGGCATTCACGTCTGGCATATGCCGGCGCTGGTCACAATCTTTGGTGACGACTCCGTGCTGCAGTTCGGCGGCGGGACGCTGGGCCATCCCTGGGGTAATGCTGCTGGTGCCGCGGCCAATCGCGTCGCGCTGGAAGCGTGCGTGGAAGCGCGCAACCAGGGCCGTGCCGTAGAGAAGGAGGGCAAGGACATCCTGACCACGGCAGCGGCCCATAGCCCCGAGCTCAAGATCGCCATGGAAACATGGAAGGAGATCAAGTTCGAATTCGACACCGTGGACAAGCTGGACGTCGCCCACAAGTAAGAGCACACGTTGCGCGGACGTGTGCGCCGCGATGCGAGGTCATTCGGGCTCTCGCCTCCAGGTGCACGCTTCGCGAGCGGGAAACCATTGAGGAACAAACATGAGTGAAATGCAAGACTACAAGTCGCGTCTGAGCGACCCCGCAAGCCGCAAGTTCGAGACCTTCTCCTATCTGCCGGCAATGAAGGCAGAGGAGATCAAGAAACAGGTCCAATACTTGGTGAAGAAGGGCTGGAATCCTGCAATTGAGCATATCGAGCCCGAGCACCTGATGGATTCGTATTGGTATATGTGGAAGCTTCCGATGTTCGGCGAGACGGACGTGGACAAGGTCCTGGCAGAGGCCGAGGCCTGTCACAAGGCCAATCCCAACAACCACGTGCGCCTCATCGGCTACAACAACTTCAACCAATCGCAAGGTGCCTCGATGGTGATCTTCCGCGGCAAGACCGTGTAAGAGCCGCGACGGGTGACCAGTCGAGCCCCCGTCGCCTGCGCAGGGCGCGGGGGCTTTTGTTTGTCGGCGAATGGCGCGCAGTCCACGGCCCGAGGCCAGACGGTTTCGATGACGCGCGCCATTCGCGGACGAATCATGTTTTGTATCGAGGAGCCAATATGAGCGACGTCATTGACCAATATCGCATCAGCAAGGAACCGTATTACCGCATAGTTTCCGATGAAGTGGAGCTGTTCGAAGCTGCATATTCCGTGCGCATGCCCATGATGCTCAAGGGACCCACCGGATGCGGAAAAACCCGCTTCGTTGAGCACATGGCGTACAAATTGGGGAAGCCGCTTATCACCGTGGCCTGCAACGAAGACATGACGGCGTCGGATTTGGTTGGGCGCTTCCTGCTTGATGCGCAGGGCACGCGCTGGCAGGACGGACCGTTGGCCCTTGCCGCGCGGCATGGCGCGATCTGCTACCTCGATGAGGTGGTCGAGGCGCGCCAGGACACAACCGTGGTCATCCACCCGTTGACCGACAATCGCCGCGTGCTTCCGCTAGAGAAGAAAGGAGAGCTGGTGCACGCGCATCCGGATTTCCAGATCGTCATCTCCTACAACCCCGGCTACCAGAGTCTGATGAAAGACCTGAAGCAGTCCACGAAACAGCGGTTCGGCGGGCTGGACTTCACCTACCCGGAGCATGCCATCGAGACCGAGATCGTGGCGCATGAGACCGGTGTTGCTGCCGACGTGGCCGGCAAGCTCGTGTCTATCGCCGAACGCTCGCGCAACCTCAAAGGTCACGGATTGGACGAAGGCCTGTCCACCCGCATGCTGATCTATGCCGGCAGCCTGATCGCCAAGGGTGTCGACGCCAAGTCTGCCTGCCGCGTCGCACTTGTGCGGCCTATCACCGACGACCCCGACATGCGCGACGCCCTGGACGCCGCGGTGAGCACGTTCTTCTGATGGCAGTTCGCCCAAGCGCGGAGGCATGAGCCATGGCGATCAATCTAGACGATTACGCTGAATACATCGAGGATCTCTCGGAGCATAGCCGTAGCGCGCTCAAGTCGGCTTGGCAAGATGCTGTGAAGGTCCTAAGCCCGCGGGGGCTGGACAACTACATCAAAGGCGCTGGTGCGCTAAGGCGCCTTGGCAAGGGTGACTCCTTGGTCGAGACTTGGATCGAACACGCGCCGCTCGTGGCCAAGGAGGTGAGCGAAGATGTCGTGGGCGAACTCGCAACGGCTGCGCTCACGCTGGCATCGAAGACTTCTGGCGTGGTGATTGAACTGCTGCTGGCCACGGCTCCCACCGCCGCCAAGCGCCTGGGCGATGCGCAACTGTTCGTGAACTACCTCCAGTTCATCAACAGCCTCATCGCTCAAGCACCGCGCGGTGTGCGTCCAATGCTGGAAAAGCTTGATGTGCTGTTGCAGCAGCTCACTCTTGGCGGACTGCGCCGTTGGGCGCTGTGGGGTGCACATGCTCACCGAACCGACTACGAAGCGCAAATTCTGTATTTCGCGCTGGAGTCCAAGGAATCGCTGGCCATGGTGCAGAAGGAGCGCAAGGGGACGCTCCTCGTGGACGTGCAGCGACGCATCAACATGTATCTTCGTGCGCTATGGGGGCGTGACTTCTTCATGCGCCCAACCTCGGGGGACTTCGAGACGCGCGAGGGCTATAAGCCCTTCATCGAGGACTATCTGCTTCACCTGCCCGACGCCTTTGACGATCTAGACGGCGTGCCGGGCCTGGAACTCTATCGTGCCGCTGCAGCGCACTGCGCCGCGCATGTGGTGGAGACACGCACACTCATCTCTGCCGAGGCGCTGAATCCGCTTCAGATGGCGGTCATTTCCGTCATCGAGGACGCCCGGGTCGAAACGCTGTCCATACGCCGCTTTCCCGGGCTGAAAATGCTTTGGTCCAAGCTTCACACGGCAACCCCCGCCATGAACGCCAGCGTGGGCGATTATCTCAACCGACTCGCGCGCGCTTTGCTCGATGATGCCTATGCGGACGTCGATCCATGGATCGCAGAGGGACGGGCACTGTTTGCCCGGTCGGTGGATGCGCTATGCGATAACCAGATCTCCTGGGATATTGGTGTGACGCTCGCGCATAAGCTGCTGGACAAACGACTTCCGTTCAATGCGCGCAGCGACGTGCTCACCGCGCCTTACCGCGATGACAATCGGTATTTTTGGGAGTTCGAGGAGTTCGACTTCGACAAGGCGGCCAACGCCGGCTATGAGAGCATCAAGCAGGTGCGCAAGCACGTAAGCGTGATGGAAATGGCCAACGAGGTCGACGTCGAGAACGCCGGTGATGACGCGGAGGAGATCTGGGTCCTCGATACGGAGATGTTTCCATACGAGGACATGGGCCGAAGCTTCAATGACATGTGGGGCAAGGAGCCCCAATCCGAGCCCTTCCATTACGCTGAGTGGGACTATCAGATCCAGCTTGAGCGCCCGGCCTGGGCGACGGTGCTCGAGCGCCGCGGCAGGACAGGTGAGTTGGCAATCATCGACGCGATCGCCGCGCAGTACAAGCGCGAGATCCATCGCATGAAGTTTCTGCTCGACGCCATGCAGCCGCAAGGCGTGCAGCGCATTCGCAAGCTGGAGGATGGCGACGAGATCGATATCAACGCGGCGGTCACCGGCTTCATCGACATGCGCATGGGCCATCAGCCCGATCCCCGCATCATGATGCGCAGCGTACGTAAGACCCGGGACTTCTCCATTCTGGTGCTGCTCGACCTGTCAGAGTCCACGAACGAAAAGGTGGCGGGGCAGGACTACACAGTGCTCGATCTCACGCGCCAGGCCTGCGTGCTTCTGGCGGACGCAATCAGCAAGGTTGGCGATCCTTTTGCGATTCACGGATTCTGTTCGGACGGACGGCACGAGGTGCAGTACCTGCGCTTCAAGGACTTCGACCAGGAGTGGAGTGGGGAGCCCAAGGCTCGTCTGGCCGGCATGACCGGCCAGCTCTCCACCCGCATGGGCGCCGCCATACGGCATGCCGGACACCACCTCAAGCAGCAGCGCTCAGCGAAGAAGCTGCTGATCGTAATCACCGATGGAGAACCTGCAGACATCGACGTGCGCGATCCGCAATACCTGCGGTTTGACACGAAGAAGGCGGTGGAGGACGTGGCCAAACATGGCGTTGTCACCTACTGCATGAGCCTGGACCCGCGGGCGGACCAATATGTATCGCGCATCTTTGGCCAGAAAAACTTTATGGTTGTCGACCATGTGCAGCGTCTTCCGGAAAAGCTGCCGCTGCTGTATGCGGGGCTCACGCGCTGATCCCACAAAGGGCTGGTCACCGGTGGGGCGCTTGGATTGACAGATCACCGTAGGCGCGGCGGATCCAGTGCGAAGCAGGCCTGTGCGGTGATGCTCGTCGAGCACCGAGCGCCGAGCAAGAGACCGCAGCCTTGACGGTGGTTCACGCCAGGCACGCTCAGGCGTATCCTTCGCAGGGGGTGGAACGTCCCCCTAACACATCGCTTCCGCAGTCCATCACTTGGTGAAAGAACAAGCCGCATCCATGGATAAATACGTTGGCCTCGACAAGGATAAGCACGGTATCACGCAACTGGGCCGCGTCGTGCTCGACGCCCGGCTGTTCGGCTTCATCCCTGATACCGAAGATTGTGGCGGCTGGGACATCGGCCGCATGCAGACACTCATGGATCGGGTCGACAAGCAATGGGATCAGTACGGGAATCTCCCCAGCCGACTGCCTCCGGAGCTGGCAGAGCGCCATACGCGCATCTATGCCAAAGCCATTGCTGGCGCAAAGGAGCGTGGATGGAATGCCGAGCTTGGAGATGACGAGTGAGCGCTGCGCCGGCCCACCATTGCAGCAGCACCAAAGTTGGTGGCAGGTAGCCCCCCACCAGGCTGTTGGCATCGACCCTTCAACCCTTCAACCCTTCAACCCTCTTGATTC
>JABBOE010000140.1 GCA_019351955.1 Pseudomonadota bacterium
ACCGCGACGAGTAACGCTGGATCCATCAAAAGCGATCAAAACGCGCTGCGGTGGCTTGAACGCGTCGGTGACCGTCAAGATGGGTTTGTGCAACGACCGCACGACACGTTCGACGTGACGACCAATGTCACGGCCCGAGGATTCGGCGGATGCTCCGCGACGCCCCAGAACAATCAGCCGCACGTCACGCTCCTGGTCGACCAGAGTGTTGACAAGCTCTCCATGCCGCTGACGCACGTCCACCGACTCGGCACCAGCGGCCAGCGCCCGTTCGCGCAGGCGGTTGAGAAACATGCGACCGCGCTCGCGCTCGGCCTTCGTGCGTACCTGTTCTTCCTCGGTGAGTTGTTTGAGCAGTGTTTCCTGGGTGTCGATACCAATGGCGCCGCTGTGATCCTTGCCAGAGCCGATCTCCGGATGGCGGTCGATGACATGCAGAAACTCCAGCGGCGCGTCCATGCGCTGCGCAGCCCAGGCGGCGTAGTCGGCGACAAAATCGGCGAAATGTGACTGATCGACGCAGGCCAGAACTTTATTCTCTTGGTTCATGGCGTGGCTCCCTCAATGGCTCATCAACAGGTCTTCGGCACCGTCCTTATCGTGCACGGCGAATTTATCGACCATCGTCGCGCTGGCCGCGTTCAGGCCGATGACCTCGACCTCGGCGGCTTCGCGGCGGAACTTGAGGATGACCTTGTCCAGCGCGCTGACGGCCGTGATGTCCCAGAAATGCGCACGGCTGACGTCGATGCGCACCGTGTCGATCACCTCCTTGAAATCGAAGGAGGCGATGAAACGTTCGGCGGAGGCGAAAAAGACCTGCCCTGTGACGGTGTAGACCCGCACGCGACCTTCGTCCTCGACCACCGACTTCACGCGCAGGATCTGACCAACCTTGTGGGCGAAGAAAAAGCCCGACAGCAAAACGCCCGTGAGCACGCCGAGGGCCAGGTTGTCGGTGGCCACGACCACGGCCACGGTCGCCAGCATCACCACGCTGGAACTCTTGGGATGTTCGCGCAGATTGCGGATGGAACCCCAGTTGAAGGTGCCGATGGACACCATGATCATCACGGCCACGAGCGCTGCCATCGGAATGCGCGCGACCCATGCGCCCAGGAACACCACCAGGATGAGCAGCACGACCCCCGCTGTGAGGGTCGACAGTCGTCCGCGCCCACCGGACTTCACGTTGATGACCGACTGGCCGATCATGGCGCAACCCGCCATGCCACCGATGCAACCGGTCAGGATGTTGGCGACCCCCTGGCCTACGCATTCGCGCCGCTTGTTGCTGGACGTGTCGGTGAAGTCGTCGATCAGCGTGGCGGTCATCATCGACTCCAGCAGACCGACGACTGCCATCGCCAGCGAGACAGGAAAGATGATTTGCAAGGTGTGCAGGTTGAGCGGAACCTCTGGAAGCAGAAAAATCGGCAGGCTATCGGGTAGCTGTCCCTTGTCGCCCACTGTGGGCACGTGCAGGCCAAGCAGCACGGCCAAGGCCGTCAGCACCACAATGGCCACGAGCGGCGACGGGACCGCCTTGGTGATGTAGGGGAACAGGTAGATGATGGCCAACCCACCTGCCGTCAGGGCATACACGGCCCAGGGCACGTGGATGAGTTCTGGCAACTGCGCCATGAAAATGATGATAGCCAACGCGTTGGCAAAGCCGGTGATGACCGAGCGTGAGACAAAGCGCATGAGCTTGGCAAACCCGAGCCAGCCGATGATCATCTGCAGCCCCCCTGTCAACACGGTTGCCGCGAACAGGTATTGCAAGCCGTGCTGCTTGACCAGGGTGATCATCAGCAGCGCCATCGACCCGGTTGCGGCCGAGATCATGCCTGGGCGCCCGCCCGTGAAGGCGATGACCGTGGCCATGCTGAAGGCGGCGTACAAACCCACTTTGGGATCCACGCCAGCGATGATGGAAAAGGCAAGCGCTTCGGGGATGAGCGCCAGGGCGACGACGATGCCCGAAAGCAGGTCGTTGCGGACATTGGAAAACCAGTCCTGTCGGAGGGATGGCATGCGTCTAACACCAGTTGAAAAGGCAGCCAGCAAAAGAGTGGCTGGCGAAATCGCACGTCAGCGTATCGCTCGATCGGTGGACTGGAACTCTGTCAGCATGCGTGACCAGCAAGCACGATGCCTTCATCGAATCGGAGGGAGCGCCTCGCGCGAGCTTTGATGTTGTGATGAAGCCGAAACTCGCGGCGATGGGTGAGGCTCACACGGGTGAAGCTCCGATGGATGTCTTTGGGCGGCGGGTCTGCGCGAAGTTTACGGGAGGCCGGTTTCAAAGCCGGTGACGGGCCGGCCGTTGCCGAGACATCCATTGCGACCCTTCCATCCAAGGCGAGGACGCCATGGAAGGCAACCGCCCCGGTGACATGAGCGGCGGCGGCAGGGTCGAGCTCCAAGTCGCAGACGCACAAGGCTGAAGATCTGGAGGCCGATGCTGCCAGTGACGGGTGGCTGCAGTTCAGCGGACATCGAGACAGAGCATGCCCAACGGCTGTTCTGGCCGAACAGCGGCCACCGGTTAGCGGCTTCGAACCCGAACGCCTCGCGGACTTGATCAGAGGCCGCGCCTAGCCCGGCCCGTCTGGCGCAGTGCACACCAGACGGTGAGCGCCGGTGCAAAGTACCCTGCTGGCGTTTCCTGAACGCCGCGCCAAAAACCTCGCAGAAACGCAACCATATCGATCTCCCGAAGATGACGATTCTCCGCGCCAGCCGAGCCTCGATGCTACCGCTGAGCGCGGCCGGGGACACCAGCCAGTGAAGGCGGACCGCTTGCGCGTTGGCGAGCACGATGGCGCGGCATTTGGGGAAGCCGCACCGCGGGGGTGTGGGCGTTCAGCCCAGACCCGCCCAAGCGCGGCAGCGCGCGGGCCCTGGGGGGAGCCGCCGTGGAGCCGGACACTTGCGGCGGGAGCGGTAGCGACCACAGCAAGGGCAGGTCAGAGCTTGTGTACTTCCGCTCCGATCTCCTCCTGAGGCTTCAGGGCCATCAGGACAAGCTGGCAGTTCGTGGCCGTGTAAAGCACCCTTCGAAACTCGTCATTGTGGGTCGCCAAAATCTCGATGTCCTGCACAAAACCCTTCATGACAACTCCTTCACTGCTTGAACGCGCGCACGTGGCCTTCAACGGATACACGTCGCTGCCAACCGTATGCGCGGGCCGCATACCCGCCCGCAAGCGATCTGGCGTGGAGAGGCACTCGTGCTTCTCCAGGCATCCTGAGTCCTCAGTTCTTACCGAACTTCGCCTTCGCTGACGTGACGCACGCGGCCTTGGCGTCACCGGCCAAGGCGCCGCATTTCTCGATGGCCACCTTGTAGTCGGCGTCGCGCTTCTCATCAGTGGCGTCCTTCCTGGCGTCGCCGATCTCCTTGCCCAACTTGGCATCCGTCAGCGCCTTGACCTCGACGGCCTTTGCTTCCTTGACGCACACGTCCTTGTCATTACCGGCCTTGTCGTCGCACTTTTCCTTCGCGACCGCATAGGTCGATTCGGCCTTCGCGACGAGTACCATGTTGCGATCTCTCGACTTGCCCGTGAAGCTGTATTCAAGCTCTGCCCGCGCAACCTTCTCGTTGGCCTTGGCCTCTTCGATGCAGATGTCCTTGGCATTGGCGGCCAGCGGCGCGCACGCCGTCTTATCGGCCTTGTAGTCGGCACTGATGCGCGTCTTGCTGGCCTGATAGTCGGCCTTGGTGATCGTCGCGGCCTGCGCTGCCGAAAGCAGCAACATAGTCGCGGCGACAGCCGCGGGTTTGAGGACGAAATGCAATTTCATGGCAATCCTTGTCAATTGAGCAAGACCGGAATATCGAACCGCGAGCTCAGGCCGACATCCGCCCCAAGCCGCGACCATCCGCTACTTCGTGAACCAAGAGTCGGTCGCCTTGCGTTTCCACTCGGCCACTTGCCTTTCGGCGTCGTCTTTCGCCACGCCATAGCGCTCCTGGATCTTGCCGGCCAGCTGATCCCGGCGACCGCCGACGACATCGAAGTCGTCATCGGTCAACTTGCCCCATTGCTCCTTGGCCTTGCCCGTGACTTGCTTCCAATTTCCTTGAATACGGTCCCAGTTCATGCGAATCTCCCTCGGTGGTAGGTCCAAGCGCAGTCTGTGGGCAATCGAAGAGATGTGCGCCTTGATCCCGCGTGCCTCGATAGAACGCTCACCCGACTTTAGAGGTTGGACCGCGCGCGATCTGTACGCGAGCGAACATACGGCAGCTCATCATTTGATGTTCACAGAATGCACTATCGAACATATCGCAGGTCCGTGATTGAGACAGATCAATGCGGACACCGTGGCAGACCTCTACAACGATCGTGGTCGGGTCCCGATGCGGCTCGGAGTTCGGCGATGGTCATTTCCTCCGATCTGCAAGGAACCTCCTGCGCACGGGCCCGGGAACTAAATCCACTTGCTCACAACTTCAAGGAGAGCGTCATGAGCTTAGGCACCATACTGCTGATCGTTCTGATCCTGCTATTGATCGGCGCCTTTCCATCTTGGCCGTACAGCAGCAGCTGGGGCTATGGCCCCGTTGGCGGCTTGGGGCTGGTGCTGATCATCGTCGTCGTCCTGCTCGTGATGGGGCGGCTGTGACAAGTAGTTCCCACTCTGCGCACAGGCTGGTGTGAGCAACAGCCGTAATCGTCATCAGGTCTCATCCATGACGGACCCCGAGAACCACAGCGCCGCTCGCACGGGCGGAAGCGGGCCACCTGTATCCGAGCACTTGCTGAGAGTGTCGCGCGCCGACTCCAAGACTGCGTTGCAGGAACTCGAGTCGCGAGCGGAAGGTTTGAGCCAAGCGGAATCCGGTTCGCGATTGGAAAAGTACGGGCCGAATGAGATTGCCCGCGAGAAGCGTCAGTCATCCTTGATGCGCCTTCTGAGCAACGTCAAGAATCCGTTGGTCCTGCTGCTCACCGCGCTCGGCGTGCTGTCGTTTCTCACGGGCGACCTGCGCGCTACGGCAGTCATCTTCGTCATGGTCGTTCTGGGTGTGGTGTTGCGCTTCATACAGGAGATGCGGGCTGACAACGCCGCCGAAAGGCTGAAAGCGATGGTCAGCAACACCGCGACCTTGGTGCGCGATGGCAAGGACATCGAGGCGCCCATCAAGATGCTGGTGCCGGGCGAGATCATCAAGCTCGCGGCGGGCGACATGGTACCGGCCGATGTGCGAGTTCTTTCCGCCAAGGACCTGTTCCTGAATCAGTCGGCACTCACCGGTGAGTCGCTTCCCGTTGAAAGAAATGCCGACGCTTCGAGCGCCGACGTTCAGAATCCACTGGAGCTGCCCAACGTCTGTTTCATGGGTTCCAACGTGGAGAGCGGCACTGCCACAGCCGTCGTGATCCACACCGGCGACAAGACCTATTTCGGCTCGCTGGCCGCAAGCATCGTCGGACAGCGCCAACTGACCAGCTTCGACAAGGGCGTCAACAAGTTCACCTGGCTGATGATCGGATTCATTGCGGTGATGGTTCCCGCAGTCTTCCTGATCAACGGACTGGTCAAGCACGACTGGCTAGAGGCATTC
The DNA here is from genome assembly GCA_019351955.1 of Pseudomonadota bacterium. Classification (GTDB taxonomy): domain Bacteria; phylum Pseudomonadota; class Gammaproteobacteria; order Burkholderiales; family Burkholderiaceae_C; genus Thiomonas_A. The sequence goes on from JABBOE010000140.1 coordinate 5,582, forward strand.
CTGTTTGCCATGGCAGTGGCTGTCGGACTGACGCCGGAGATGCTGCCCATGATCGTGACGGTCAACCTTTCCAAAGGTGCCCTGGCGATGGCAGGCAAGAAGGTGATCGTCAAACGCCTGAACGCCATCCAGAATTTCGGGGCGATGGACGTACTGTGCACCGACAAGACCGGCACGCTGACCCAGGGCAAGATCGTGTTGGAGAAGCATCTTGACGCGCACGGCGACCCCAGCGAGAAAGTCCTCCACTACAGCTACCTGAACAGCTTCCACCAGACCGGGCTGAAGAGTCTGCTCGACGAGGCGATCCTCGCCCACGAAGAGTTGGAGGAACGCCTGAGGGCCAAGGAAGAATACCGCAAGATCGACGAGATCCCCTTCGATTTTGTGCGGCGCCGCATGTCGGTGGTCGTGGAAGACACGACCGGATTGAACACGCTGATCTGCAAGGGTGCTGTCGAAGAGGTGTTGGGCCTGTGCACGAAGGTGGAAGTCCAAGGCGAAATAATTGAAGTATTGCCCGAGCACGACGCCAAGCGTCGCCAGATAGCCTACGACCTGAACGGTCAGGGCTTCCGCGTGATCGCCTTGGCCTACAAGCAAATGCCCGGAGCGGCGGACGAGCCGACCTACTCTGTCAAGGACGAGTCCGACCTCATCCTGCTCGGCTTCCTGGCCTTTCTCGACCCACCCAAGGAGACCGCGGCCAACGCCCTGAAGAAGCTCAAGGGCCTGAGCGTGGACGTCAAGATCCTGACTGGCGACAACGAAATCATCACGGCCTACATCTGTAAGGCAGTGGGCATGCCGGTCGAGCACCTCTTGCTCGGCACCACGATTGAGGCGATGAGTGAAACCGAACTGGCCGAGGCCGCCAACGTGACCAGCGTCTTCGCCCGGCTGGCCCCGGCGCACAAAGAACGTGTCATCCAGGCGCTCCAGACCAAGGGCCATGTCGTGGGGTTCATGGGTGATGGCATCAATGACGCCCCGGCGCTGAAGAGCGCAGATGTCGGCATCTCGGTGAACAGTGCCGTGGACATCGCCAAGGAATCATCCGACATCATCCTGCTGGAAAACAGCCTTCTCGTCTTGGAGCAGGGGGTGCTGGAAGGCCGACGGGTATTCGGCAATATCGTCAAGTACATCAAGATGGCAGCCAGCTCCAACTTCGGCAACATGTTCAGCGTCGTTGGAGCCAGCGCTTTCCTGCCGTTCCTCCCCATGTTGCCGATCCAGGTGCTGACCAACAACCTGCTTTACGACTTCTCGCAGACCACCATTCCCACCGACGCGGTAGATGCCGAGTGGCTGACCAAGCCGCGCAAGTGGGAGATCGACAGGATCCTGCGCTTCATCCTGTTCATTGGACCCATCAGCTCGGTCTTCGACTACGCGACATTTTTCATCATGCTATTCGTGTTCAATGCTTGGCAAGAGCCAGCGTTGTTCCACACGGGCTGGTTCGTCGAGTCACTCTTCACCCAGACCTTGATCATTCACGTCATCCGCACCAACAAGATTCCGTTCCTACAGAGCCGCGCCAGCTGGCCACTCATCCTGACTTCCATACTCATAGTGACGGTGGGCGCTGTGCTCACGGTTTCCCCGCTGGCCGGCGTACTCGGTCTGGTGCCGCTGCCTTCACTGTACTGGTTGTTGCTGGCAGTCATCCTGGTTTGCTACCTGATCCTGACTCAAGTGGTCAAGACATGGTTCTATCGCCGGTTCGGCGAATGATGGTGATACGAAGGATGCGGTCGCTCGCCACATCGCGCCATTGAGTTACTGAACCGCCCCGGATTTCACGGAGGCTCCAACTCTTGACCAACGCGACCCCGAGCTAGGGGTCGTTGCTAGCGATGACCCTTGCCTGCTGCATAGCGGCCATTGCCAGAGGCAATGCGCAGCGACCGTTCTGGCCGAGGTGCCGACATTGGACCAACGTCTCCAGTTCGGCCGAAGCGGCCGTTGGTCATAGTATGAGGGGCGACCGCAATGGTTTAGGTTTGTCCGATGCCTGCCCGCGCGCGCAGAGGGCCTCACGCGGTCCTCGGGGTGAGGGTAGGCGTTGGACAAACCTAAACCGAAACTGCCGTCCAACCCGCCGACCTCGTCAGGCGGGAATTTGACGGCTTCCAGTCATTCGCCATTCCTATGCCGCAAACGTCGGCTTCTAAAGCAGGGTATTGCGTACTCCGGGCCGATTGCGGTCCATGCCTCTACGCTGACCGACCGGCGCTCCTTCGATAAATGACTGATCGTTGCGGCTGGCGCAAGGTCGGCCTCCGCCCCCACATTCCGGCCTGGTTTCAGCCCGGCTCGTCCTTGTGCCTTTTGTAGTTGTGCAGGAAGCGGCCGAACGCCCGATCCTTCTTGCGCCGGTCAACGTAAGACTGCTCGTGGAAGTCTGCTTCCTTGCGCAGCTTCAGGTAGCTTTGCAGGTGCTCATCGCTCAGCTCGTGCCGCTCGATGGCCGCACGAACCGCGCAACCCGGTTCGCTGTCATGACGGCATTCGGGATACCGGCAGCCCTGCGCCAGCTCGGCGATATCCTGGAAGGTCTCCTCGATCCCCTCGCCGGTACCCAGCATCCCCAGCTCCCGCATGCCCGGCATGTCAATCAGGAGGGCACCCTGCTCAAGCATGATCAACTGGCGCCGCGTAGTCGTGTGACGACCCTCGCCGGTATGGCTAACCGCGCCGGTCTCGAGCGCGTCATCGCCGACCAGACGATTGATGAGCGTGGTCTTGCCGACGCCCGACGAACCGAGCAGGCAATAGGTCTTGCCCGCCGCCATGAGCGCCCGCACCTCTTCGACACCGTCGCCCGTCACGTTGCTCACACCAACGATCCGCGCGTCCACCCCCAGGCGCCGGATGCGGCCGATCAAACGTTCCAGCTCCTCCGGCGCGACGAGGTCCGTCTTGGTCAGAAGCACCACCGGCTCGATATCGCCATCCCTGACCATGACGAGATAGCGCTCAAGGCGCCGGACATTGAAATCAAAATGGCAGGCCTGCACGACGAACGCCACGTCGATGTTGGCCGCGATCATCTGGAATTCAACCTCGCGGCCGGCGGCCTTACGCCGGAGGAAAGATCGCCGTGGCAGCAAACGGCGAATGCTGGCCTGCGCACCACCATCGCGGTAATGCACGCAGACCCAGTCACCCACGCAGGGTAGTTCGACGGAGGACTTGGCGAGATGGAGGAATCTTCCGGCCAATTCGGCGGGCACCTCGCCGCCGCCGCCGCGGATCAGGTAACGGCCTCGGTCAACCGCCGTGACCCTGGCCACCGACAGTTCCGGTCCACACACCACGCAGGCGTTGTCGGCCAACCCTCGATCCAGACCCAGTTCACTGAGGTTCATCAATTTAGTATGGCAGACACGGCTGGGGCCGCCAAGCAAACACGACAGGAAGGATCAACATCCCGCGCATGATCGCTTTGGATCCGTGTTTCATCAGGCGGGTTTGCACCCAGGGACTAAACCGCTCTCGCGGTAGGCGCTCCGGGCGGGGCTGCGCAGGGTCGGAGG
>JABBOE010000141.1 GCA_019351955.1 Pseudomonadota bacterium
GCCTGCGTGCCTTGGATGATCGCGCGGCTCGGCAGCGGACCTGAGCACGCTCGCTGCATCGCAGCCTACCATTGCCGTTTGGAGCTCTGAAAAGCCAAACGCGCATGCAGCCCCTGTTGTCCAACACCGAACCCGATCCCGGACGAGAGTATGCACGCCTGTGCGTGATCCCGGAACTTGCCGGGAAGGAGTGCCTGAGCGCGCATTTCTGGGGCCATCGTTTTGCTCCGCATGTGCACGACAGCTACGTTATTGCGCTGATCGAGCACGGCGCAGAGCGCTTCCACCACGGTCGCACTGAACATGTCGCGGGCGCCGGCAGCATCGTGCTGCTCAATCCTGGAGCCGTGCACACCGGCCAGCGGGGCGCCGATGAAGGCTGGTCGTACCGCGCCTTTTACCCACCCGTGGAATTGTTGGCGAGTCTAGGCCGTCAACTCGGGATCGGCCAGCCCGACTTCAGGCATGTCGTCGTCGACGATCCACCGATGTTTCACGCCCTGCGCGATGCCCATGTCCACATCCAGAGCGAACCTGACGCGCTCGCTCGCCAGGCGGCGTGGGTTGAGACTTGCGGCGCCCTGCTCCAGCGTCATGCGGGTGCGCAGCGCAGACGCCGCGATGAAGCTGTCGCTGTGGCTCAGGTGCGCGCAATTCTGGCGGACGCCTATGGCGAGCCGCTTTCGCTCAGCGCCTTGGCTCAGGCCGTCGGCTTGAGCACCTGGCAGCTCAGCCGCGCTTTCCGGCAGCACACCGGACTTTCCGTGCATGCCTGGCGCAATCAGATCCGCCTGAGCCAAGCCCGCTCCCTGTTGCGCCAGCGGCAACCCATCGCCGAGGTGGCAAACGCACTGGGGTTTGCCGACCAGGCACATTTCACACGGCATTTCAAGCGTGCCTTCGGCTTTACGCCTGGACACTACCGGGCCTTGACCTGAGCTGCGCACGGGAATGCGCGGGGAGCGTCCGCGCACAAACGTTCAAGACGTGCTCCAAACGAATCCGTAACCTTCAGGAAGCGCCTCACTGAGTGCGCTGTGTCTGTCTCTGTCCCTTCGACCGCATGTCCACCTCCACACCCCTTGACCCCGGGCGCCACCGTGAGCTTTTTCTTGGTGCGCGCGACACGTTTCCGCTACTGCTTGGCGCAGCGCCATTTGGGCTGATCTTCGGCGCGCTGTCCGGCCCCAGTGGGCTGCCGGCTGCTGCGGCGCTAGCCATGTCGGCACTGGTGTTCGCAGGCTCGTCGCAGTTCATCGCGTTGACCCTTCTCGGCGGGGGCGCCGGAATCGCGGTGATCGTGTTCACAACCTTCATCGTCAATCTGCGCCATGCGCTGTACGCCGCCACGCTGCTGCCCCATGTGTCGGAGCTGCCCCTGCGCTGGCGTGTACCGCTGGCCTTCTGGCTCACCGACGAGACCTTTGCCGTGGTGCAACACCGTTACGCGCAAACCGGGGATACGCCCCTGGCGCACTGGTACTACCTGGGCTCGTGCCTGGCGATGTACGGCAATTGGCTCGCGTGGACGGCAGCGGGCCTGTGGCTCGGGCATACCCAGCCCTGGCTCACGCACGCCGGGCTTGAATTTGCGATGGTGGCCACGTTTACAGGTATCGTCGCACCCATGTTGCGACAACGCCCGGCGCTTGGGGCCGCGCTCGCGGCGGCAACCGTGGCAGTATTGGCACGCGATCTTCCCTACAAGATCGGGTTGATGCTGGCGGCTTTGGCTGGCGTGATCGTAGGAGTGTGGCTGGAAGAGCGAGGCGCCGCGCCACAAATTCGCAATGCGGTGCGGCCCGAGCAAGGCAATCAGCAGGAGAGACCGCAATGAGTGCACAACTGCTTTCCATCATCCTCGGCATGGCCCTGGTCACGTTCGGGATCCGCTTCACCCTGTTTGCGCTGGGCAAGCGCGCCACATTTCCGCCCCGCGTGCGCCGGGCTCTGGCCTATGTCCCCGTCGCCGTGCTCACGGCCATTACCGTACCTATGGTGCTCCTGCCCGACGCGCATTGGGACCTGAGCTGGCGCAATCCCTGGCTGGCCGGCGCCCTTGCCAGTCTCGCATTTGCATTGCGTGCGCGCCGGCTGCTTGGAGCGATCGCTGCAGGCATGGCCGTGTTCCTGCTCTGGCGTTGGGCGTTCGGCGCGTAAGGCGAGCGCCCACTGAGCCGTTCGCCAAGCGCAGACGCTGCCCGCCCCATTCCCGCACCTGTCGCCCTCGAATCCGTTGGAACGTGCCATTTCCGACGCTTGTCGCCCGGGAGCAACGACAGTGCCTTAAACTGCGCGGCTTTGACGGACCATGGGCATGCCTTGCACGTTGCCCATGGGGTTCATGCTGGCCGGCGTGGCGAAATCGGTAGACGCAACGGACTTAAAATCCGTCGCTTCCTGTAAAGGGGCATGCGGGTTCGACCCCCGCCGCCGGCACCAAAATCGTGGGGAACGCGGCGTGAACCACAATGCGCATCCCCCACGCCTGGCAAGCACCCCGGTTGGGCCTGTCAAATGGGCTCCGGGTGGCTTTCGCCACCACGCTCGCCAAAGTCGTCCCTGCGAAGTGCCATCCGGACCGCGCAGCAGAGATATGCACGCGTTCCAGGCTTTCTGGCGCCCAAAAAGAGGGGCTGTGACAGCAGGCGCGGGCCTAAGTGCGAGAAGCGCGGTTCGGGCATTCGTGGCTGATGGGGATAATGGTGGGGTTGCATCCCAGGGGATCCCCATGCCGGTTTCTGCCAATCCATCCGTTTCACCCCTTCTGCCCTACCGCCGCGTGCCCGCCGGCCAAGCCATTGTCTGGTGGGCAGAAGGTTGGCGTACCTTCCTGCGCGCACCGCTTCCATGGGTGGGGATGACTGTAGCCCTGCTGGTCATCCTGGTCGTGTTGCGCGCGCTTCCTCTTGGGGGCCTGCTCTCCCAATGGCTGAGCCTGCCGCTCTTCGCGCTAGGCGCTGTGTTCGCCTCTTTTTTGCGTCGGCGATGGGTGCAGGCTCAAACCATGACGCCACAAGGCATGCCAGTGGAGCCCGCCACGGAGGGAGCTTTCGAGGAATCTGCACAATTGTGGCGAAAGCGGATCCGGCCTTTGTTGGTGGCGTCCGTGCTGGTGCTGGTGCTGGGTGGGGCGTTCGGTGCGGTGTTCGTCCTGGGTCTGGGTGCGATGTTCGGCGTAGGCCTGGCCAGCATGGGGGCCTTGTCACACGTCCTGTCGCCTGGCGCGGGCATGATGGCCGGCATGGGGGCGATGGCCGGCGGACTGTTCACGCTGATGCTGCTCGCGCTGGCAGCGCTGTTCCTGCTGAATGTGGCCTTCTGGTTCGTCAACACGCTGGTGGCGCTCGGTGGTGTACAACCGTGGGAGGCCATCGTGCTGTCGGCCAAGGCGGGCGTCGCCAACGTCGGGGCCCTGGTCCTGTTCACGCTGCTGCTCATTCCCATCAGCCTGGTTGCGATGATTCCCGCTGGCCTGGGGCTTCTGGTGCTGCTGCCAGTCCTGTCGGGCGCGTCCTACGCGTCGTACCAGGATGTTTTCGGTACGGCCCGGGCGATGCCTGTCGATGCAGACACGCCACCAGGCTACGTGCCCTGAAATTTCCACCGGCTAGGAGCCGATCCGTAATGGACGTCAATCACTATTTGCGCCAACACATTCGCACGATCCCGGACTGGCCCGCTCCGGGCGTGCAGTTTCGCGACATCACGCCACTGCTCCAGGATCCACGTGTGTTTCGCATCCTCATCGACCAGTTCGTGCACCGCTATATGGCGCCGGAGCTGCGGCCCGACGTTGTGGCCGGCATCGACGCGCGCGGCTTCATTCTCGGTGCGGTGATCGCCTACGAACTGGGCGTTGGCTTCGTGCCCATCCGAAAGAAGGGCAAGCTGCCGTTTGCCACGGTGTCCGAGACCTACGAGCTCGAGTATGGCAGCGCGACAGTCGAAATCCATACGGATGCCGTGAAATCCGGCAGTCGTGTGCTGCTCATTGACGACCTCATTGCCACTGGCGGCACCATGATGGCTGGCAAACGCCTTCTGGAAAAGCTGGGCGGCCAAGTGATCGAAGGTGCGGCCATCGTGGACCTTCCCGAACTTGGCGGATCGGCCGCGCTGCGGGCGGCGGGGCTGGCCTTGTTTACCTTGGTCGACTACGCAGGGCATTGACCGTGCGATCGCCAGCGGCAGCAATGGAGCGCGCGGGCGGCGGGGTGCGGCGTGCGGTTTGCCGAATCGCCGCCTGCGTCCTGCTCGTCATGGGACTGCACCTGCCGGTTGCACAAGCGCAGAGTGCGCCCGGCGTGTCCATCGCCAGCGTCGACGGCATCGCCTTGCAAGGGCGCACCGCAGTGCTCGACCTCACGCTGGCCGTGCGCAACACCGGCAGCCTTGCGCTGCCTCTGCAGGCCGTGCGCTTTCACCTCGCCTTCACCGACATCGACGTCGCCGACGGCCAGAGCACCGAACCCGTCACCATCCCTGCGGGAGGCGAGGCAAAGTTGCCGGTGCGGCTCACTGTCGACAGCACGCGCTTACTCGCTGTGTTCGCTACCCTGCCTCCCGACGGCCAGGTGAGCTACACCCTGCAAGGGCACGCCGAGATTGGGTTGACCATGCTGCAGGTGCCGTTCAGCCACGAGGGAACGGTGACGCTGTCGTTGCGCTGAGGCGCGTGGCCGAGGGCACGCCCATCGGTGCAGGCCGCGCGGGGCCGTCGCGTCGGGGCAGTGCCCTCGCCGGGGTGCTTCCGACCCCTGTCGTGCGGGCACGGGATGCCAGCAATATGCTGCGATAGCGTGCCGTGAAGCCGGCGAAAATCCAGAAGTTCGACATCAGGTTGCCGTCCACGAAGCGGCTGCCATAAAGATTGACCAACACGATGACCAGCGTGCACAGTTCCAGACCGAGGCCGTAGACCTGTGACTCAGGGCTGTCGTCGAGCTTGCGCACTGAACGCCCCAGACGGTACAGCCCCCACAGCAACACCAACATTGCCACGGGGGCAAGCACGCCATCCTCCGTGGCGCAGAGCACGTAATAGTTGTTGGCGTCCTGGAAGGCAGCCGCCGGCGCGTAGCGGCCGATGTCGCGTGTGAAATGGTTCAGCCCGATGCCCCAGGGCGCACCCTCGATGAGCTTGCCTGCCGCCGACCAGATGAGAAAACGCTGATCCGACGCCTTCGCCAATTGCTGCGTCGACGTGCCTCTTGCGACGACGCCGGGCATGGTCTGGACCGCCACAGCCGAGTCGATGCGCGCGACCACCGGGTCGGGCAGCCAGGCTTTGTAGGCAAGCAGCGCGGCCACCACAACCAATCCGAGTGCGATATGGCGCCGGAATGCCAGCAGCAGCGCCAGCACAGCAAGGATGCCGTACGACTGGCGGGAATAGGTGAAGAAATCGACGAAGATGCCGAAGGCGACAATCAGGAGCAAGCCCCAGCGCAGAGAGCGCGCGATGTTGCGGCCATACAGCGCAACCACGGCCATCAGGGTGAGATAGAGCGTGTAATACGCCGAAGAACGGTTGGCGTCGGCCGGATCCCAGCTGAACGGCGCGGCCACGCGCCGCGAGACGTTGAAATCGAAGCCGTAATCCTGGGCCTGGCGCAGGCCCAGGTAAATGTCGATAAACGTGGTGAACAGAATGGCCAAAAGCAACAAGCGCATGGTGTTGCGGTCCCGCACGGCGTGGTAGGCCAGGAAAAACAACAGCATGTACAGCACGCTGTTTTTCAGATCCTGCAGATCTGCAAAAAGCCGGGTGCCGCCATGTGCGCGTCCCACCACAAATCCCCAGAACAGGACGAGGAAGAAAAACCCGAAGGACTTCTTCAGCGGAGCCGGTGTCGGCGCTTTATCCCTGTTGCGCAAGACGAGGATGAAGATCAACGCCATCAATACGTTGGTGATGTTGACGCCGGCGATGTGGAAGTCCGGAAAATGCGCCTGGTTGGGGATGTAGAAAACCGTGAACAGCAGCAACAGGCGCAAGGCCCGCGGCGGCGTTCCGTCGGTCGCACAGTCCTGTATCGCGGTCATGGTGCGGGCAGTCGGCAAAATGGCGTCTTTCATGGGCGCAGTCGGCGTCAGCAGAACCCAGCCCCCAATGCGTGGAAAGGGGATAACGTGCCGACGATGGGAACGCTTTTCGGGATCTGCACTCAGTAGTGCATTGGGGAGGCGCGAAAGTTCACTCCCGCCACATCTTGTTGCACGAGCATCAAGGAAGCGAATCTGATGCGTGAATTGATGATCTGAATGCTGGATTCGACACATACCCATTACTCAGGGCATCCAAAGCAAAGGCAACATCGCCTGTCAGGCTGACGTGGGTGCACTTGCCCACCCTCCTCGACGATGACCTGCCAAGGGTCATGGCGGTTCTCATGCTCGGGTGGGTCTATGCAAGCAACACCGACGCGCATTCCGAGGTATGCCGGGCTCGCGTTGGGCAAGCACATCTTCGACAACGCCAAGCGCATGCATCGCGGCCGGTTACGTCTTGCCGGCGGGCAGCGACATGAGGATGGCTCGCAAAGACTGTTCTGGTCCTGCCGTGTAAGCGTGGTCGCCTACGCCTGCGACGGGTGCGGCTGATCGTCTCAGTGTGGATCCTCCTTGTGCTCGGCCCTGTGCTCGACGACGTCGCGGTCCTGACGCGGGCCTTAATGCAAGACTGGTGCGTTGTGTTCGACAGGCGCCCGCTCGCCTACGATCAGCCAGGCCACCGTGGCGGGCCTGGCATCGCACTGCAGGGCAGCGACTCTGTTCTTGACCTCCTGCTGTTGCTCCGCAACCCAGGTGGCTCGGCGGCGTACTGTCCACTGCGTCAACTGACGGCACCGTGCCTTATAAACCTGACGGCAACGCCGAGATTGGCCTGAGCACCGTGAACATCCCATTCAACTACAGCGGGTTGGTCGCCTTGCGCACGCACTGAAATGCAAGCTCAAAGCACGCCCATGAATCGGGGGTCCCCAAGCATACCGTTCTGTGGCACAGTCGGCCCATTAAAATTCCAACGATCACTGCTTCTGCAGTGATCTACGGCTCACAAAGGCGCACATCATGGCACGGCACATCCTCTCTCTACCCGTCCTCGTACTAAGCGTCTTGCTTGCTGGCTGTGGTGGCGGCGGATCCGGCGGAGGAGCGACGTCGACCACGGCGTCGTCCCTGTATTGGGTGGGGGGCAGCACCACGGGTCTGCCTGCGGGCGCGTCCGTCACACTCGTCGATAACAACGCAAGTGGCGTGGCCGTCTCGGCCAATGGAGCTTTTCAGTTTCCGGCGCAGCTGGCCAATGGCGCGAATTACGCGGTGACAGTAGGCGCGCAACCCGCACATGCCGTATGTGCGGTAACCGATGGCATGGGGATCATCAATGGTCAAGCCGTCACGAACATTGCTGTGACTTGCAGCCCCCCGAATGCGATTGGCGGCACCGTCTCAGGCCTTTCAACCGGTTCCGTCACATTGTTGGTTAACAGCGCCGATCCCAAGACAGTATCAGCCACCAATACGTCGTTCCAATTTCCAACGGAGCTGGCGACCGGGCAAGCCTACACCGTCACGGTACAGACACAACCCGCAGGGCAAACCTGCACGGTGAGTAACGGAACTGGATTGGCCAGTAGCTCAAGCTTTAATGCGGTCCAGGTGAACTGCGCCACGCGTGCTGAGTACGCGTATGTCGCAAACCACGGTGGCGGTACAGGAGGACAAAGCATCTCCGCTTATTCCGTTGATGCCTCAGCCAGCGGCACGCTCACTGCGGTCAGCATTTCACCGTTCGCGGCGGGCACATATCCAACATCCGTCGCTGTTGATCCCACGGGACAGTTCCTTTACGTGGCGAATGATGACCCATCAAACACGGTTTCCGCCTACTCCATCAGCGCTGCCACCGGCGCACTGACGACCCCCCCCACCTCCATCTCCACAGGGGTTGGCGCAAACTCTTGGGCTGTCACGGTTGCACCGCAAGGATTCGTCTACGTGGCCAATTCTGGAATTAAGGTGCCAGGCACGGTGTCAGCGTTCACGTTTGATCCGTCTAAGGGCTTTAGTCCTATCACTGGAAGCCCATCCGCCGCCGGACTCAATCCGGAATCGGTTGCCGTCAATCCCGCCGGGACATTCGCTTTTGTGGCTAATTTTGGTAGCGACACGATCTCTGTCTACGCCATTGCCCCCAACACAGGAGCGCTGTCGCCGGTCGGCAGCCCCATTGCGACAGGGGTGAACCCCTATGACATTGCGATCAACCCGGAAGGCACGTTCCTCTATGTAGCGAACTATGGCAGCGCCAACGTCTCTGCCTATTCCATTTCTTCCAAAGGCACGCTTGCGCCCATAGCAGGGAGCCCCTTCGGAAGTGGCGCATACCCGTTTTCACTTGCAATCAATCCGGCAGGGACATTCGCCTATGTCGCGAATGATGATGCTCCCGGTTCGATTTCGGCCTACTCCATCGATCCAATTTCGGGCGCACTCACTTCCATCAGCTCTCCGATCGCGACCGGAAACAACCCCCATTCGATCACGATCGACCCATCGGGGAGGTTCGCCTATGTGGCAAATTTCGGGGACAACACCGCTTCTGCGTATGCCATCGCTTCAAGCGGCGCACTTACTCATTTGGGTGACGTCAACACGGGTGCACAACCCTACGCGATGACCATTGCGCAGCCGTAGGCTTTATGGTGAGTGGCCACAACGCCAGGGCCATCCACGCAGGCATCCCAACCCGTCCCACCGCTAGGCACCAAGGCGGTAGGTTGCCCAATGGCGTCGACACGGTTCTTGGAAAGGCTTGTCGCGAAAGCGATCTGTTGGGCTTCTTTAAGCGATTCCGTTGCTGCCAGCGCGATGTCGACTGCACAAGAAGAACCGGTCGTCGAGCCAAGCGAATCTGCGATATACATTAAGAAGAGAAATCCCGTGAATCAAGGGTTTCAGGCTGCAGTCGAGCGCATACGATCTAATCCTTCAGTTTGCAGAACCGACAGCAGAGCTCTGCGCCCGTGTGTGCCCATGCCGACCTGATTGCCATGACCAAGGCTCGCCCGACGACCGTATTGATGTACCACGCTG
>JABBOE010000142.1 GCA_019351955.1 Pseudomonadota bacterium
ACCGCGAGACTGATGCGGTTCGCGCGGCGTACAACCGGGCGCAGAATCTCGATTAGCGCCGGGGGCTGATGCAGTGGTGGGCGGACTGCCTGGATCGACAGCGCGAATCAGATCGGCCACCCGCCAGCGCGTGAGCCCGCCAATCCGCACGGGCTGCGGCAGCATCCCGGTGCCGACGGCGCGCCAGAACGTGGAATGGCCTATCGAGAGCATGCGAGCGCCTTCGATGGCGGTCCCGAGAACCTGGTCAGACGTGGACCACCTCCACGCGCGTCCAGTGCCGAAGCCCCTGGATGCAGGACACGGTGAAATACACATACAAGAGCGCTGTGATCCACTGGTGCTGCAACACGAACGCGGTCAGCCCGAGGCTATTGCCGACCAGCCAGAACCAGTAGCCGCGCCGATTGCGGCGCTTGATGAATTCATTGCCCACGATTGAGAGGGCAGTGAAGGCGACGTCGAGGGTGGTGATGATCGTGGACATTTCACCCACCATATCGATGTGAGCGACCTTGATCCGGCGTCGCACCGACGTACTGCTTGTAGGCCGCAATCCAGTTGATGGCGATGGCATGCTGGGCCTGCTTCAGACTGATCCGCCTGCGGCAGACCATGCTGTGCAACCGGTTCTCCAGTTTGTCCTTGGCGTAGCTTCCCCAGCCGCCAATGACGTGGTGCGGTTCGGGCCAGAGGTTCTGGGGACTGTCCGGCGAGCCGCCGAGCTCCAGGCTGATGAGGTGATAGGACATGCAAGACATGTTGCGCACAGAATTCTTTATAAATCATTGACATAAGGATCATAGCGGCATACGCTTCCAGCGTGCAATTTGGTTTGAGTAGCAGGCTTTCTTTGAAAGCCGAGTAGCGAATGGAGGCGCACATGCGGACGGTCGCGGAAGCCGAGTTGAGGCGATGGCGTGAATTGCCGGCAACCGATGCCGTGGAGAAGTTGGCGAGCTACGCGAAGCGAGACGTTGACTTCATCCCGGTCAAGTGTCCGAATACGACACGGTGGCACGTCAACGCGCAGGGGCGGGAATTTGAACTGCTCTTGACTGGATCGAAGTTCTTCGACACGCGTATGGAACGCGGAGGCGGCGGTGCCGTGGACCTGGCGATGCATCTTCTCGGCTCCAATTTTCGGGGCGCCGTCGAAGCCCTTCGACGCTGCGGTCTTTGATGAAACTCTTCTTCACAGACCCTGAGTTTCACGCCGGTGGCGTTCCTCGGCCGGGAATCCCTTTTCTCTGCGATCGCCGCATGGAGTTGGTTGCAGCGCCGAACCGATACCTTCTGTATGTGGCGACAATGCGGGGGCGGAGCAGGGCTCCGGCCACCTGGCGCACTTACGGGAGCCATCTTTTGGAGTTCTTCGGCTTCCTCGAGGACAACAGTCTTGCATGGGACGCTGTCTCGGTTCATGTGCTGTCCGCATGGCGTGACGCGATGCTCGAACGTCAATGTTCCCGCAACACGGTCAACCAGCGCCTTCGCTGTGTACATGCCTTTTACGATTGGGCAACACGCCAAGGGTTGCTTCCGTCGGTCCCTTTCTCCACTCAGGACATCATCGTTGCACGAAAGATGCCGTTTCTTGGTCACGTCGGAGCCGGAAGTAGCCGTTTCGAGGCCAACGAGTTGACCCTGCGGACGACGACTCCAGCCCCACAGTTCCTGCGTCTGGACAAAGCAGTCGAATTTCTGGAGGGACTCACGCCACGGCGTGTGCGGTTGATGGGGTACCTGATGCTATTGACTGGCATGCGGCGCGAGGAGGTCGTTGCGCTCGACTACCGTGTGCTGCCCAATCCGGCCGGCCACGATCCGCGCAAGTCGCTGCCGATGTTGCTTGACGGGGAGATGACACCAACCAAGGGGGCGAAGGCTCGTACCGTGATGTTGCCTTTCGATATGGCTGTGGCGTTGACGGATTACTTCACCTTTGAATGGCCGAAGCTGCTCAAGATCTTCCATCACCGCTACGGACGCGAGACAACCCGCCTTTTCTTGTCCAGGTATGGTGAAGAGCTGTCCGTCAAAAGCCTCAATCATGCGTTTGGACAGGCCAGCGAGCGCACCGGCATTTCCTGCCATCCGCATATGCTGCGTCACACCTTCGGCACCTACGAGTTGCTTCGCATGGAGCGAACCAAGGGGCAGGGCCAGGCGTTGCTGTGGGTTCGCGAGCGGATGGGGCACAGTTCGATTACCGTGACGGAGCGATATATCCATGCCGCCGATCTCATTCGGCACGATGATGTCGACGGGTATCAACAAGATTTGTGTGAGGCTCTTCGCCATGGCCATTCGACGCCCCAAGCTTGACCGAAAAGTTGCGGAGATTGCTCAACCGAACAGCAGCGGTGAACGCGCACCAGATTGGTCTTTCACGATTCATTGTCCTCACGAAGGCGATCTTGTCTTCGACTTCAACCCCTATCGGCGGTCAGGTCGAGACGATCTTGCAGGGCACATGCGCGACGCCTTTTGGAGCTTGAGGCACGAACGCGTCGGCCGCTCATTGTTGAGCTATGACACACATGGAATGCACATTTTTTGGCGATTCCTGGATGACCTGGAAAAAAGTGGCAAAGCGGTAGGGCGTTTGGACCAGATCGACCGTGCCCTGATTGAGCGCTTCCTCGCGTGGCTGGAGATGCAACTTTCCAGCAGGGGCCCAACCCGTGGTCAGGCGTTGTCCCTTACCGCCAAGCGCGTCTCTTTCAATCATCTCAAGGCGCTTTTATCGAACCGACAGAGATATGCCTTTTCCTGCGTGAGCCCCGAGCTTTCCTTTCCACGCAACCCCTTCCCCAATACGAACCGTCTCACGCCAAAGCGCGAAAGCTACTCTGCGGCAGAACAAAAAGCGATCATCAGCGCGCTGAATACGGATCTGCGCAGGATTCACGACGATGGTGGGGATGCGCTGCCGACATTGCAAGTGCTTGTCGTTCACATGATGGTGCTGGCACTGGCCGCGGGCTGGAATCTGCAAACACTCATCGAGCTACGGCGTGACAGCCTGCGAGATCACCCGCTGACCGATCGAAAGTTGTTCGTCACGGTGAAGCGCCGCGGAGCGTCAAGGCACGCTGTGTCTGTGCCAGACGGGGTTCCAAGCACCGATTCACTGAGCGGTGCAAGCACTGTTCCCGCAACTGTCGCCAACCATTTTCGTTTCCTTTGCGACTTCACTGCGCCACTGCTTTCTGACGCCCAACCGAGGGATCGCGATTGCGCCTTCCTGTGGCGAGTCCCCCGGTTGGAACGCGCTGGTCAAGTGGTCCGCCTCAACACGACCCGCATCAGCAATGGATTGATGGCCTTCCGGAACAGGCATGAACTTCGTGATGACAGGGGCCGCCCGCTACGACTGGGGATCGCCCGGATGCGACCGACCATGGCAACCGAGTTGTACCGGCGTACGCGTGACATTCGTAAGGTCCAGCAGGCATTGGGGCATGCAAGTGCCCTGACGACCGCCAAACATTACGCGGACATACCGCTAGAAGCGGAACGCGATCATGCCTTCGTGCTCGACAGCATGGTGAGCCGCCTGACGCGTCTGGATATTGAAGGTAAGGTCATGGTCGCGGCGGACGGAGAAATTCCCCTGTCCGATGTGCGTGACCTGCTGTCCGGTGGCTACAACACGAGCATTGCACGCTGCCGCAATCCCTTCCGGAGCGACGACAGCGTCTGCCAGAAGTATTTCACCTGCTTTCGCTGCCCCAATTTCTGCGTGTTTGAAGACGATCTCTGGCGCCTTTTCAGTTTCTATGAAAGGTTGATGGCCGAGCGGCCAAAGATCAACCCTGCCCACTGGATGAAGACCTATGGGACGATTGTGCGGCGCATCGATGCGGAGATCGCGCCATTGTTCCCGGCCGACAAGGTGGCAGCGGCCCGCCATTTGGCCAAAGACAGTCCACATCCGACCTGGAGAGGAGCCTGACCATGGGGGCAGCGCTGCCTGCATTTGTGCCGATCAAATGGGTCGATGCGTCAAAACACCTCGACTTTCCGGTGTCACTCGCCCTTGCTCCCGACGGTTCAATGGTCGTGGTGAGCCGATTCGGGGACGCGGTTTGGGACTTCCATCCCTACATCCCCCAGGAATGCCTGTCACTGTCCCATAAAAGCATCGATTGGCATGTGCTATTGCCTGATGGTCGACGGCTGACAGACCCCGAGCATGCGGCCTTGCTGCATTCCGCAAAAGCCTTTGTGTGGTCGCTGTTTGCTGATCCTGTGGAGGGGCGCCGACGCCCGACGATGTCGACGTTGACGACGCGAGCCAAGGTATTGCTTTTCCTCCTTCGATGGATGGTTGGCAGAGGGTTGGTTCGCTTTGCCGATCTTGCTGGACAAACACAGGCATATGCACAGGCTGTACGGAATTCGCGAGGAGCACCAGCGTCGGCAACGACCATCCGGCAACGGCTGCAAATACTCGAAGACCTTTATTTGCAGCGGGACAAGCTTGATGATGGGCTGGGCACTCATCCTTGGCCTGGAGAATCGCTCGCCTCGCTGGTCGGGTCGAAAGGAGGCGCGCACAAGTACCAGCCGGCGACAGAACCCATCCCGGAGCGTATCGCTGCCGAACTGGCTCAGATTGCAACCGACTATGTCCGCAATCGCGCCTCGAAGATTCTGGGAGCGCGCGACGCCAAGGAGGCTGCCCTGGAACAAAAAAGGAATGCAGGCTTTGGGAGGGATACGCTCAAGCTGACGCGGGCGGCCTTGGTCCGTGAATGGGGCTATGAGAATGCCTACAAGTTGACCACCGATCTCGGTCGACTGCGTATGGCCTGCTATATCGTGATCGCCATGTTCTCCGGCATGCGCGAATCCGAAGTCATGTCCTTGCCAGAGGACTGCGTGGCGCGGCGACTGAGTCGTGACGGCAGTTGCGAGGTTGTCTGGCTTCACGGCACGATCTACAAGACGGGGATACGTGCCAAGGCCTGGCAAGTGCCGGAGGTGGTTGCCGAAGCAGTCGGTGTACTCCGAAATCTCACCGCACATTTGAGCCAAGCACTGCGCGAGGAAGTCCTCGAACTGCGCCGGCGCATTCAACTCGCGATTGGGCCAGAGAAGACAAGGCTTGTGGGACGGCTGTCCATTGCCGAGCGTCATCAAAACAAACTTTTCTTGTCGAAGTACCCGAATGGACAAAACGTCATTTCCGTGTTGTCAGCATCCTCGGTGTACAACGACTTGAAGCGCTTTTGCGTCGATCACAAGATTTGCGGTGATGATGGCGCGCCCTACCCGTTGCATAGCCACCAGTTTCGCCGCTCCTACGCACGTTTCATGGCGCAAGCTGAGCTCGGCGACCTACTGACATTGCGGGACCATTTTGGCCACTGGAGTCTGGACATGACGGTGTATTACGCCGACGGAGCCAGCGAGGGATATGTCGCGGATACGGAGCTTCTGGAAATGGTTGCGACAGAAAAGCAGACCCGCCAGAGGCAAATCCTGCGGGACTATCTGGACTCAGACGCCCCACTCGCCAACGGGAGCGCATGGCTGGGGCAGTGGCGCACGAATGTTCGCACTGCGGCCAGCAAGGAAGCCTTGATCGCCGAATATGCCGGGTCGATCACCCTGAATGGGACCGGACACTCCTGGTGCGTCGGCAATGCCCGTGGCACAGGGTGCGGTGGGTTGTGCGTCTTCGAGGCACCCATGTGCGTGGAGTGCCGCTACGGCATCATCGGCCCCGAGCACCGTCCAGTTTGGGAAGGCATCCGCGATCAGCAGTATGAAGCGCTCGCGCTGAACGACATGGGCGTATCGGGTCGGGCGCGGACCCAGCGCATCCTGGACGCCGCAGAGACGGTGCTGCGGCGCCTCGATGGCGAGGAGCCATGAAGGGCGTCGAGGATCCCTCGTTGCAAGCACTGGCCGCACATAGCCGCCGGTCTTTGCACGATACCCGGCACAAGCTGGAGCTAGCAGTCCGCCGACTGGTGCATGGGAACCCGCGTGTCGTCAAGAAAGGAGCCAAGTTGTCCGCCTCGACGGTTGCCGCCGAAGCTGGAGTCGACCGCGCTACGTTGTATCGTTTTCATGAGCCCATTCTGACGGAAATCCGAAGGATCAACGATAGCGCGCCCAAAGCCATGTTCAAGGAACGCCGAGCGCAACTGGCTGGCACACAGGCCAAATTGAGGGACTATCGCAAGCTGATCGAGGAGGCGCAAGGGGAGGTGGGGATGTTGGCCCGCATCAACTATCGGCTGAAAGCCAGGATTGACGAGCTTGAGATGCTGCTCAAGGTTCGTGACGAACGGGTGACCGCACTGCAACTGCAGATCAACGCGCAGGTGAGACCAACACGCTTACGGTCGGCGCCGGATCATTGAAGATCAAGCCTGATAGGCTTAACGCTCCGTGAAATTACACATAGACACATCTCACTAAGCGGAGCTTGACGAACTGACATTTGTTTTTCATATACTGGGATCAAGCACTCCAATCCGTTCACAGCGAGAGTGTTTGCCAACAAACCTGCATCTTGCGCGCACAAAGAGGTGCTAGAAGCTTGTTCAATGGGGGGGTCGATGCTTCTGCACGTTGCGTGGCAGTGGAACTTCTGGCGTTTCGGCAGCTCATGCCGCCAGGTAGGAACGTTTGCATTCCCGGCGTCGCCACTGAAGGCGTAGCGGTCCATGCACGCCGTGGAGAATCAGGCCCCACCGGCCAGCCTGCCGCCGCCCCAGGCCGGGGCTGAGGGGCGCTGTTCGGATCCGGACCCCGATCCGGACCCTGGGCTGGCCGGGCTGATCCTGATCGCCCAGTTTCACAACATCCCCGCTGACGCCGCGTCCATCCGCCATCAGGCTGGGCGCCCCGGTGATGCCTTATTGACCACCACGGATTTGCTGCTGGCGGCCAAGGCACTGGGCCTCAAGGCCAGGCTCGTGCGCTTGAAGCCGGAGCGCCTGGCGCACACCCCTTTACCTTGCCTGGCGCTGCAGGACGACGGCCATCACGTCGTGCTGGCCCGGGTCGACGACACCAAGGCGCTGATCTTTGACCCCGCCACGGGGCAGAACCAGATCCTCACGCGTGCGCAGCTCCACGCCCGCTGGGGTGGCCAGGCGCTTTTGTTCACCTCGCGGGCGTCGCTGGCCGGGGAACTGGCGCGCTTTGACTTCTCCTGGTTCATCCCGGCCGTGGTCAAGTACCGCCGCCTGCTGCTCGAGGTGTTTGGCCTGTCGCTCGTGCTGCAGCTCTTCGCGCTGCTCACCCCGCTGTTCTTCCAGGTCGTGGTCGACAAGGTGCTGGTCAACGGCGCGCAGTCCACCCTGATGGTCATCGGCATCGCCTTCGTCGTCAGCTCCATCTTCGAGGTGGTGCTGGGCGGGCTGCGCACCTATGTGTTCTCCCACACCACCAACCGTATCGACGTCGAGCTGGGCGCGCGGCTGTTTCGCCACCTGCTGGGCCTGCCCCTGCCGTACTTCGGCGCGCGCCGCGTGGGCGACACCGTGGCGCGCGTGCGCGAGTTGGAGAGCATCCGCAACTTCCTCACCGGCCAGACCCTCACCTCGGTGATCGACGTGCTGTTCTCCGGTGTGTTCCTCGCCGTCATGCTGCTGTATAGCTGGAAACTCACGCTGCTGGTGGCGCTGTCCTTGCCGGTGTACGTGCTCATCTCGGCCCTGCTGGTGCCGCCGCTGCGCACGCGGCTGAACGAGAAGTTCGCCCGCGGCGCCGACAACCAGTCCTTCCTGGTCGAGACCGTCTCCGGCATCGAGACCATCAAGTCCATGGCCGTGGAACCCCAGTTCACCCACCACTGGGACAAGCAGCTGGCCAGCTATGTGACAGCGGGGTTTCGCGTCACGACCCTGGCCAACCTGGGCCAGCAGCTCATTCAGCTCATCGGCAAGCTCGTCAACGTCGGCATCCTGTGGTGGGGCGCCCAGCTCGTCATCGCGGGCAAGCTCTCGGTGGGCGAACTCGTGGCCTTCAACATGCTGGCCGGGCGGGTGTCGGGGCCCATCCTGCGCCTGGCCCAGCTCTGGCAGGACTTCCAGCAGGTGGGCATCTCCATGCAGCGCCTGTGCGACATTCTCAACACCCGCACCGAGCTGGCGCAGAACCGCCAGGCGCTGCCGCAGGTGCACGGCAAGATCGCGTTCGAGAACGTTAGCTTTCGGTACACGCCCGACGGGCCGCCGGTGCTGAATGGGATCAATCTTGAGATCGCCCCCGGCGAGATCATCGGCATCGTCGGGCGCTCCGGCTCGGGCAAGAGCACGCTGACCAAGCTGCTGCAGCGTCTGTACCTGGCCGAGTCCGGGCGCATCCGCATCGACGACATCGACCTGGGGCTGGCCGACCCCGCCTGGCTGCGCCGCCAGGTCGGCGTGGTGCTGCAGGAGAACCTGCTGTTCAACCGCAGCATCCGCGACAACATCGCCCTGACCCAGCCCGCCGTCAGCCTGGACGCGGTGATCCAGGCCGCCAAGCTGGCCGGCGCGCACGACTTCATCGGCGAGCTGCCCGAGGGCTACGACACCCGCGTGGGCGAGCACGGCGCCAACCTCTCGGGCGGGCAGAGACAGCGCATCGCCATTGCGCGCGCCCTGGTGAGCAACCCACGCATCCTGATCTTTGATGAGGCCACCAGCGCGCTGGACTACGAGTCCGAACGCATCATTCAGGACAATATGCGCGCCATCTGCCAGGGGCGCACGGTGATCATCATCGCCCACCGGCTGTCGGCCGTGCGCGTGGCGCATCGCATCGTGGCGATGGACCGCGGCCGCATCATCGAGGCCGGCTCGCATACCGACCTGCTGGGGCAGGATGGCTATTACGCCGGCATGGTCCGGATGCAGGCGGCCTGAGAAGCTGTGAACCAATTGCCCGCGATCATGGATGACGAGGGAATTGAACGCT
>JABBOE010000015.1 GCA_019351955.1 Pseudomonadota bacterium
GATCACGAGGCATGCTGTTCTACCGGCTATTGCAGCAATCGGCCGCCACAACGCCAGCGACCTACACCAACATACGGGACAACGTGCACTCGGAACCGGCCGCCAACCGGTTTGCTCGACCTGTGGAGCTAAATGGATAGCCCATATATTCAACCAGTCATGAAGCGACTTCAGGCGTTCAAGTTCGAGCTGCCTCCAAACGGCCAGCAGCAGCGCCAGATGCGCCGCTTCGCGGGGGCGGCCGAGCGACCGGGCCGGAATGTCCGTGCCAAGAGCGGCTTGAACACGTCGATCCTGGACCAGGGCTGGGCCGAGTTCCATCGCCAGCTTGAGTACAAGCTGGCGTGGAGTGGCTGCTGGCGGTGCCGCCGCACCACACCAGCCGCACGTGTCCGGACTGCGGCCACATCGCGGCGGACAACCGCTGCACGCAGGCGCAATTCAAGTGCGTTGCGTGTGGCCACGCGAATCAGGCCGACCTTGTCGGCGCGATGACTATTTTGGCGCGGGGACACCGCGTTGCAGCCCGTGGAGAGGTGGCGCATTCGGGCCCCTCGATGAAGCAGGAGCCCACTGAAGCGACTACGCACGAGGTCACGCATGCGTAGCGCCGCAGGAATCCCCGCCCTTCCCGCTCAAGCGGTGGCCTCAGGCCAAGGGCGGGGGGATGTCAAGATCCCATCCGTGCCCCCGTGCGCGCGAGCGGTACTCAGTACCGGCTAAGTGACCGGGGCCTAGCATACGGGTAAATTGCCATTTATGAGGCTCACGCCATGTCAAGAACTGCGGTCTACAACCTTCCCGCCCGCTGGCTCCATTGGGCCATTTTCGGCCTCATCGCACTGGAGTTTGCCATCGCCTGGACGATGCCCGATATCCACCGCGACACGCGGCCCGTTGGGCTGGTGGCTTGGCACTTGGGGCTGGGCACGTTCATCTTGAGCTTGATGCTGCTGCGGCTGTTGTGGCGCGGTGTCAGCGGGGTTCCGGACCCACATCCAGGGCCGGCTTGGCAGGACCGCATTGCACGCTTAACCCACGCGCTGCTCTACGCGGGATTCATCGCGTTGCCATTGTTGGGTTGGGCCAATGCTTCGGCTCGTGGCTGGACCGTGCATTGGGCCGGATGGGTCCCCCTTCCCGCGCTGGCGGCGCACGGGGCAGCCTGGGCCCGGCCACTCGGCGACGTGCACCAAATCGTCGCCTACGCCCTGCTGGGGCTGATTGCTTTGCATGTGTTGGCGGCTGCGCACCATCATTTCATCGTGCGTGATGGTGTGCTGCGCCGCATGTGGTCGTCATCGCGCTGATTGTGGACGTCCCCGATCCGTTCCTGGTGGTGAGCGTTTCTCGCGTCGCGGGTTACAGTGAATCATGCCCCGCACGCCGGGATTGGTACTGCTGATCTGACCTGCCCCCGTCAGCCGTACCACGGTGAAGTTCGTGGAGTCCATCACGATGGAGAGTGATGGACATGAAGACGAGTCGATTCAGCGAAGAGCAGATCATTGGGTTCCTCCGGCAGGCCGAGGCTGGCGTTTCGGTCAAGGAGGTGTGCCGCACAGGCGGCTTCAGCGACGCGACGTTCTACAAGTGGCGCGCCAAGTTCGGCGGCATGGAGGCATCCGAGGCCACGCGGCTGCGTGAACTGGAGTCGGAGAACGCCAAGCTGAAGAAGCTGCTGGCCGAGGCGCACCTGGACATGCACGCGCTCAAGAGCGTTCTCGGGGTAAAACGCTAGCCCCCGGGTCAGGCGTGAGGCCATTGGCAAGATGATCAGCGAGCATCACTTGTCCGAGCGCCGAGCGTGCCGCCTCGTGGGACTAAGCCGCGATAGCTATCGCCATGCGCCTCAGCAGGATGCGCTGAACACTGAACTGCACGGCAAAACCGGCGACTGAATGAACCGTCGCAAAGTGCAGCCAAGCACGGGGCTTGTCGAGCATCCAGGTCAAGCCAAGCGCAGCCTTCGCCCTCAGATTACCTTCAAACCCTTGAGCTGCGGTTTGGGGGCGGGTTCGCGAAGGGGCATGGATTGAAGGGCCTGCACGACCAATCGTGCCACAAGCAGATTGCGCACGGGTTTATGGTCAGCAGGGACGACGTACCAAGGTGCGTGACCAGCATTGCTCAGACTCAGCGCCGATTCGTAAGCGCTGTGGTAGTCGCCCCACAGCTTGCGCTCGGACAGGTCCGAGGGATCAAATTTCCAATGCTTTTTGGGATTGTCGATGCGTTCTTGCAGCCGCTTGCGCTGCTCGTTGAACCCGATATGCAAGAAGCACTTCAGGATGGTCGTGCCATCCTCCGCGAGCATGCGTTCAAAATCGACAATCTGCGCCAGGCGCTGCCGGAACGTGGTGTGGTTGATCTGTCTATGGACGAGCCCGATCACGGGGTCTTCGTATTGGCTGCGGTTAAAGACGCCGACGCATCCGCGCGGCGGCACGTGCACATGAGCGCGCCAAAGAAAATCGTGCCGCTGTTCCAAGGGTGTGGGAAAGCTAAACGAGGCCGCATGGATGCCCAGCGGATTAACGCCCGTGAACACGGCCTTGGTCGTGCTGTCCTTGCCGGCTGAGTCCATGCCTTGCAACACCACGAGCAGCGAAAGTTCCTTGCGCGTGAACATGCGGTCCTGCAACTCGCCGATGGTGTTGCGCAACTGCCCAAGCTCGGATTCGACGTCGCCTTTGTCCTGATACTCCGGAAGGTCGATCTCGGTTGCGCGCGCTTCCAGTCCCGGCGGGCTTCCGGGTGCGAATCCCAATTGCTGTAAGTTTCTGAGGCTCTCCATCACAACTCCCGAGGGGGCCATATGCATGCATGCATGTATGGTAAAGAGTGGCGGCAAAGCCGGTGGCTTTGTTGCGTCAAAGCAAAGCGGGAAAACGCCGTCAGCTTGTGCCGCGCTTGCTCCAGGCTGGCGGTCGAGGCTACACTAGGATGCCTTCTCAAAAAAACCTGCCATGTACAGCTTCGCGTTTGGCTTTTATTTTTGGTTCTCGCACTGCGCCGGCGGAGGGAGAGGGCAGCGTTCAGCCTGAATCAACGAATCCCCAAAAACCGCCGGCCAAGCCCGGCGGTTTTTTTTCGCCGGGGGTGGGCGGCACTCAGCAACGAGCAAGCCAGCCATGTTCCACGACGACCCATTGTTTCGGGAATTTTCCGATCAACCCACCAAGATAGGAGCCACCGCCATGCCATCGAAGTCGTCGAGCGCTTTGCCTGAGTGGCGCGCCGCCCTACCCGAGAAAACCTCGGCGACAGACGACGAACGCATTAAGGATGTGATGCCGCTGCCACCGCCTGAACATCTCATCCGGTTTTTCCCGATCGCCGGGACACCGGTGGAGCGGCTGATCCAGGATACGCGCCGCGCCGTGCACGGCATCGTGCAGGGCGAGGACGACAGGTTGCTTCTCGTGATTGGACCTTGCTCGATCCACGATCCAAAGGCGGCTCGAGAATATGCTGAGCGCCTTCTTGAGCAGCGCAAAAGGCACGCTGGGGAACTCGAGATTGTGATGCGCGTGTATTTTGAGAAACCGCGCACGACCGTCGGTTGGAAGGGTTTGATTAATGATCCGTATCTTGATCAGAGCTTCCGTATCGATGAGGGGCTGCGCATTGCGCGCGAGCTGCTCATCGACATCAACCGCATTGGGATGCCGGCGGGTGGTGAATTTCTGGATGTAATCTCGCCGCAGTACATCGGCGACCTTATTGCGTGGGGCGCCATCGGTGCACGCACCACGGAAAGCCAGGTGCATCGGGAGTTGGCCTCCGGGCTGTCCGCGCCGGTCGGATTCAAGAATGGAACCGACGGCAATCTGCGTATCGCCATCGATGCCATTCAAGCGGCGCGTCGTCCACATTCCTTCCTCTCCGTTCACAAAAGTGGTCAAGTGGCCATTGTGCAAACGCGCGGCAACAAGGACACGCACGTTATCCTGCGCGGAGGCAAGACGCCGAACTATGACGCAGCAAGCGTGCGTGCGGCTTGCGAACAATTGGAGGCCGCCAAGCTCGATTGCAGGCTCATGATTGATTGTTCTCACGCCAACAGCGAAAAGAGGCCTGAGCGCCAGCTTGACGTGGCACGCGATATCGCCGCTCAACTGGCAGGTGGAGAGCGCTGCATCTTTGGGGTGATGGCCGAGAGTCACTTGATCGGCGGAGCTCAGAAATTCACGCCGGGCAAGGATGACCCCGGCAGTTTGACCTACGGGCAAAGCATCACCGATGGCTGCCTGTCTTGGAATGCGTCTGTGGACCTGATTGAAGTGCTCGCCGCTGGAGTGAAGGCGCGGCGCAAGCGCAAATGACGGGCGAAACCCCATCTGTGCAGCAAGCCAGGGCGAGCGCGAAAGTCAGCTTTTTGCGCGGCACGCTGCGCGCATTGGGGGCGGTAGCCACCGCGATCGTCGGCCTGCGCCGGCGGCAGGACCGCGAGCGAGACTTCGCCGTGCTGCAGCTTCACCACGTGATCGTAGCCGGGGTCATCGTGGCGGCTGCCATCGTTACAGCCCTAGCCGTGCTGGTCCATCGCATTGCTGGTTGACGGTCAGCCGCATCCGAGAGGATCCATGCCTGCATGAGATTCGCAATGCACGTGGCGACATCCTTCATAAGGCGGCACTCACGAGCAGCCAGAACCACACGGTCAAATGTTTGGAGGGAGGGCGCTTGCAGGCGTCAAGCGCTGCCAATGTCCATGATCCAAGATAAACGCCCCGCACAGGGCGGGGCGCAGGTCGAGCTCTAAAAATTAAAGCTGGCGATTGATTCGTTCGCCAATGTGAGGATTTAGCTGGGCAGACCGACCGTGGGGTTGCCCAGATTGGTCCACTCATTCATGGAGCCCGCATACAGTTTCGAGTTCTTGTTGCCGAGGATCTCGTGGACTACGAACCAAGCGCCCGAGGCTAGATGGCCAGTGTTGCAGTACGTCGTGGTGGGTTTGTTCGGGCTGATATCGAAGTCGTGGAAGATCTTTTTGTACTCAGCTGCGGTCATGAACATGGTAGCGCCATGGTCGCTTTTCACGATGGCATCAATGGGAAAAGACTTGGCGCCGGCAAGGTGGCCAGCCGTCTTGTTAATCGGCTTCTTCGCAATGCCGAGAAACTGCGCTGTGGGGCGGGCATCAATGTATTGCTCAGTGCCCTGGCGCAGGCCTTCCTTGACCTGCTGCATTGAGGCGAGAATGGCCTTGTCTTCACCTGCGGTCTTCCAGTCACCCATCGCGGTGGGTGCCGGTGAAACGCTCACTGGGTAGCCGGCGTTGATCCAGGCATTGGTGCCACCATTGAGAATGGCGAGTTGCCCGTGCGGCACGCCAAAATAGCGCAGTTGAAAGTAAAGGCGAGTGCCGCGGTCCATGGCGAACACCGCATTTCCTGTAGGAACGATGACGATGGGCTTCCCCGTATTCAGGCCTGCTTCGTCCATCACCTTGGTGAAGTATGCGGCGGTGGGCATCATGGCCTTGAGCTTTACGCCATCCACCGTGCGGTCCTGCCGAATGTCGTTGAAGTTGACCAAGTCAGCGCCGGCGATATGGCCGCCAGTTTTCTCGATCATGTGATTCTTGCCCAACTGCGGTTGAGCCGTGAATCGTTTCATGCTGGCACCGCCGCGGATATCGACCACCGTTACATCGTTCAGGTGGGCATGCAGCCATTGTGGCGTGACCAGTGGCCCCGGCACATCCATGGCCACAGCGCCTTGCGCAGCGGCCAGACCCAGACTCAGTAGCCCGGCGCTCATCAGGTGTTTCATTTGCATCTCAACTCCTCCTTGGTTCAAATCGATCAAACTGCATTCACAATTACCGTTTCGTCATGCCGGCTCTTGTGCAGTAGCCCGGCCGGCACTCCGCCTCCTCGCCGCGCCTGCGATTGCGATGCTGCTTGGAATGCCTCGCAAGCAGCCATCGGGCCTTGGTTTTTCCGAGCCCCGATGGCTGCTTTGGGTTCGCAGGATTATGGGCGGCGCGACAGCTACCGGCTGGGAAGTTGCCGCGCCTGACCATGTCAATGAGGAGGGAAGCCATGGCTGCTCTGCAATCTAGTGGATACTGGGTAGAGTAAATGTTTCATCCGTGTATCGCCTGTGTCCAAGCATTTCGCCGAGCATGAGGGTTTGCGCGCATGGGCAAAACCCTCGGGCCAGCAGGGCTCGCAGGGAGCTTTTACAGTGCAGTGCATGGATACGAACCTGCATCTCGATTTTGAGCAAAGGCTCAGCGTGCAAACAATGGCGATGGACTGGACGCCCTCGCCCGCGGTTGGGGTGTGGCGCAAGCCCCTGGAGCGCGAGCACGCCGAAAGCGGCCGTACGACGTCGGTCGTGCGGTACGCGCCGGGTTCGTCCTTCGCCGCGCATGTGCATGCTCGGGGCGAAGAGATCTTCGTGCTCAATGGCACGTTCGAAGATGAGTATGGTTGTTACCGAGCGGGCACCTATGTGCGCAACCCGCCCGCATCGAGCCACGCCCCCCGAAGTGCCCTCGGCTGCGAACTGTTCGTCAAACTTTCGCACTTCGCGCCTGGCGACGACGAACGGATCGTGATTGATACCACCGTGCAGCCTTGGCTGCCGGGGTTGGTGGACGGCCTTCGCGTCATGCCGCTGGCAGAGTTTCGCGGCGAACACACGGCGCTAGTGCGCTGGGCACCGAACACATTTTTCAACCGCCATCGGCATTGGGGTGGCGAGGAGATTTTCGTTCTGGATGGTGTGTTTTCTGATGAGCACGGCCATTATCCCGCGGGTTCCTGGCTGCGCAGTCCGCACAACAGCCAGCATGAACCCTACAGCCGGGAAGGCTGCACCATATTGGTCAAGGTGGGGCATCTGCCTGAGGTGCACGCTGTCTAAGCCTCGATCGCGCTGGGGCCATTCGGCGCCTACAATCGTCCGCTGACCTGCCATACTCAATTGCCCAGACGCATGCCACCCGCCTTGCTGACCACGTCCATCACTTCCTTGCCGTTGGTGTCGCGCGGTAAAGTTCGCGACAACTATGCGGTGGGTGACGATTTGTTGCTCATGGTTGCCACGGATCGCATCTCCGCGTTTGACGTGGTGATGGGGCAGGGCATACCGGGAAAGGGCGAGATGCTTACACGCATTTCGTGCTTCTGGTTCAAGTTGCTTCAGGACGTGGTACCAAACCATCTCACCGACTTCGACCCCGAGTCGGTCGTTGCGACGCACGAGCGCGACCAAGTGCGTGGACGCGCGCTGGTGGTCAAGCGCCTGAAGCCCTTGCCGGTGGAAGCCGTTGTGCGTGGGTATTTAGCAGGGAGCGGCTGGAAGGACTATCGAGCCAGTGGCAAGGTTTGTGGTGTAGATCTTCCCCGTGGTCTGCCTCAAGCGGCGCGACTGCCGCATGCCATCTTTACTCCCGCGACGAAGGCGGATATGGGTGAGCACGACGAAAATATCGATTTCGGTCGAATGGTGCGCCTCGTCGGCGTGGAACTTGCGGGCCAAGTGCTCGATATCAGCCTGGAGATCTACAGCCGAGCTGCCGCGCACGCGGCGAAGCGGGGCATCATCCTGGCGGACACCAAGTTTGAATTCGGCTTGGACACGCAAGGTCGCTTGGTCTGGATGGACGAGGCGCTCACCCCGGATTCTTCGCGGTTCTGGCCTGCAGACCAGTGGCGTGAAGGGATCTCGCCTCCGAGCTTCGATAAGCAGTTCCTGCGCGACTGGCTGGAAGCATTGCCGGGCTGGAATAAGAAGGCACCTGCACCCGAGTTGCCGCAAGCGGTGATTGAAGGTACGGCGGCGAAATACCGTGAAGCGCTGGAGCGCCTTATCGCTGCGTCCTAGAAGGTTTGTTGTCGCGATTGAAGGGAGCCGCGCGTCCATGCAAAATGGGGCGACCCGGCATCGGCCGGCGGGTTCAAAAACAGGAGACCTTCAATGGCTGCGAAAAGCATTTTGATGCTAGTCGGTGATTATGTCGAAGACTACGAAACCATGGTTCCCTTCCAGGCTCTGCTGGCTGTGGGCCACCAAGTGCACGCCGTCTGTCCGGGCAAGAAGGCGGGCGAGCAGGTGAAGACGGCCATCCATGATTTTGAGGGGGCGCAGACGTATTCCGAAAAACCCGGGCACAACTTCAGCCTCAATGCAACTTTCGACGAAATAAATCCTGAGCATTTCGACGCCCTGGTCATTCCCGGTGGTCGTGCTCCCGAGTACCTGCGCCTCAACGCGCGCGTCCTCGATCTCGTTCGGCACTTCTTTGCTGCAAACAAGCCGGTTGCAGCGGTGTGCCATGGCGCGCAGATTCTGGCCGCTGCTAGCGTGCTCCAGGGGCGGCAGTGTTCGGCCTACCCGGCGTGTGGACCCGAGGTCACCGCCGCAGGAGGCCGTTACGCGGACATTCCGGTCGATGCAGCCGTGACTGAGGGCAATCTTGTCTCGGCACCAGCTTGGCCAGCGCATCCAGCCTGGATCGCGCAGTTTCTCAAGCTTCTGGGCACGCAGATCAGTCTTTGACGCTCACTATTGGGAGGCTCACCCCGGATCTCCCGCAACGGGGTGTGGCCACCCGTGGATCACCACCAACCGTGGCTTAGCTTAGGACCACCATACTCAAGCGGCGGCGGTATCCTTCCACGGTCGGATCCGTGGCAGGAGCGTTCCCTTCGGCCGGCTTGGCCACGGGCGGCGTGATGATCTCGAGGATCGCCAAATACGTTTTACGTGCCGCCTCATCATTCCATGACTTGTCGCGCATGAGGATTTCGAGCAGGTCATCCATTGCGGTCGTCCATCGTTGCGCCGCCATATGGCGCTGTGCGAGCGCAAACCGTGCGCTGAAGTCGCGTTTGTTGGCGCTAATGGCCGCCAGTAACGCCCCCTCGTCGGGTGCCGAAGCTGCCGCAGCGATGGCGTCCAGCCAATGCTTGAGTGCCGCTGCACGCGGATCCAGTGCCACCTTGCCCTCAAGAGGCTCAAAAGCGCGGCGCGCATCCTCCACCCGTTGTTGCTGGAGAAGCAGCTTGACGTAGTCCATGCGAGCTGTGTCGTTGGCTGGATTGGTTGCCAACGCTTGTTGGAGTATCTCGAGCGCCGCATTCGGGTCATTGTTCGCGATAGTTTCGAGTGGTTGAGCCTCATCCTCGGCTGGCTCCGGCTCGGCCGCAGCAGGCACATGCTTATCGAGGAACTGTCGGATCTGCGCTTCAGGCAGCGCACCGACGAAGCCGTCGACCGGTTGGCCGTCCTTCATCAACACCACCATGGGGATGCTACGCACGCCAAAAGCGGCCGCGAGATCTTGCTCCTCCTCCGTATTGACCTTGACGAGTTTGAATCGTCCGGCATAGGCGGTTTCGAGCTTTTCCAGCACGGGGCCGAGGCTGCGACAAGGGCCGCACCATGGCGCCCAGAGATCTACCAGTACGGGAATCGTCCTTGAGGTTTCAACCACCTCGGTTTCAAAATTGGCAATGGTTGCATCGATCATGATGGTTGCTCCAAAACTCGGTATGTGGGGCCAAGGCGCGATATTTCCAGCGCGCGGGTCTTCAGGGCAGAGCATACCGGTACCCGTAAAATGTCGAGTTTCGATGGGAGCGTCCATGGCGTTGATCGGCGTGGTGATGGGTTCAAGTTCTGACTGGGACGTGATGCGACACGCGGCAGAGATTCTTGCGCGCTTTGATGTCCCGTTCGAGGCTCGCGTCGTGTCGGCCCATCGCATGCCGGACGCGATGTTCGCCTACGCGGAGACTGCACGCGCCCGCGGCGTCGGGGCAATCATCGCCGGCGCTGGCGGCGCGGCGCACCTGCCAGGCATGCTGGCCGCCAAGACCACAGTGCCCGTCCTGGGCGTGCCGGTGCCGAGCAGGTACCTGCGCGGTGAAGATTCCCTGTTGTCCATTGTGCAAATGCCCAAGGGCGTGCCGGTGGCCACCTTTGCTATCGGAGAGGCCGGAGCGGCCAATGCCGCACTGTTCGCTGTGGCCATGCTTGCCGCATCCGATCCAGCACTGGAGGCTCGCCTGGGCGTGTTTCGCGCAGAGCAGACAGCGCAAGCTGAGGCTATGCAGGTGGCGCTTTGAGCCTTCGCACTCCCGATTTCATCTGGCCGTACAGGGTCGTCGCGCAGTCGTACAGGGCGGGTGCCGCCAAGGATCAATGAAAACAGCCTCCTTTCCCTACATCGCACCAGGCGCCACTCTTGGCGTTCTTGGTGGAGGCCAGCTTGGCCGCATGTTCTCACAAGCGGCGCAAGCCGCCGGCTATGGCGTTGCTGTCATGGAACCTGACGCCCACGCACCTGCAGCTCAAGTCACCACGGTCTATATCAACGCTGCCTATGATGACGCCGATGGCCTGCACCAGCTAGCCCGCAGCGCTGCAGCGGTTACCGTGGAGTTCGAGAATGTGCCAGCCGCCGCACTGCGCTGGCTGGACGCACACGTGCAGCTGGCCCCGCATGCGCCGGCCGTCGCCACTTGCCAGGACCGGGCCGCCGAGAAGGCCTTGTTTACCCGTCTGGGCGTGCCGTGCGCACCGCATGTGCAGATTGACAGCGAGGACATCGCGCGAACCGCACAGATCGATGGGCTCCTGCCGGGCATTTTGAAGACCGTGCGCATGGGCTACGACGGCAAGGGCCAAGTTGCGGTGACAAGCGCGGCCGAGCTGCCTGCGGCTTGGCGTGCGCTCGGCCGCGTGCCTTGCGTGCTGGAGCGCAAGCTTGATTTGCACCTCGAGATCTCGGTGATCTTGGCACGGGCCAGAGATGGGCAAATGGTGCACTTCCCACCACAGCAGAACCTGCACCGGTCAGGAATCTTGTTCGCCAGCTTCGCTCCGGCGCCCGAACTGGACCCGGCCACCGCCGAGCGTGCGGTCCAAGCTGCGCGGGCCATAGCAGAGGGGCTGGACTATGTGGGTGTGCTGTGCGTGGAGTTCTTCATGTTGGAGGGCGGGGGACTCGTGGCCAACGAAATGGCGCCACGTCCCCATAACTCCGGGCATCACACGCTGGATTCCTGCGATTTCTCCCAATTTGACCTTCAGGTGCGTGTTCTTGTGGGTGCGCCCCTGGTGCAGCCGCGGTTGCATAGCCCGGCTGTGATGCTCAACCTGCTGGGAGATCTGTGGTTCGATACGGCCGGTAGCTGGCGCGAGCCCGACTGGCCAGCCGTGCTGGGTCTTCCCGGCGCGCATTTGCACTTGTATGGCAAGCGCGAACCCCGAGCCGGACGCAAGATGGGCCACCTGACGTTTACCGCAGCCACGCCACAGGCAGCGCGGACAACCGCGCTGCAGGCGTGCGCGGCACTGGGCTTGGCGTCATTTTGAGTCCTCACGACAAGGCCTTCAGGTGGTGGTGAGCGAAACCAAAATCCACCCGTCCGAGATTGCGCGGGCGGCCCGGTTGTTGGAAACCGGCGAACTCATCGGTTTGCCCACCGAGACCGTCTATGGGTTGGCGGCAGACGCCGACAGCGCGGCCGCGGTGCGCAGAATCTTTGCCGTCAAGGGCCGTCCTGCGGATCATCCGGTTATTGTCCACCTCCATCGCAATGCTGACCCTCAACGCTGGGCGGTCGGGCTGCCGGATGCGGCGCGCCGGCTCATTGATGCGTTCTGGCCAGGCCCGCTCACCCTTGTCCTGCGACGCCGTTCCGGGATGGCCGAGGCTTGTGCCGGTGGGCAGGACACGATCGCGTTACGCTGTCCCGCTCACCCGATGGCTCAAGCTGTGCTGGCCATTTTCAGGCACGGTGAAGGCGGTTTGGCGGCACCTTCGGCCAACCGCTTTGGTCGTGTCAGCCCGACGATGGCAGCGCATGTACGCGCCGAATTGGGGGGCGCAGTAGCCATGGTGCTTGATGGCGGGGCTTGTGCGGTGGGCATCGAAAGCACCATTGTCGACTGCTCGCAGGTGCAAAGTGGCGGCGCACCGCGCATCCTTCGCCCGGGCGGGCTCCCCGCCGAGGCTATTGCCACCGTTCTGGGGTGTGACCCGCTCCTCCTAGGCTTGCAGAAGTCCACCCAGCTCGAGGCGCCGAGCCGAGGTGCGTTCGCTGTGGAATCCGCGATCGATGGACGGGCCCAGAAGTTTGACTCCTCACCGCGTGTCCCGGGAGCTCTGGCGGCGCACTATGCGCCCGCAACGCCACTTTTTTTGCGCTCCGCCCCGGAGATTGATGCAGGTTGGTCTACAGCGCGCGATGTCGGTGTAATCGCTGTGCATCCACAACCAGGCGTCAACGCGTTGGGAACTTGGTTTGCTCTACCTTCGGATGCTGCCGGTTTCGCCCATGCGCTTTATGCCGCCTTGCGCGACTTGGACATGTGGGGCCTGGGCGCCATTTGGGTTGAGCTGCCGCCGTCAGATCCAGCTTGGGATGCCGTGCGCGACCGTCTGCAGCGCGCTTCCCACGGGTCGCGCGGGCAGGGTGCGTAACCGTAGTGTTCCCAGGCGCCAATCACGGGTCGTGGTGGTCACGCTTCAGGCCGTAGAGCACGCAGAGCGGAAGATGTGGTCGGGCGTTGCACCACTGTAGCTGGCAGGCGTTACGGGCGACAGTCCACCAGTTTCAGGGTAATCCGGACTTGCGCACGAAGCGCTGCGTCGGATAGCCTGTCCGTGAACGGTCACTTGATTTCGTCCTTGGAGTTGAGGTTGTCTTGCCGGTCCGGCGTCAGCCAGAGCCTCCGTCAAGACAAATTTGGGAGGCATGAGCATGCGTAACCTACCCTGGCCCGCCGTAACTCTCGCAACCGTCCTGGCCCTTGGCGGCTATTGGGGAGCAGACTCCGGCGGCGCATCCTTCCTTTTCCCCGTTTCGAGCGCCAACGCTGCCGGCATGCGAGGCGACGAGGGGCCGCAATACCCCAGACTGTCCACGGTTTCCAGTGTCAATGCTGCCAGCACGGCCCCATCGCAGGCGCCAGATGGTGGGTTCAAGCAGACGGTGGTGTTTGGCGACAGCTTGTCGGATGATGGCGCTTATTCGCTGGCTGCGATCAGCATTTATAGCGTTGCGCCGTACAGCGTCGCGTTCGATGGCTTACCTTACCCCGAAGGGGGGCAATTCACGGTTAACGGCGCGCCTTCCGGCAATTGGACCAACATACTTGCTAAGGACCTCGGGTTGCGCATGACGCCGAATCTTGTGGGCTACGGTTCGCCGCAGGGGGCGGTCTATCTAACTCCGTTTGGCGTAACGACGAATGCCACCCAGGCACTTTGTGCCTTCGCGCTGCAGGGTTCGTGCACGGACTTTGCCGAGGGTGGTTCCATGGTCCGCAACCCAGACGGCATCGGGCACGCTCAAGGAGCTCTGACGATCCCGGTGACCCAGCAGGTGCGAAATTACCGTGCCCAGTTTGGAGCTTTCAATCCAAGCCAGCTCATCACCGTCTTTGCCGGAAACAACGATGTTTTTGCCGCGCTAGCCAATCTCAGCACGAAGGTGCAAAGCGCTGTGACCGAAGCTGTGGTCGAAGCGGCGCAGGCAGGATCCCCGCTGACGCAGGACCAAATCGCTGCTGTGCAGCACAGGGCCACCTTGCACGCACTGACGGTGGCGCAGTCCACGGTGGCAGCAGCAGCAGATCAACTTGCGACGGTGATCCAGAAGATCATTGCCATGGGGGGGCAGTACGTCATGGTGTACACCTTGCCCGATTCTTCACTGTCCCCATTTGGACAGTCACTGTCGGGCGGCACGACCTGCAACAATCAGGATCGCACCCAGCCGTGCCACATCCTGTCCAGGCTCGTCAAGGTGTTTA
Source organism: Pseudomonadota bacterium (assembly GCA_019351955.1). Lineage (GTDB taxonomy): Bacteria > Pseudomonadota > Gammaproteobacteria > Burkholderiales > Burkholderiaceae_C > Thiomonas_A. The sequence continues at coordinate 13,792 of JABBOE010000015.1, forward strand.
ACCGGCGCTTGCTGAACCAACTGCAGGGCAGGCCGGTGAAAATGATCGACGGCTTTGCGCTATTCAATCAGGAAATCGCACAGCCCGCGCAGTTCGGCTTTACCAATGTCACGACGCCGTGGTGCAACATGCAGATCGTGCCGAGTTCCCTGCTTTGCAACTTGAACACGCCGAATGCCGCTGCGGGCGCAAACCTTTCCAATCTTGGGAGCTGGCTGTTTGCGGACACAGTCCACCCGACGCCAGCGGGCTACCAAGTCATTGCTGCTGCGACCTTGCATGCCATGGCGGGGTTCGGCTGGGTACCATGACGGCGATCAACGGGCCATGGATTGTGTGCTTAAGTCACACAGTGGAGTTCGATCCGCCAGTTCAAAGCTGGCATTGTTCTGGTCAAGTCGCAGATCGCTATCGACTTCAGCGCCTGGGGCCCCGGTTGGGATGGATGGGTAGCCTCAAATCACGGAATCCGTCGAGGGCTGAGCGAGGCCAGGACTTCTAAATGCTCAGACTGTGGGCCGGGCCGGCGTACGCTGATCAGCCATCGCGACCTGTCTGCCAGCCCATCAGCGCTGAACAGGTGCGCATCGTGTTGAGGCCTTCGGTCGCTCGAGGGTATGGCATCACGATGCTCGGCTCTTAGGTGGCCGGCTTGCAGGTGTGCGCAATGAGCGGCGCAGTCTCCGAAGGCGGGCATAAAGCTCGGCTCGGCGGGGATGCGTGCATTGAGGCTGTAGGTTTATACAGTTATGGTAAATTGTGCCCTATCGTGAAACAAATGAGGCTTGAGAAATGGAACAAGGCAAGGGCATGATGAACGCAGAAAAGTCAAAAGCGCTGGCAGCAGCCTTGTCACAGATCGAGAAGCAGTTCGGCAAGGGGTCAATCATGCGCCTCGGCGAAGGCGAGGTGGTTGAAGACATTCAAGTGGTCTCCACGGGCTCATTGGGTCTGGACATCGCGCTTGGCGTGGGCGGCTTGCCGCGTGGGCGCGTGGTGGAGATCTATGGACCGGAGTCATCGGGCAAGACAACGCTGACCCTGCAAGTCATCGCCGAGATGCAAAAACTCGGCGGTGTGTGCGCGTTCATCGACGCTGAGCACGCGCTAGATTCGCAGTATGCCCAAAAGCTGGGCGTGAACCTGCAGGACTTGCTCATCTCTCAGCCCGATACCGGAGAGCAGGCGCTGGAAATCGCCGACGCTTTGGTGCGGTCGGGTTCGGTGGATCTGATTGTCATTGATTCGGTTGCGGCCCTCACGCCGAAGGCCGAGATCGAGGGCGAGATGGGCGACTCGTTGCCTGGCCTGCAGGCGCGACTCATGAGCCAAGCGCTGCGCAAGCTGACCGGCACCATCAAGCGTACGAACTGCCTGGTCATTTTCATCAATCAGATTCGTATGAAAATCGGCGTGATGTTTGGCAACCCGGAAACCACCACGGGTGGCAATGCCCTGAAGTTTTACGCCTCGGTGCGCCTGGATATACGCCGGATCGGTGCCATCAAGAAGGGTGAAGAGGTCATTGGCTCGGAGACGAAGGTCAAAGTTGTGAAGAACAAGGTTGCGCCGCCTTTCAAGCAAGCCGAGTTCGATATTCTCTATGGTGAAGGGATCTCTCGCGAGGGGGAGATCATCGACCTCGGCGTGACGGCGAAGGTCGTGGACAAGTCCGGTGCCTGGTACGCATACAAGGGTGAGAAAATCGGGCAGGGCAAAGATAACGCCCGCGAGTTTCTCAAAGAAAATCCAGCCATTGCCCGTGAGATTGAGAATGCCGTGCGAGAGCAACTTGGCGTTCCAGGCATGCAACCGGTGGCTGAGACCCAGATGGATGAGTAAGTCTGCCGCTGTTGTGCGTCGCGCGCATCCCTGGCAAAGCCCCCTCAATGCCGGCAGGGAGCGCCAGGGAACAGTCCAGGGCCGAAGGTCTCGAGCAGATTGCCCGTGCTTGCATGGCGACGACTGGCGCGGTTGGTGAATCGTCATGGCCGCGCCGGCGCCAAGCCTCAGAGCTCGTGCTCTCCGCCTGTTGGCAACGCGTGAGTACAGTCGCATTGAGCTCGAGCGCAAACTCGCACGCACGATCAAGCCCAGCGAGAGCGAGTCCGCACCCGATCTCGCGGTCCTTGCCGCGTTGCTCGACGAGTTGCAGGCCTTAGGCCTGCTCGACGAGCAGCGTTTTGCCGAGTCATTGGCACGCAGGCGCCAAGCCAAGTATGGTAGCCAGCGGATCGCCCTTGAACTCCGCAGCCACGGTTTGGACGGGGACTTGGTCGATCGTGTTTTGGGTGCGCAGCGCGAGCCCGAGCTGCTTCGGGCGCAGCACATCCTGCACAGGCGATATCCGGAGCCCGCCGCGACTGCCCAGGAGCGTGCGCGACAGCAGCGCTTCTTGCTAGCACGGGGTTTCGGCCGCGAGGTGGTGATGCAGGCGATCCGTGGGGATCGCAGTGCCGATGACTCGTATCTTGCGGGTGACGCCGATGGTGAGAGTTGAACCGGCATCCGGTTTTGATGGTCCGCTCTCGCACTCAATCGTCGATGCAAGCGGGCCGCTTGCATGCCTGACGCGACGCGCTGCTAAACTTAATTTTTTGCGTCGCATCAATTCCCGTGCCGCTGACCGAGCCTTCCCCCCACGCCTCCCCTGCTGATCGCCTTGAGCACACCGCTCGCCCTGCCGGCCGGCGCCTGGTCCACAAGCGTGCCATCGATGTGCAGGTTTATGCGCGCGATGATGGTCTGTGGGATATCGAGGCTGAGCTCGTTGACACCAAGGCACGGGATTTTGAGTTGGCTACTGGGCTGCGCCGCGCGGGTGAACCGATCCATCACATGCATTTGCGCCTGACCATCGACACCACTTTCGATGTGGTTGACGCCGAGGCGAAAACGCATGCATCCCCCTATCCCGGCTACTGCGAAGACTATGGCGCTGCCTACCGTGCCCTGATCGGGATGAACCTGCTGCGAGGCTTCTCCCATGCCGTCAAGCAGTGTCTGCATGGGGTGCTCGGCTGCACACACATCACCGAGCTCACGCGTGTCCTGCCCACCGCAGCCATTCAAGCTTTTGCCGGGGAAGTGGTGCGACCCGAAGCGGGAGATAGCCGGCAGCCGTTCCAGCTCGACCGCTGCCACGCTCTTCGCGTTGATGGGCCCGCCGTGCTGCGCTTCTACCCACGCTGGTGGAAGGCGCCTGCCGCAGGGGCCGCCGCCGGTGAAGCCAACCCCCAGATTTCACCCCCATCCACCACCTGAGCGCCGCGCGCGGCGCACGGCACCAACAACCACTGGAGACCCCCACAATGAAGATCCACGAATACCAAGGCAAACAGATCCTGAAGGAGTATGGCGTGCCGGTGCCGCGTGGTACTCCGGCTTTCACTGTGGACGAGGCTGTGCACGCGGCGGAGAAGTTGGGCGGCCCAGTGTGGGTCGTCAAGGCGCAGATTCACGCCGGCGGCCGCGGAAAGGGTGGGGGCGTGAAGCTCGCCCGGTCCGTGGACGAGGTGCGCCAGCTGGCTGGGCAGATGCTGGGTATGCAACTCATTACCCACCAGACCGGTGCCCAGGGCCAGACGGTGCGCCGATTGCTCGTTGAGGAAGGCGCTGATATTCGAAAGGAGTTTTACGCCGGTTTGGTCATTGACCGAGCAGCCCAGAAGATCGTCGTCATGGCCTCCAGTGAAGGGGGCATGGACGTCGAAGAGGTAGCGGCCAAGACACCGGAGAAAATTCATAAGGTCTGGGTTGACCCTCTGGCTGGGTTGCAAGACCCCGATGCGCTGCTGCTGTGCGAGCGCATCGGCCTGCCGGAGGCCACCCGAGCCGAAGGTGCCCGCGCGCTACAGGGCTTATACCGTGCATTTTGGGACAAGGATGCGTCGCTGGCCGAGATCAATCCTCTCATCCTGCAAGGTGACGGCGGTGTCAAGGCCCTGGACGCTAAGTTCAACTTCGACGACAACGCGTTGTTCCGCCACAGCGAACTCGTCGCCATGCGCGATCTCGACGAGGAAGATCCCGCGGAGATCGAGGCGTCGAGGCACGAACTGTCCTACATCCAACTTGACGGGAACATCGCCTGTTTGGTCAACGGTGCGGGCTTGGCCATGGCCACGATGGACACCATCAAGCTGTTCGGCGGCGAGCCGGCCAATTTTCTCGACGTGGGCGGTGGCGCAACGGCCGAGAAGGTCACCGCAGCGTTCAAGATCATGCTGCACAACCCGCATGTGAAGGCCATCTTGGTGAACATTTTCGGCGGAATCATGCGCTGCGACGTGATCGCCGAAGGGCTGATTGCCGCCAGCAAGGCGGTGTCACTCAAGGTGCCACTGGTGGTGCGCATGAAGGGCACCAATGAGGATCAGGGCAAGCAGATGCTGGCTGCGTCAGGCCTGCCGATCATCAGTGCTGAAACCTTGGCTGAAGCGGCTGAAAAGGTCGTTGCAGCAGCGGCTTGACGGTGATCGTTTTTCCCATGTTCACGCAATGGCCTGAGGTCGTCCCAAGCTTATTGCGCTAGCCACAAAACCCTTAGGCAAAGGGTCGCCGGGATATCCCAACGGATTCTTTGCCACGCTCGGAGCCATACTCATGTCCATCCTCATCGACAAACACACCAAGGTCATCACCCAAGGCATCACGGGAAAGACAGGCCAGTTCCATACGCGCATGTGCCGGGACTATGCAAATGGGCGCGCTGCCTTCGTCGCTGGAGTCAACCCCAAGAAGGCTGGAGAAGAGTTCGAAGGTATTCCGATTCACGCAACCGTTGCCGAGGCGCGTGCCGCCACCGCTGCCACCGTGTCCGTGATCTACGTGCCTCCCCCTGGTGCAGCCGCAGCCATCTGGGAGGCGGTGGAGGCCGGCCTTGACTTGGTCATCTGCATCACCGAGGGCATTCCGGTGCGCGATATGCTGGAAGTGCGCGCCAAGATGCGCGCCAGAGAAGCCCAGGGTGGAAAACCGACACTGCTGCTTGGGCCGAACTGTCCAGGACTCATTACGCCCGACGAAATCAAAATCGGGATCATGCCCGGGCACATCCACCGCAAGGGCCGCATCGGCGTCGTCTCGCGCTCCGGTACGCTCACGTATGAGGCTGTCGGTCAGGTCACGGAGCTCGGATTGGGGCAGAGCAGCGCCGTGGGCATCGGCGGCGACCCGATCAACGGTTTGAAGCACATCGACGTCCTGAAGCTGTTCAATGACGATCCGGATACCGATGGCGTGATCATGATCGGCGAGATCGGAGGCCCGGACGAGGCCGAAGCCGCACGATGGGCCAAGGAGCATATGCACAAGCCCATCGTCGGATTCATCGCAGGCGTCACCGCGCCAGCAGGCAAGCGCATGGGCCATGCCGGAGCGCTCATTTCCGGCGGTGCCGATACCGCCGAAGCCAAGCTCGAAGTGATGGATGCTTGTGGCTTCACCGTGACGCGCAATCCTTCGGAAATGGGTAAGCTCATCAAGCAGCGATTGGGCTGAGGAACCTTGGGGCGCGCGTTCAGGCGCGCGTCTGAATCCTGCCACAGTCCGCACAAGCGGCGAGCGCCACAGGGCGTGTCTCTGCTTGTTCGCGGTCGTCTCCCGCTATGCTGCAGTGACGTGCGCACGCCTGCGCATTGCACACACCGCGAGCATTCGGAGCTTCACCTTGACCCTGGATTCCTTTCTCACTCCCGTTTTCTGGGCTGCCCTGGGCCAAATCGTCCTCATCGACATCCTGCTGGGCGGTGACAACGCTGTCGTCATCGCGCTCGCCAGTCGGAAGCTGCCGCCGCTGCAGCGCAGGAAGGCCATCATCTGGGGTACGGTGGGCGCAGTGGCGCTGCGCGTGGTCTTGATCTTCTTCGCGCTCACGCTGCTGAGGTTGCCTTTTGTGAAAATCGCGGGTGCCCTGCTGTTGCTCTGGATCGGTGTCAAACTCATGCAGCCTGATGAAGAGAGCACTGGCGGTCATGGCGCCGTCAATGCGCCGGACAGGCTGTGGTCTGCAGTCAAGACCGTGATCGTGGCTGATTTCGTCATGAGCTTGGATAACGTGATCGCAATCGCCGGGGCGGCCCAGAACGCGGGTTCTGATCACAGCCTGATCCTGGTGATTTTCGGACTCGCGCTCAGCGTGCCCATCATCGTCTGGGGCAGCCAGTTGGTAATCCAGTTGATGGCTCGTTTCCCCGTCATCATCACATTGGGCGCCATGCTGTTGGGCTGGATCGCTGGGGGCCTGGTTGTCACGGACCCTTTGGCTGAGCCGTGGACGCACCAAACGTGGGCCAGGTATGCAACGGAAGTAGCCGGTGCCGTGGGCGCCATGTTGGTATGGGTCGCGGGACGATGGATGCGCGAGCGCCATCGCCAGCCGGCCGTGGGATGCTGATCGCCGAGGGCGCATGACAATGGAACGCATCGCGGCACTGCCGCCTGTTGCAAGACTGGAAATGGTCAGTTGCACTGATCAGGGCCGGATACGTGAGCACAATGAGGATGCCATTGCCTGCGACCCGATGTCAGGCATCGCAGTGTTAGCGGACGGGATGGGCGGCTACGCAGCCGGAGAGGTGGCCAGCGGGGTGGCAGCAGCGCAGATCTGTGCCGATCTGGCGCGATTAAAGGGCGAGTATCCACGCATCAGCGCCATGGATCTGTCACACGCCATGAGCGAAGCAATCCGCCGCGCGAATAGCCAGATCTACCGGTCGGCCAAGCAGGACGCACGCTACACAGGCATGGGTACGACGCTCGTTGTGGCAGCATTCACGGGCAATGTGGTGGTGCTGGGACATGCTGGCGATTCGCGCGCTTATCTTTTGCGGCAGAAGCGCCTGTCGCAAATCACCAAAGATCACTCGTTGCTCCAGGAGCAGATCGACATGGGCCTTGTCCGAGCGGGTGACCCCAGCGGTAAGGCGGTGAAAAATCTGGTGACACGCGCACTGGGCGTTGACCTCGCGCTGGAGCCCGAAATCACGATGCACCCAGTATTGCCCGGGGACCAGATCCTGCTTTGCTCCGACGGTTTGAGCGATATGCTGTCCGACAGCACGATGCAGACGATACTCAACGACTACGATGGTGCCGCCGAGGCCGCGGCTCGGCGGCTTGTGCAGGAGGCCAATCTGGCTGGCGGGCGCGATAATATTTCAGTCATCATGGTTCAGGTGAATCACCATTCCCACGAATAATTGCTACAACAAGCCTAGCCCGGCGTAATTTCCCACTGACGTTTTCTTCCAACCCCAACACACAAGGCAGAATCGCCATGGCCAAGCTGGTCATCTTTCTTGACGACAAGGTGCTTAAGGAAGTGGTCCTCAATAAGGACCGCATTACGTTGGGGCGTCGCCCGCACAACGACGTGGTGATCGACAATCTGGCCGTCAGCGGCGAGCATGCGGTCCTGCTGCGTGAGGGTGAGGGCTATGTGGTGCAGGACCTAGGCAGCACGAACGGTTCATACATCAATGGCAAGCCGATTAAGCGCGCGCCCTTTAACGAGGGGGATTCGCTCGACATTGGCAAGTACACGCTGCGCTTGTTGTCGGACTCCAAGGCCTCGGCGTTCGCAGGCTCGCGCTTTGGCAATTCGCGATTTGGCCCGACTGGCTTCAGCAACTCGGGTGCAGCCACCAGTACCGGCTTTCGCAACTCACGTGGCGCCGCGACCTCCAGCTACAGCCCCACGCAATATAACGACCCGAGCCTACCGACCTTCAAGATTCGCGTGGTGAGCGGGCCTGCATCGGGTACCGAGTTGGCCCTGAGCAAGCCGCAGACCACATTCGGCCAGCACGGCGTGATGGTTGTCTCCATCCAGCGTAATCCGCGTGGTTACGAACTAACCCAACTCGAAGGTGAGCAGCGCGTGCGCATCAATGGTGGAGCGCTTGGACTGGTTCCTGCGGTACTGGCCGCGGGCGACGTCATTGAACTGGCAGGCGGCACGCGGCTGCAGATTTTGCCGGCCTGAGAAGGGCCGAGCCTACATCGCCAGCGGGGTGGTCCCCGCGCTGGCTCTGAATCATCCAGCGATCAGCGTGCGACGCGCATGACCTTGAGCATGTTGGTACCACCTGCGGTGCCGATAGGCTCTCCACAAGTGATCGCGTAGCTGTCTCCCCCGGTCAGCGCGCGGTTCCTGACCAAAAGGGTCTCCGCCTGTTTCAGGGCTTCATCGCGATCTTTCGAAAAATGCATGAGCACTGGCCGCACATTGCGGTACAAGGCCATGCGGCGCACCGAGCCTTCCTTGGGTGACAGCGCGTAAATCGGCATGCGCACGCGGTGGCGGCTCATCCATAGCGCGGTCGAGCCGGATTCTGTGAGGGCTACGATGGCTTTGCAGCCCAAATGGTGGGCAGTGAAGAGTGCCGCCATGGCGATGGACTGGTCAATGCGCGTGAACTGCTTGTCGATGAAGTCATGCTCCAACTTCATCTCTTCAAACCGCTCTGCCTCAAGGCAGATGCTTGCCATGGCCTCCACAGTCTCCACCGGATACTTGCCAGCGGCGGTCTCGGCAGAGAGCATGACCGCGTCAGTGCCATCGAGTACCGCATTGGCAACATCGGATACCTCGGCGCGCGTCGGCACCGCGTTGGTGATCATCGACTCCATCATCTGGGTTGCGGTGATCACCACTCGATCCATGTCGCGGGCCATTCGGATCATCCGCTTTTGTAGCGCCGGTACCGCCGCATTACCGACTTCGACGGCCAAGTCGCCTCGTGCGACCATGATGCCGTCGGAGGCGCGCAAGATCTCAGCCAGTGCTGGAATGGCTTCAGCGCGCTCGATTTTGGCGATTAGCCCTGGCCTGTGGCCGTGAGGATCCCCAGCGACGTTGGCGAGTTGCCGCGCAAGTTCCATGTCGGTGGCGTTCTTGGGAAACGACACGGCCAGGTAATCAGCCCGGAAGGCCATCGCGGTGCGGATGTCTTCCATATCCTTCGCCGTAAGCGCAGGTGCGGAAAGCCCGCCGCCCTGCTTGTTGATGCCTTTATTGTTCGACAGCTCTCCGCCAATGACCACCGTGGTGATGATCTTGGAGCCATCGACCGCATCCACCGCGAGCACAATGAGCCCGTCATTGAGGAGCAGGCGGTCGCCGGGCTTCACGTCGCGAGGAAGATCCTTGTAATCGAGACCCGCGATATCCTGATTGCCCAGTTCGCACTCGGCATCAAGCGTGAATCGTCCGCCGTTTTCCAGCATAACCTTGCCGTTTTCAAACTTGCCCACCCGGATCTTCGGTCCTTGCAGATCCGCCATGATGGCCACTTCCCTTCCACACCGGGTCGCCGTCTCGCGAACCAGCGCCGCGCGATCGATGTGATCCTGAGCCTTTCCATGGGAGAAGTTCAATCGCACCACGTCTACGCCGGCGCGGATGATGCGTTCGAGCACTTCGGGAGACGAACTGGCCGGGCCAATGGTGGCGACGATTTTGGTTGCGCGGGACATGGAATGAAGGAGGCGTGAAGGAATGCTCTGCAGTGTAGGGCCACTTCGCGTCAGTTTCGTGTAAAAGTCCGGCGTACTGCGCTCAATTTTTGATGTGGCGCACGCCACTCTGATGCGGACGAGCCAAGACCCCGGCACCGAATGGGGGTGACGCCAAGCGCAGTTCGCGGCACACCTCGCCCATCTTGCACGGAATCGCCCTGGTGGCGGTGCCGTGCTCACGCGAAGCGCATGCTCGCGATCGGCACAGGATTCCCCGATGCGTAGATGCGGGCATTCCCGTCGCCCCCGTGCGAGTTGCCACGGGGGCGACGGGAACAAGACTTTCCAATCGCCCGGGCGACAGCGAGGCGGACTCGACGACGGCGGCAAAGCAACCGGGGGTCATCCCCCAAGGTGGCGCACTCGCCCAACCGCGGCTTGGGCGACGGCATGGTGATGGAGCCCCAAGCCGCGGAGCCAACTCAGCCCAGCCAGCCCTGAAGCCCCATCAACGCCCAGTAGGCCACCATGCCGGTCAGGATTGTGCCAAGAATGCCGCGGCGCCACAGAAAGTAGCCGCTGGCGACGGCCGCTGCCCCCAGCTTCACCCAGGAAGGCCCCAAGCTGGTGTGTAGCAGCAATTCGGGCGCCACCACAGCCGCCAATGCTGCAGCGGGCGCGTACCGCAGCGCCAGGCGCAGGCGCGAGGGGAGGTCCCACGGCTTGTGCGGCATCAGAAACAACGCGCGCGAGATGACGGTCACGGTGGTAAGGCCCACCACGAGGGCTGTGTCGTTCAGGAAACTCATGGGAGGTGGCTGTCAGATCGCAAGTCCCGTGCGCCGTTGGGCCCATGCATCCCAGCTCATGCCGACCATCAGGGCCAGCAAGATGGCCAACACGAGGTTGAGCTTGAGGGGCAGCCAGAACAGCGCCGTGCTCAGTGCCGAAGCCATGATGATGATCCCGGCCACCGCGCGGTTGGCCATCAGCCCCAGCACGATGGCCAAAAGCGCCAGCGTTCCGGCAAAGCCCACGCCCCACGAATCCGGAAACAGGTCAGCGAGGAGAATGCCAGCGATCGACGGTACTTGCCAAAACACCCAGTTGGTCAATCCACCACCAAGAAAGTACTGCGTCTGCGTCGCGCTCCCGTCGGCTATGGGATGGCGGCGCAGCATCATGACCAAGTTGACGTCGCCGATTAAATAGCCGTACACGAGCCGTCTTCGCAGGCTGAGGCGTTCCAGGTAAGGGCGCATCTGCGCGCTGAAGACAACAAAGCGTAGATTCACGCAAAATGCCGCGCCGAGCACCAGCAGCAACGGAGCTCCCGCTGCGATCAGGGGAAGCGCCGCGAGTTGCGCGCTACCAGCGAACACCGTCAGGCTGATGATCAGCGCAAGTCCGACGCTCAGGCCCGATTTGACCATCGCCACGCCGGTTACCAGCCCCCAGGCGCTCACCCCGAGGCCGACGGCGCGCATATCTCGTGCGCCTTCGCAAAAAGCGGGGCTGGCCAGAACCTGGCTGATGCGAGTTGGCAACAAGACTCTCTCCGTGGTGGGTGGGTTCGCAGGCGAATCCAAGCTGTATACGCGTACGACCGGCCGGGTGCAACAGCCCTTCAATAGGTGTTATTTTGCGCCGCGGCAAAAACCCCTGCAAGCGCTGCATGGCTACCGCCGTGGCACCACGATGCGTTTCAGAACGGGCGCGCGACGCAGGACGTCTTGGATTCGCGCAACGCGTGGGTCGCCCTGCATGCCGCTTTCGGCCGCAAGCGTGCCGAAGTTGATCGCCGTCTGGGGTGCGAACCTCCAAAAGGCATGAGCGGTATAGCGAGCGAGCTCCAGCGCCTTGTCCGTTTCGCCGAGTCGCAGCAGCACGATCATGCGGCGCGAAAGCAGACCCGGATCACCCCATGCGTGAGACGAGCGATCGAGAAGGGCCAAGTCAGCCAGCAGTTCGCTACGGCTCGCACCCGGAGCAGGCAGCACGGCAGCAGCCTGAGCAAACTGTGCCAGCGGCAGGAAAAACCAGTCGTCGCGTAGCGCCGTCTTGCGCGCCTGCAGACTGGCTCGCGGGTCGGCGCCGTACACGTCGGACGTGCGTGCGTAGTCCACCCCGGCCTTGATGACCAGGAGGAAAGCCAATCCACCGGCAACAACACCCGCCATCCGCCGTGCCCCCAGCGAAACCGGGCTGCGTGGCGACGGCGCGAGATGCGCGGGCATCGCAGCGCCTTCGGCCCACCCCATCACGAAGGCGAAGGCGAGCAGGAAGTAAACATACCAAAGGGGGTATTCGACCAGACTGTGCATGGCGATGAAGGTTGCGGCCATCAACCCGGGCAGCAGGGCAATGCGTCGCGCTGCGCCGGCCGCGCCTGCGAGCCAAGGCTGCACCACCTTCCAAACCCACACGGCGGCGATCAGCATCACGGGCAACGTTCCCGCAATCCCCGTCTCAGCCAGGAGCTGCAGGATCAGGTCGTGTGCATTGTCAATGTTGTCGAGCGGCAGGGGATGCAAATGGCCCGCCAATGTGGTTTGCTCCAGACCCCAGCCAATTTGACCCCAGCCCCAGCCGGTGAGCGGGTGCATCTGAAAAACCTGCCACGCGTTGCGCCAGATGATGGAGCGTGCGTTCACGGGTTGGTCGAACTGGCGAGTCACCGCGTCCAGATAGCTGATCAGACCCAGATGGTCCGCTTCATGAAGGACGAACCACCAAGCCGCGTACAGGAGTGGAGTGGCGAGCAGCGGCCGCCACTGCGGGCTGCGCCACGCGCCAGGAACAGCTAACAGAACCAGCAGGCTGACCGCGACCACATGCACCATACCGGTGCGCGAGCCACTGACGACAAGCGCCCATGCCATCAGCACGCTAGCCATCCAGATGTGCCGTACACGCAGCCGCGGGGCCAACCCCGCCAGCCCCGCGTAGCCCAGCGCCACGGCTGTGGCGTAATGATTGGGTTGGCGCAGGTTGCCATAAATCCGGCCACTTCCGGGGAAGCTGATCAGCTGGTAGAACCAAGGGGCATGTCCGTTAAACCATTGGCCGAGCGCCGGCGCCTGCCATAAGCAGAATTGCACCAGCCCGATCGCCACCTGTGCCAACCCCTGTGCAAGCAAGGCGGCGGATGCAACACGCAACCAAGAAGGCTCGCGCGACAGAGCCAAGCCCAATCCAGCCACCAGCGCTGCGCCGAATAAGAGGAGCACGGAGAGCCAGCCCTGCCCCGGATAGGCGAGGTAGCCACCCAATGTTTGCGCGGCGATTACCGCGCCCAGGGCCACAAAGCCCCACACTGCGGCGCCTAGGCGCGGGACATAGCCTGTTGCGGCCGTGGCAAGGATGACCAGGCTCCATAGCCCCGCGGCAAGCAGCATGCTGCCAGCTTTGGCGGTGGGTCCGGGGTCGAAGGGCCAGACGAAAGGAAGGGCAAGCGCGAGCAGCAGCACGAGCTGGGCAGGGCGTGTATCGGGCTTGCTGTTCAGGGCGTCAGACGATCGCGTCATTGCGGAAGAAGTTTGTCAAGCTTTTTGTCCTGCTTCAATTGCTGCTGCAGCGCCTCCAGGCGGGCGTCAATGATGGAGGCCTCGAAGTAGTTGGCACCCGGCGTATGCTGGGCGATCTTGAGTTGAAGCACCGCGCCTTCAAGATTGCCCTGCAGGGCATACGCCTCGGCAGTGGCTCGGTGCTGGGCTGCAAACTCGCCTGTGGCAGCGTAGGACTGGGCAAGCCAAGTCCACATCCGCGCGTCGCGCGGGTGCAGCACGGTCTGCTCACGCAGGAAATCGCGTGCTGCATGTTTATCAGGCAAGGCGAGTAGCGCGCGTGCTTGCAGGTGGAGTACGGCGCGCGAGGTCGGGTCCACCGTACGCAAGCGGCGCGCGAGCTCCACTGCGGCCTGCGGCTGCGAGCGAGCGAGCAAGATCTCGCCTTGGGCCAAATCCAGCGGCAGGCGATCTGGGGCGCTGAAGCTCGCGGCCAGGCGTGTTGCCTCCTCAAGGGCCGCGTCCGCCGTGCGCAGGCGCTTGATGTCGAGCCATGCCAGCGCTTGGCCATAGGCCCAGGCAACCTGCTGAGCTGGAAAGTTCTGGGGACGGTCGGGCGACGGCTGAGCCAGTTGCTCGGCGAGGCGACGCAAGTCATCCGTGCGCTGGTAGGTCAGCACGCGGGCGCGGGCGTTCATCAACCAAAAGGGCAGACTTCGGTCGGGGGGGAGCGGCTGGTTACCGCCGCGTGCCTGCGCGTCGGCGATGCGTTCGCTTGTCAGCGGGTGATCTTGCAGGAACGCGTAGACGCTTGCATTGTCCAAGCGTGACAAGTTCTGCAGCCGCTCGAGCATGCTGGCCATCGCTTGGGGAGGATAGCCAGCAGCACGCAGCATCCCGGTGCCGACCCGATCGGCATCGCGTTCGTTGTTGCGCGAAAAGCGCAACGCGCGGTCCACCGCCGCCGCCTGTCCACCCAGCGCTAGCCCTTCGGCGGCCTGTCCGCTGCCGGCGGCGCCAGCCAGGATGGCGAGCACCAGTGAGCCGATGGACAGAATGTTGCCAGTGCCCGCCTGCGCCAAGCGCTGCGCGATATGCCGCTGGGTGACGTGCGAGAGCTCGTGCGCGAAGACGGCGGCCAGCTGCGCCTCGGCTTGTGCGTCCACCACCAGTCCGGTGTGAACGCCGATCTCGCCCCCGGGAAGAGCGAAGGCGTTGAAAGTGGCGTCGCGCAGCAAGAACACGCCGAAGTGGTGCGGGGCATCAGGCTCTGCGGCCGCGTCGGCAGCCGGGGTGAGCCGCTCGACGATGCCCTGGAGGTAGTCGCGCAATAGAACGTCGTGAAGGTATTGAGGTTGCTGGCGAATCTCGGACATGATGCGCTGGCCGAGCCGGGTTTCCACGGCGGGCGACAGCAAGCCGTGCGCCGCATCGCCAAGCGCCGGTAGGCTCGCGATCGGTTCATCCTCCGCTGCGCGGGTATCCGCTTGGACGCCCAGGAACAAGGAAAACCCGCACAGGCCACAGCGCAAAAACCGGCGCCGGGAAGGCCGTTGTAGCGCCTGCCCTTGACGCGGCGATGCAGAAGAAGGTTCGGTCATGGCGGAAAAGGTGAAGTGCCGCGCGCGGCGTGGTCGGCGCTGCCGCCCTCAGCTCATGAGCGCGGCAAGTGCACGTTGTTGGCCCTCGGGTTCGTATTCGGCCAATACGGCTCGTGCCAAAGGCGCAAGCCTGGCGCAATCGGCGCGCAGCACCTCTTGCTTGACGCTCAGCAGTTGTGCAGGGTGCATGGAGAAACTCCGCAGCCCGAGTCCCAGCAACAAGCGGGTCAGGGCCGGGTCGCCCGCCATTTCTCCGCATACGCTGACATGGACGGCGCGTCCCTTCCAGCTCACAGCCGCGTGTGCTTGGGCAATGGTCTGCGCCAACAGTTGCAGGACGGCCGGATGCAGCGGATCGTATAGGCCGGCCACGCTCTCATCGGCACGGTCGATCGCCAGCGTGTATTGCACTAAATCGTTCGTGCCGACCGAGATGAAGTCGAAGTGTTTGAGGAACAGGGGCAACATGAGCACCGCGCCAGGTACTTCGATCATGGCGCCGGTCTCGGCCACGCCATGCGGCCGGTTCGATGCCGCGAGTTCGGCGCGGGCCATGTCGAGTTGAACGAAGGTCTGGTGAAGCTCGGTGGCATGCGCCAGCATGGGGATGAGAATGCGCAGCGGGCCATGGGTTGCGGCACGCAACAGCGCGCGCAATTGCACGCGAAACATGGCCGGGTCTGACAGGCTGTAGCGTATCGCACGCAAGCCGAGGGCAGGGTTGAGGTGGGTGAACTCGCCGTCCCGGTAGTTCGCCTCGGCGTCAAGGGGTTTGTCAGCGCCGATGTCGATCGTGCGTATGGTGACGGGACGCCCATTCATGCCCTGCACCACGCGGCGGTAGGCCTCATACTGTTCCTCCTCGCCGGGCAGGTCGTGGGCGCGGTTCATGAACAGATACTCAGTCCGAAATAGGCCAATTCCAGCAGCGCCCGCAGCGAGCGCCGTTTCACAATCGTCGGGCAACTCGATGTTTGCGAGCAGCTCCACCATCTGTCCGTCCAACGTGCGCGCCGGAGTATTTTTCAGGCGCGTGAGGCGCTGGCGGCCGAGTTCGGACTCCTGCTTGCGGACGCGGTAGTCCTCAAGAATGATGGGCGAGGGGTCCACGATGAGCAGGCCGCTGTCGCCATCGATGATGATCCAGTCGTCCTGGCGGATGAGGCGACTGGCTTCACGCGCGCCGACCACGGCCGGGATATCCAGGCTGCGGGCGACGATGGCAGTGTGCGAGGTCTTGCCACCCACATCGGTGACGAACCCGCGGAACACGCCCTGCTTGAACTGCATCATGTCGGCCGGGGCGATATCGTGAGCCACCAGCACCAGGTCTTCGTCTCCGGCGGTGCCGCGGGCCATGCCGCCAGTGCCGCGCAGCGCACGCAGCAAACGTTCGACGACTTGCTCCACGTCGGCCTTGCGCTCGCGCAAGTACGCGTCGTCCATTTCGTCGAAGCTGCGTCCAATCACTTCCAGTTGGGCGGTTAGCGCCCACTCGGCGTTGTAACGCCGCTTGCGGATCCAGGTGGCCGTTTCCCGGCCAATCTGCGGGTCGTCGAGCAGCATCTTGTGCACGTCGATGAAGGCGCTGAGTTCGGGTGGGGCGTCACTCGGCAACTCGAGTTGCAGTGCGTCCAATTCAGCGCGTATGGCCTGGCGCGCCGCGCGCAAGCGATTGACTTCCTGCTCTTCGTGGCCGGGGTCGACAAAATAATGCGCGACGTCCAGGCGCGCCGAGGACATTAGCACCGCTCGCCCGACGGCGATGCCCCGAGAAACCGGAATACCGAAGATTTGCAGTGCCATGGCGCAATGGTAGATGCGGTGCGGTACGGCGTGTTTACGCCGGCACGATTTTAGGGGCGCAGGGCGGGGTCCAAGCTGGCCACCTCGAGCACGAAGCAGGCGCCGCCTTTTGGATTTGGCTCATAGTACGCATCGCCACCATGCAGCCTCGCAATGCGCCGCACGAGGGGTAGACCCAGGCCGCTGCCATCTCCGCGGCCGTGGAGGCGAATGAACGGCTCGAATATGCGTTCGACCTCGGCCAGCGGCACACCCGGACCACGGTCACAGACAGTCACGCGTGCGCCACGCGCTGTGAGCTGCACGGTCAATTCGGTCAAGTGCCCGGGCGCGTGCTTGCGGGCGTTATCCAGCAGGTTGCGGATTGCGTGGCGCAGGAGGCGTTCATCGCCCTGGATCCGCACCCAGTCGCCCTGCACCTCGATATTCTCCCGCGACGCTTCCTCGGCTGCCACAGCTAGCACGTCCACCTCCCGCACATCAAGCGCGCGCGTGCCTGCGGCGTCGAGCCGGCTGAAAAGGAGAATGGTGCCGATAAGTTCATCCAGTTCGGCAAGATCGCGACGTGCCTCATCGAAGGCGGCTTCACGCGCCGTGTCGTGTGGCGACGGCTGACCCAGGGTTTCCAGCGCCATGCTCAAACGCGCAAGCGGAGTACGCAGCTCATGCGACGTGTAGGCAAGCAGAGATTTGTGGCTGTTCACCAGTGTCTCGATGCGCCCGGCAGCTTGGTTGAACGCCACCGCCAGGGCGGCAACCTCATCACGCCCTTCAACAGGGACGCGCGCGCCCAGATCGAGGTTTCCCAGCGCTTGCACACCGCGTTGCAGGCGTTGCAGCCTGCGCGTGAGGTGGCGCATCAGAGGAAAGGTGACGGCGCCGACGACGACAGCCGTGAGAACGGTCGTGGTCAGGGGTGATAGCAGAAGTCGCCGCCAAGGCGAGGGCTGGATGCCATATACATGCATGAAAGCGCGAAACATTTCATGCCGGAGCGCCACCTCCTGGGGATCGGAAAAGAATAGCCAGTGCATCACCATGGCCGACACCAAGGCCTGCACCAGAAGCGCCAGCGCGAGAGCCAGACCGATGCGCGCCCAAAGCGGCATGCGCACAGCGAAACCAGCCGGCGCGCTCACCGCTTGGCTTCGGTCTTGCTGCGTCAGGCTCAACTTAGCCTTGCTGGCCGAGGGGGTTGAAGCCTCGCTAGTCATCTTGCGCGCAGCGTTACGCTGCGTCCTGGCTGCGCGCGAACACGTAACCGGCACCGCGCAGGGTGAGGATGCGGCGCGGGTGCCGCGGGTCATCTTCGAGCGCTGCGCGAATGCGGCTGATGTGCACATCGATGGATCGGTCGTAGACATCCTGCGCGTCGCTCGTCTTCACGGCGTCGAGAAGGAAGTCCCGCGAGAGGACGCGTCCGGGATGGCGCGCCAGCGCAAGCAGCAGGTCAAACTGGTAGCCGGTGAGGGGCCGCACTTCGCCGTCAATCCGAACCTGCCGCGCAGCTGGATCCACCTCCAGTTTGCCAAATCTCAAGACTTGCGAGGTTTCCACTGCACCTTGACGCCGTCGCACGATGGCGCGAAGTCGGGCCTTCAACTCGCGCGGCTCAAACGGCTTGGGCAGGTAGTCATCAGCGCCGAGCTCCAGGCCAATCACACGGTCGAGCGGATCTCCGCGCGCCGTGAGCATGAGCACGGGCAGATCGCTCCCGGCGGCACGTAGGCCTCGACAGAAGTCCAGCCCATCGCCATCGGGAAGCATGAGATCGAGCACGATGGCATCGAAGCCAGGACCGTGACCCACGGCGTCGCCCAAGTGCAGCGCGGCCTGCGCCTGGGCCAAGGTCGCAGCGCGCTGCACTTGCCAGCCCGCGCCGCTGAGGTAGTCGTCCACCATCTGGCCGAGCCGGGTATCGTCTTCAATCAGCAGAACGCGGGGGTTCATTGGCTTGCCATCTTTGGCGCAGAGCGCACCTGTGTGACATTATTGCCGGTAACCGGCGCCAGGGCGCATCGGACCATAGCCACCATTCCTTTTGCAATGTTGCTGGCGCTCCTCAATCAGCCGATAGATCTCTTGACGCTGCGCCGGGGTGAGAACCTCGGCAATCTCGTACTGCATCTGGCTCATGTTCTTGGACAATTCGTCGGACAGGCGCATTTGCTTGCTGCGCAGGGTTTCCAGCGCGCCGCGGTCGATGGTGGAGGCGGCCAGAAGCCGCATGCGGTCGCCCCTGACCGCGCGCATCTGCTGTATCAGCGATCGATTGTTTTCCATCATGGTGTTCCGCAGCCCGCGGATGCGCTCGCGTTGTTCCGGTGTGGCGTGCACGCGGCCCAGCAGAGCCTGCATGCGGCCGCCAACGCCGTGACCTCTCCAGTGGCACCTCACGCGGTTTTGCACGCCTGTGCTTGTCGAGGCGGCGGCGGGGCTCACGGCAGCCACGTCAGGCGGTGAAGGGGTATTCTGCGCCATTGCAGTGCCTTCCTGCAGACACAGGCCAAGCGCGAACGCGCCCACAATTCTCCAAGGGGCAGCGTATTTGCGCAGTGTGAAGGTCAGGGCATTGTGGGACATGATCAACTTTCCAGGTGCGTCCCTCGAGGGGACAGTGCACCGCATCATGCGCGCCGAGTTTTGCAGGCGTTTGCCACGTGTGTGTGGAAATGTTGCAGTGGCACCTGCGGCCGGCTTCGAGAACCTCGCAAGCCCAATCAGTGCCCTGCGGTCACCGGCTATTCGCCCTCGCCAAACTTGTCGTCGACCAAAAGCGCGATTTGGTCCAGCGCCTGCTGTGCGTCGTCCCCATCGGCTTCAACCGCGATTTTTGACCCTTGACCCGCTGCGAGCATCATCACGCCCATGATGCTTTTGGCGTTGACGCGCCGCGACCCTTTGCTCAGCCAAACGTCACTGGCGAACTCCGAGGCGAGTTTGGTGAGCTTGGCAGATGCCCGGGCATGTAGCCCCAACTTATTGGCAATGATCAAGTCGCGCTTCAACATTTGGGGGCCTCGGACACCTCGTCGAGCTGCAACTCCGCGATGCCGCGTTGGCCGCCGTCCAGTGCGCGCGTAACCAGCGCATCCAGGGGCTCCTTTTGGTAGCACACGGTCCGCAGCAGCATCGGCAGGTTCACGCCAGACACCACCCGAACGGCAGACGTGCCGGGCGCGGCGGCAAGGCGTTGGGCAAGGTTGCAGGGGGTTGCGCCGGCCGCATCCACGAGCACCAGGGCTGCACCATCGCTGGCGACGCGTTCAAGCGCCAACTTGGCTTGCGCGAGCATGGCTCCGGGTGACGCGTCGGCGGGAACGTCGATCGCCTCCAGGCCGATGGGGCAGCTTGCGTACACGTGCGCTGCGCAGTCACGCAAGGCGCTGGCTAGCGGGGTGTGGGCGATGATGAGAATCCCGGGCATGCAGGGTAACTCCTGATTGCTTATTACGGCAGTTTAGCTGCATCGCAACATCCACTTGGGCTGACGGGGTCAGCCTGGAGCGGGCAAGCGGACTGAGCTGGAAAAGGTCTGCGCCGCGTCGGCCCGATAGCGCGAAGTCTGCGCGAAGGTTGTGATCTGGAACACTTGGGAGCCCTGCGCAAAAAGCACCACGCGTTCGCGCAAAGGCTTGCCGCTGGGCGATTTACCGGCGATCTCCAGGTCCACTGCGTCGGGCAGGTCGTGCACGGCGTGCGCCACCCCGGCGGGTTGGCTATGCACCACGTGACCAGCCACATTTTGCAGCGCAGCCGTGTGCAGCGCTGTCATGGCAGGACCAACCAGCGTGCGATCCCCCAGGTCCGCATGCGCCAGCGCAAAGGTCATGCCATCCGCGGCACAACCCGTCATGCTCATCCGGACGATTTTTCCGGCCAGCTGCACATTCTGGGCGATCTGTTGCGGCTTGCAAGGGAACGTTAGCAAAATGTCGATGTCCTTGGGCCGAGTTTCGCGCCAATTGAGGGCTGGCGAACAAGCGGCCAGGCTGCTTGCAGCGATCAGGAGCACGACAAGGTTGTGCCAGCCGCAAAATCGCGCAGGGTGTCGAAAGGGATTTAGCATAGAAGCATTATCCGTGTATGCGTGCATCGACACGGGCGGAGGCATTGCTATGCTGCACTTGTATTCCAATCGTTTTGCACCACGTTCCACGGCCTCCAGCTTGCGCGGGCGCCTGCGCGCTTTGCTGTTTCGTGCGGTGGCCATAATCGGCCTGTCGCTCTCGATGACCGGGGTGTCAAGAGGTGATACGCCCTTGGCCCCTGCGCGCGATTTGCAGGCAAGCGTCGCCGGCACCGCAGCGCGGCACCAGCCTCTGGTCGTCATGTTCAGCCTGCCGGGTTGTACCTATTGTGAGCGTCTGCGCAAAAGCACCTACCAATGGTTGGCAAAGGATGGGTACGTCGTGTTGCAAGTTGAGATGGAGCCTGACTACCGATTGCTCGATTTCCGCGGCGAGGCGACCACTGGCAAGGCACTGGCACAGCATTACAAGGTGAGTTTGGCTCCCACCGTGCTGTTCTTCGGCCCCGAAGGTCAAGAAGTGGCGGATCGGTTGGTGGGAGCGGGAGAGCCCGACTTTTACCAAGCTTTTGTTGACCGCGCTTTGAAGCAGGGCGCACAGCAGCTTGGGGCAAGCGGCGCCGGCACGACAAAACCACACGCGCCGCTTTAAGCGCGCTTGGAGCGACCTTGGTCGGCTGACGCAGGCGCGCTTTGGGAGGCGCCGCACCGGGCTGGCGAACGAGCCGCCATGAACGTTGGCCGTCCTGCATACTCACACCAGTATCTGTATACTACCGGCAGTATGCGGAAGCCGACCTTGCTCTCGTGTGGAGGGCTATGCTTGATCAGATCTCTCATGCAGCAGGCTAGCTGCAGCGGGCAAGAATGCAGGTCGGTTTGCCGATTCGTCCAACAGGGGTTCCCAAATGGCTCGTCGCTCAAAAAGCCGAATTGGAATGGGGGTTGTGGTTCTGGTTGCAGCATGGCCCGCTTGGGCCAGTGCCGTGACCCTGGATTTTCGCCAGTCCGTTGATCTCGCCTTGCGGCAGAATCCTGATCTGCTCGCCGTGCGGTACCAAATTGCGCAGGCCAAGGCTGGCGTGGCCCAAGCCGAGGGCGCGCGCCTGCCCAAGATCACAGCCACGGCCGGTGCTACGCGCACCAATGACCCGCTCAGTGTCTTCGGCATCAAGCTGGCGCAGCGCCAGGCAACATTCAATGACTTCGGTGCCGGTCAGTTCAATCCGGCCCTGCCGGGCGCGTTGAACATTGCGCCCGACAACCTTAACTATCCCGGCGCCGTCAACAATTTCAATACCCGACTCGAGGCGCAGATCCCGCTATACACGGGTGGCAAGCTGCAAGGCTATATGCAGCAAGCCCGGGCCATGCTGCTGGCAGCGCAGTCGGGCGACCAAGCGGCGCAACAGCAAATCACGGCCCAGACACTGCAAGCCTACGACGGTGTTTATACGGCGCGCGCCTTCCAGGGCGTGGCGGCCAAGGCGCTGGAGGCGGCGCAGGGCCAGGTGCGGACCGTGGAAAACCTCTACAAGCAGGGTGTGGTGATCAAGAGTGACTTGCTTTCGGCTGAAGTGCATCTGGAAGACGTGAAGTTGCAGAAACAGCAGGCCGCTGACATGGAGGCCAAAGCGATGGATGCGCTGCACGTGGTGCTCGGGGCGCCGCTTGCCGAGCCGATCGAACTCGGACCCGAAGTCAAGGTGAGCATGCCTGCTGGCACACCCGGTGTTTGGGTCGGCCAGGCGCTGGAGCGCAACCCGCAGATCCGGGCGCTGCGTCAACAGATCGACGCGGCTAGCGGCAAGGTGGAAGTCGCGCGAGCGGACCTTTATCCGCAGGTGGGGGCGCTTGCACGCTTTGACACGAACGACCCCACACTGGGCTTCAACGCTCACAGCTACACCGTTGGTGCGCAATTGACCTGGACCTTGTTCGACGGCGGCGTGGCGCGCCAGGGAGTGGATCAGGCGGTTGCCGCACGCATGCAAATGCAGGCCAAGTTGCAAGCAGCCGAGAATGAACTCGGCATGCAGATTCAGGATAGCTACCGTAAGGCCATGGATGCCGAGCGCCAGCTCACGACGCGCGAGCTTGCCGTGAAGCAAACCGAGGAGGCGGACCGCATCGTGACCAAGCGTTACGCCAATGGTGTTGGCACCCTGCTCGAGATGCAGGGTGCGCAGGCGCAGCTCGACAAGGCGCGGGCGGATCTTCTCTTGGCGCGCAACCAGATCAACATGGAGCGTGCGGCACTGCTGTTGGCGCTGGGGCAGCTCACGCTCGACAGCGTGGAAGTTGCAACCGCGGCGCCGCCAGGTGTTGCGAGCGGCGACTCGGCGCACGTTAGCCCGAGTCCGAAAGCGCCTTTCGCCCAACCCTGAATTCCTCCGCCTCTTACGGCCGACACTCAGTCGAGAACATCATGACCCACGTTCCATCGCGCATCCAGCCCGGACTGGCACGCAATCTCGCGGCCCTTCTGTTTGCCGCTGCTGTGCTGCTCTCTGCCTGCAGCCATCAAAGCGACCAACCATCCACTGTCGCCCAAGCGCCGCGGACGGTTGCCGCCGAGACGTCCACGCTTTCACCCAGCAGCCAGCAAAACCTCACGATGCTGTCGGGCACCGTGGTGTCAAGTAACCAAGTCCAAGTCGCATCGCGCCTCATGGGGTACATCGCTGAGCTGCGCGTGAAGGAAGGCCAGACGGTCAAGGCCGGCGAACTGCTGTTCCGCGTTGACCCGGCGGACATCCAGGGCCAGGTGGCGCAGGCGCGTGCCGGGCTTGCCCAGGCACAGGCCAATCTCGCCAATGCCAAGGCCGACTACGAGCGTTTCGGCAATCTGTACAAGGAGGAGGCTATCCCGCGTCAACAATGGGAGCAGATCCAGCTACGGTACCAAGTCGCCCAGGAGCAGGTGGCCGCGGCCAGGGCCGGCTACGACACGGCTGGTTCGCAAATGCGCTACGCCTCGGTCACATCGCCCATTTCTGGCGTCGTCGTGCAGAAGCTGGCGAACGCCGGCGATTTGGCCACGCCTGGCCGGCCCGTATTGGTGATTGAAGGTCAGGGCAGATTACAGGCCTCGACGCAGGTGCCGGGCGAAGTTTTCCACGACATCAAGCTTGGTGAGACGGTGCAGGTTTTCGCGGGTGACAAGGCCATTGCCGGAACCATTGCACAGGCAGTGCCCGTGGCCGACCCCATGAGCCACACGCACACCGTGAAAGTCGACCTGCCGGCCACCAGCGGGTTGGAGAGCGGGCGCTTCGTGCGCGTGGGCTTTGCCGTTGGAAGCACGCCGCAACTGCGCATACCGCAACGCGCAGTGGTCGATCGCGCGGGCATGATTGGCGTGTTTGTCGTCGACGAAAAGGGTCTTGCTCACTTCCGGCTCGTGCGCCTGGGTGCGGTGGCCGGCGGCATGGTGGATGTGCAGGCGGGCCTGAATCCGGGCGACAAGATCGTCACCAGCAATCTTTCCGCGGTCGAAAACGGTGTGAAGATCGCCGGAGGCAATCGTGGCTGAGCGCGCGTCTTTGAACAGCGCGGGCAACCTTGCCCGCATCTTCATTTCGTCGAAGATCACGGCCTTGATCATGGTGGCACTCACCTTGGTCGGGGTTTTGGCGTTGCTGGTTACGCCGCGCGAGTACAACCCCCAGATCGTCGTCCCGGCAGCCAACATCATCGTGGCGAAACCGGGGGCTGGCCCCAAGGAGATTCAGAACCTGGTGGTCAAACCGCTTGAGGCCATCATGGCCTCAATGTCCGGGGTGGACCACACCTATGGCTACGCCACCAACGACTTTGGCGTCGTGACGGTGCAGTTCAAGGTGGGCGAGGACCAAGAGAAGAGCCTCGTCAAAATGTACAACCAGCTCATGCAGAACCTCGACCGCATTCCTCCGGGGGCCATGCAGCCGATCGTCAAACCCATTAACGTGGACGACGTACCGATCCTGACGATTACGCTGTCGTCGGCATCGCTGAACGGCGAGCAGCTGCGTGACGTGGGCTTGAAGGTCTTGGCACATCTACGCAATGTGCCGGGCGTGTCGTTCACGGACGTGATTGGCGGCGCGCCGCGCGCGGTCAATGTGTGGATTTCACCATCCAAGCTCGCCGCAGCGGGCATACCACTGGAGCAGCTGGACAAGATTTTGCAGGGCAGCAATGTTGCGGCGCCCATCGGCAACGTGGTGGATGCCAATCATGTCACCCCAGTGCGCCTGGACAGCTTCCTGGGCAATGCGCAGCAGGTTGGGGACATCATGATTGGCGCACCCAATGGCAAGCCGGTCTATCTGAAGGACGTGGCGCGCGTCGAGGAAGGCCCTGAGGAGACCGACGCTCTGTCCCACTTTGCCTGGGGGCCAGCGGCCAAAGGCAAGCCACATGGCCAGGAGATGAGCGCTGTGACCCTGTCCATCGCCAAGAAATCGGGTGCAAACGCTGTGGTGGTGGTCAATGATGTCCTGAAGAAACTCGACGAGATCAAAGCCTACGCCCTGCCGCAGGGCGTCTACGCCACCATTACGCGCAACGACGGGCACAAGGCCAACGAGGCTGTCAACACACTGGTGGAGCATTTGGGCATTGCCATTCTGAGTGTGTCGCTCCTGTTGTGGATCTTCCTGGGATGGCGCGAGGCTGGCATCGTGACACTGACCGTGCCGCTCACACTGTTTGCCGTGCTCACGGTCGACCTCATCATTGGCCAAAGCATTAACCGCATCACCTTGTTTGCGCTCATCCTGTCGCTCGGCCTGCTCGTCGACGGCGCCATCGTGGTGATTGAAAACATTCACCGCCATCTGCACAACGGGGCCAAGCGCAATTTCATTGCCACGGTCATCGAAGCCACCAACGAGATCGGCAACCCAACCAACATGGCCACGCTGGCCGTGATCCTGGCCTTTATCCCGATGGCCTTTGTGAGCGGGATGATGGGGCCGTTCATGCGCCCAATCCCGATCAATGTGCCGGTGGCCATGATTGCCTCACTGTTGCTTGCATATACGGTGGTGCCCTGGGCCGCGCGGGTGTGGCTATCGAAAAAGGCAGCACGCGAGGAGTTGGCCCGTACCGACCCGCTCGAGGACGAAGGAACCCACAAGGCCGACCGGCTCCATACGGTCTATTTGCGCCTGTTCACTCCACTGATGAAAAGCCGCACCAAGCGCAACATCATGCTGCTGGCGGTCTTGCTTCTCCTCATTGGCGCCATGCTGATGCCTGCATGGCAGTTCATCCGCCCCGCAGGCATGAACGGACCGCTTTCCAGCCTGGGTGTGGAACTCAAGATGCTGCCAAACGACAATACCAACACCTTTCTTGTGCAAGTGGACACTCCGGCAGGCTCGTCCTTGGAGGGCACGGACGAGGTGGCCCGAGCTGTGGGTAACGTACTGGGCGGCAATCCCGACGTGCTCGACTATCAGACCTTTGTCGGCGAGGCGGCTCCAGTGGACTTTGCCGCGTTGGTGCGCGGTGACCCGCTCAAGCGAGGCGACAACTTCGCGCAGATTCGTGTGAACCTTGTGGGCAAGGATGCGCGCAGCATCTCGTCGCACGCCGTCGTGCAGGAGTTGTACGCGCAGCTCGCCCCCGTCCGGGCACGTTTCCCGTCCACCATCATCAAGTTGTTCGAAACCCCACCCGGCCCACCTGTGCGCGCGCAGGTCATGGCAGAGCTGTATGGCCCTGACTACGATGTCCTGCGAAGTTCGGCAAAGGGCATGCTGGGTGCGTTTGATCGGGTGTACGGCCTGATGAATCAGGACAATTCCGTTACAGCAACCACATCCGAGTATCGGATCAGGGTGGATCGGCAGAAGGCCGCACTGTCAGGTATCGTCCCTGGACAGATCGTCCAGCTCCTTCACGATTATGTCTCGGGGCTCAAGGTCGGTGCTGTGCATGACCGGAACGCGCTGGAGCCGGTGAACATCGTCGTACGCATCCCGCGCACGGAGCGCCAGGGCCCTCAGCAACTGCTGGACGTGCCGATTCAAAATGCCCAGGGCAAGGTCGTTCCGCTTTCGGCCATCGCGACGGTCGAGAAGACGTCTTTGGCAAGGCCAATTTATAGCCGTGACCAGCATCCTGTAGTGTATGTGAGCGGCGAAATGATTCATTCCAGCCCTGTTTACGCAACGCTCAGCCTGAACTCCATGCTCGATGGGAAAAAGCTAGCCAACGGCACCACATTCAGCACAGGCAATCTTGGCTTTTCCGAAACGCCTGCTTCTGACCTCAAGGGCTACCAGCTTCTCTGGGGTGGCGAGATGCGCCTGACCCTGGACGTGTTCCGCGACCTGGGTTCGGCCTTCATGGTGGCGCTCGTCTTTATCTACTTGCTTCTGGTGGCGTACTACAAATCCTTCCTATTGCCGGTCATCGTCATGGGGGCAATTCCACTGACGCTTATCGGCGTGTTTCCCGGACACTGGATCACCCACCAATCGTTCACGGCCACATCCATGATCGGGGTGATCGCGCTGGCAGGTATCGTGGTGCGCAACTCCCTGCTGCTGATCGACTTCATCCTGGATTACCGCTCCCGCGGCTACAGCTTGCAGGAGTCGGTGGCACAGGCCGGTGCTGTGCGGTTGCGTCCCATTCTTCTCACGGCCCTTGCCATCATTTTCGGATCGGCCATCATGATCACCGATCCGGTTTTCGGTGGACTTGCCGTTTCCCTGATCTTCGGCACGCTGCTTTCAACCATGCTCACGCTGATCGTAATCCCGCTGATGTACTACATCTGGCAGATTCGTGTGAAGGCTCCTGCTGCACAACAAAACTGACCTACGACCCACCACGGCAAGCCGCCCTTGATACTCCGGCGGGTTTGCACTATTTTGTGAATAATTATTTGATTCTTCCTCATGGAGCCTTGCATGACCGTTGAACGCTATATCCGAATCTTCGCGGGAACTTTTATCCTGCTGTCCCTGCTGCTCGGCGTTCAGGGCAGTCCCCTGTTCGTATCTGAATGGTTTTTGCTGCTGACGGCCTTTGTCGGCGCCAATTTGCTGCAATTTGGCTTCACGAATTTCTGCCCGCTTGGGCTGATTCTCAAAAAGCTCGGGGTTCCCGAGTCCAAATTGAGTTGCGGCGCCTGAGAACGCGATCCGGATGGGCACCCCGCTGCACAGTCTCGAGCGTTGAGCGGGCGGGATGTCCAACTTGATGGGCGATCGCCCGACGAGACAACTCCCGCCATAGCCCACATCCCGACGCCGAATGATTTGTTTCGTCTCACCGTTTGCGCGGTATTCGCCTGTGCTGTCTATTTATATGGGCTATCCATTTAGCTCCACAGGTCGAGCAAACCGGTTGGCGGCCGGTTCCGAGTGCACGTTGTCCCGTATGTTGGTGTAGGTCGCTGGCGTTGTGGCGGCCGATTGCTGCAATAGCCGGTAGAACAGCATGCCTCGTGATC
>JABBOE010000143.1 GCA_019351955.1 Pseudomonadota bacterium
AGAAAGTTCTTCCAGGATGCACGCGTTAAATATGCAGCATGATTCACGGATAAATCAGGCCGGATCAATAGTGGACACTCAGCATTGGGTCACGAACACAGAGTTCAACGCTGCGCTGGCCCTGGCCCAAGCCTCGCCGGGGCCCAATATGATTCTGTTCGCCACGCTGCTGGGTTGGCATGTCGCCGGGATGTTGGGCGCCCTGGCCGGCGCGGTAGGCCTCATTCTCCCCTCCACGGTGATCACGCTGGCCTATTTCCGCTTCAGCAGCGACAATCCGGCACACCAGTGGATACGAGCGCTCCATGATGGTCTGGCTCCGGTCACGGTGGGCCTCTTGCTGTCGGCGGGCTGGCTGCTAGCCGAGCAGAATGTTCACAACGCGCGGGAGGGCATTGGGGTCATGGCTGTGATCGGATTGAATGTCTGGACACGGGTCAATCCACTGTGGCTGCTATTGGCCGGCGCAGTTGCAGGTGCCCTGGGGTGGGTATAAATAGAGGGCCCCACCATGTTTCGCATACTCCCATCCTCACAGCATTCGCCTTGGCCCGTATGGAGCGAGGCGGCTCTACGCCGCATCGAACGCATTGCTGCAAAAGCGCTGCAGCCGCATACGCTGATGCAGCGTGCAGGGCGTGGCATCGCGGCACTGGCACGGGCCCGGTTTCCACATAAACGCCGTGTTCTCGTCTTGTGCGGGCCGGGAAACAATGGCGGCGATGGGCTCGCGGCTGCGTCCATGTTGGCCAAGCAGGGTATGGAGGTCGAGGTATTGGTGGTGGCCTGCGGTGACGCGACGCAGTGGACAGCCGACCGCCGTCCTGCCGACTGGTGCTGGGCCTTGGACCAAGCGCAAGGCTCGAGAGTCCGACTCAGGGACTGGGGCGCAACCGACTCGGAAGCACTTTTTCAGTGGGCCGAACTTGTCATCGACGCGCTATTGGGCTTAGGGCTGAATCGTGCGCCAGAGGGTGAACTCGGCAGCGCGATCGCCGCGCTGCATCGGACGCGCGCGCCCGTGCTCGCGGCAGATTTGCCATCAGGCCTTTCTGCGGATACTGGCATGGCTCCAGGCCTATGCGTCCACGCCCAAGTCACCGTGACCTTTCTGGGCCTCAAGCCCGGACTGCTTACGGGACCCTCCGCGCCCACCTGCGGCGAGCTTTGGCTGGACACACTCGACTTCCGACCCGACGACCTACCCGGTCACGACCTGGCTCCCACTGCACGTCTCGTGGATCCTTACTGCGCCTTGGCCGCATTGCCCTCGCTTCACACAGCGGCGCACAAAGGGCAGCGCGGCGACGTACGCGTGTTCGGCGGCAGCAGTGGCATGGCAGGTGCGGCGCTGCTGTGCGCCAGGTCTGCCCTTGCCATGGGCGCAGGCCGGGTATTCGCAGCCTTGTTCGACCCCGCCGCATCTGCATTGGATCCCGTGTGGCCCGAACTGATGTTGCGCCGCCCCGCCGCCCTTCTACTTCAGGCGCAGGCAGCCAAGCTAAGCGGCGCTGGTTGTGACGTCTTCGGACCGGGCGCGGGAACCTCGCCAGATGCGCTGGATGCGCTGGAGGCCCTCATCAAGGTTGATAGCCCGCTAGTGATCGATGCTGATGGCCTCAACCTGTTAGCCGCTGAGGCTCGCGGCGGCCCGCTTTGGCGTGCGTTGCGCGCGCGAACCCATCCGGCCTGGTTGACGCCACATCCGCGCGAGGCCGCCCGTCTGCTGCAATGGGACACTGGCCAGGTGCAGGCCAATCGCCTGGATGCGGCCGCTGAACTTGTGGCCACAAGCCATGCCCACTGTGTGCTTAAAGGCGCGGGAAGCGTGATCGCCACCACCACCGGCGAGTTGTGGCTCAACCCGAGCGGAAACGGCCTTCTGGCCACAGCTGGCACGGGCGACGTCCTCGCCGGTGCTTTGGCCGCTTTCCTTGCGCTCGCACCCCATGCAGAGCTGGCTGCGGCGCAGGCCGCAGTGTGGCTGCACGGAGCTGGCGCCGATTGCGCGATGCGCGAACAGGCAGGGTTGCGGGCCGGGACTTTGCCACAGTGGATGCAGCGGGCTTGGGCCGTTGCGCGTACCGCGGAAGCAGAGCCGGAGTTCGCGCCTAGCCCGTTCGGTGACCCTGGAGGCACCGAACGGGCGCGAGCTTGTGCCATCGGGCGTGAAGGGCCTGGCGCAGCCTAGTCGAGGCGCTACTTCGTACGGCTTCGCTTTCTCGGCGCAACAGATTTGCTTGCGGTTCCAGCCCGTTTTCCCAAGCCCTTGCTGCTGCCCTTCGCGGCCGGCGCCTTCGCCGTGGCTTTGATGTGCTGCCGCTCTGACGTCACCGCTTTTCGCTTACCGCCGGTGCCCGCCGCACGGACACGCTTGGCTTGGGCCACACTGCGGTCTTCGCGCTCGGCGGGCAACTCGAACACGCTGTTGTCACTATCGTCAAGCGCGGCGCCGATCGGGGCGAGAACGGACTCCACACGCGCGCGACGGCGCGACGACGCCCCACTGGTCGCTCCACCGCCCAGCACGCGCAATGGGTCCGCCACCATCCGAAAATCGATCTTGCGGCCATCAAGATCGACCCGGCTTACCTGCACCAACACGCGGTCACCAAGGCCGTAGCGTTTGCCGGTGCGCTCGCCCCGTAACTCGTTGCGCGCTTCGTCGAATCGGAAATACTCGGCTCCAAGTTCCGAAATGTGGATCAGCCCCTCCACATACAAGGCCGTGAGCTGGACGAAGATGCCGAAGCTCGTCACCGCCGTAATGGCGCCGACGAACTCCTCACCAAGTTTATCGCGCATGTACCAGCACTTGAGCCAGCTCTCGACGTCGCGTGTGGCTTCATCGGCCCGTCGCTCATTTGCGGAGCAATGCTGGCCCACGGCTTCCCACGCCAACAATTCGTCTGACGTGGGTTTGATGCGTTTGGCGCTCACTTCCACACCCGCCTTGAGCTTGGCCTGCGCGGCCTTGGATTGCGCCTGCGCGCTGGGCAGCGACAAGACCATACTTTCAGGTGGCTGCAATTTGTATCGCTTCGACTCGAGTACGGCCTTGATTGCGCGATGGGTCAGCAGGTCGGGATAGCGGCGAATCGGGCTGGTGAAATGCGCGTAGGCGGTATAGGCCAAGCCGAAGTGCCCGCTGTTATGCGGGCTGTAGATTGCCTGCTGCATCGATCGAAGCATCAGGGCATTGATTTGTGCGGCATCCGGGCGTTCGCGCGCGGCATCCGAGAGTTGTTGGTAGTCCGCGGGCTCCGGATTGTCGCCAATACTGACCGGCAAACCCAGGGTCTTGAGAAAGCTGCGCAACAACGCGAGCTTCTCCGGGGTCGGTCCTTCGTGGACGCGATAGAGGCCCGGATGCTTGTTTCGCTCCAAGAAGTCCGCCGCACTGACGTTCGCAGCCAGCATGCATTCTTCGATAAGCCGGTGTGCCTCGTTGCGGGTGCGCAGCGCAATTTTCTCAATTCGCCCGCTGGCATCGCACACAATCTGGGTTTCCGGCACCTCCAGATCAATCGCGCCGCGCACACGTCGCGCCTTGAGCAAAGCCGTGTAGACGTCATACAAGTGAAGCAGATGGGGAACCAACTCGGAATGCGCCTGCGCCTCGGCTCCGCGCGTGTTTTCAAGAATGGCCGCGACTTCCGTATAAGTGAAGCGCGCGTGTGAGCGCATGATGGCCGGATAGAACTGATATGCCCTGAGTTCGCCCAAACTGTCAATGAGCATGTCACAGACCATGCACAAGCGATCAACCTTCGGGTTGAGCGAGCACAATCCATTGGAGAGTTTTTCCGGAATCATCGGAATGACGCGCCTGGGAAAATATACGGAGGTGGCACGCTCCAGCGCGTCGAAATCCAGGGGCTCGCCCGGTGTGACGTAGTGTGAAACGTCGGCGATGGCTACGATGAGGCGGAAACCCTCTTCACGGCCGATATTCGCGGGTTCGCAGTACACCGCATCATCGAAGTCACGCGCATCCTCGCCATCGATTGTGACCAGCGGCACATCGGTGAGATCGTAGCGTCCTGGGCGGTCCTGTTCGCGCACATGCGCAGCCAATGCAGCAACCTGCCTCTCGGTTTCGGCACTGAATCGGTGAGGAACTCCATACTTGCGCACCGCGATCTCAATTTCCATCCCGGGATCATGCAGTTCCCCCAGCACCTCAGTCACTTTGCCAACGGGTTGCGCGTAAGGGGAGGCTGGCTCAGCAATTTCCACACTCACAATCTGGCCCGCTTTGGCATTGCCGACAGCATTGCCCGGAATCAGGATGTCCTGCGCATAACGCTTGTCCTCAGGGGCCAGCAGCCAGACGCCACCTTCCTGCAGGAGACGCCCGATGACCGGGCGATGCGAGCGCGCCAAAATTTCGATAACTTGGCCTTCAGGCCTGCCTCGCTTGTCCTGGCGCACGATCTTTACCCGTACGCGGTCCAGATGCATCACCGTGCGCATCTGCTGCGGAGACAAATATACGTCTTGCACGCCCTGCTCGGAAACCACCAATCCATAGCCGTCACGATGGCCTTGAACAACACCTTCGACAATCACAGTCTCATTCCTCTTGTTGTTGGAAGTACGGGGCCCGCGGTATCGGCCTGGCATTCATGCATACGCAGCATACTGGACAGTGCAAAAAATCCTGCTAAGATTTTGCTCCTTGCCCAGATGGCGGAATTGGTAGACGCACTAGTTTCAGGTACTAGCGCCGCGAGGCGTGGAGGTTCGAGTCCTCTTCTGGGCACCATTTTTTAATCGACAGTAGTCCGCGAAAGGCCGTAAGCTGCCATAAGAACAGGCACTTACGGCTTTTTTGTGCCTGCCATCGCCGGGGGACGCACACACCAGAAATTGGCAAGCCAGGGGGTGAGGTTCCACGGCGTCTCTCGGACCGGTACGACAAATTTATATCCTCCTGGACGCACCTGCGTGCGCTGAACCGCAAGCACAAGCCCTGTCCTCAGCACCCGGGGCGGAGCTTGCTATAAAACCTTACCCGCCAGTCGAGCCAAACGACAAGGCGCGACAATTTCACCTTGCGGC
This sequence comes from Pseudomonadota bacterium, assembly GCA_019351955.1. Classification (GTDB taxonomy): domain Bacteria; phylum Pseudomonadota; class Gammaproteobacteria; order Burkholderiales; family Burkholderiaceae_C; genus Thiomonas_A. The sequence goes on from JABBOE010000143.1 coordinate 5,065, forward strand.
TGCGTTCCGGTGTTTGGAGCAGCGTAAACGAACCTTGCCAGCCAGCCCCCTTCGTAACACCCCAGAGTGCCAGCGAGGTGTGCCCATGCATGAAACCCCTTCCATTTTGCCAGCGCCCGCGCCATACCGTTGTTCGTGCTGACCAAGCGCATCGACCCGTGACCCTGCGACGGCCTTGCCTCGCTTCCTTTTGAAGCGGCAATTTCCTGAAGTATTGGTGTGCCTCCTCGACCGCTTTTCCGAAAAGCTGAGCTGGAGTCGGGAGCCAATCCTGCCCGGCCCGCAAGGACGCCGTGCCCCGGCACCTTCGCTCGACTCGATGATGCTCCTTCCACGCCTATCTCGTTTGATCGCACTGGATCTCCAACAGCTCCATCTGCTGCGGCGAACTGCTTTCACCCTCCACCCGTTTTTTCGAGCCCGTAAGACCGCCTGCCCGGACCCCAAGCAAACGCAACCGTTGCCGAAGCTCGATCTTCTTAAGGCACATTCTGGCGGCGCGCTGGATTGTCTGCGCATCGGCTGTCGGGGTGATCAGCGACAAATCCCTGGTGACTGTGCGAAAGTCCTCGAAGCGCACTTTGATCCCAATGGTGCGGCCGGCCAACCCCTTGCGCTGCAGATCCGCTGCGACGCGCTTGCAGAGTTCCCCAAACACGGCTGAAAGCTCAGCTCGGTCAACAAGCGGGTGCAGATCACGCTCGAAGGTGGTTTCGCGGCTAATGGACTTCCGAGCGGCCTGGGTTACGACGGGACGATGGTCGATGCCCTCGGCCACATTTCTGAGCCACATTGCATAGGTGGCGCCGAAGTGCTGCTGCAACAATCCAGCATCCGCCGTCGCCAATTCACCGATCGAGCGAATTCCAAGCCTTTCGAGCTTAAGCGTAGCCTTTGGGCCGATGCCATTGACCTTACTGACCGGAAGTGGCCAAATTCGGGTGGGCACGTCCTCAAGGCTCAAGATCGTGATGCCGTCCGGCTTGTCTAATTCCGAGGCAATTTTGGATAGCAGTTTGTTTGGGGTGACGCCAATCGAGCAGCTCAAGCCGGTCGCTTCACGCACCGCCCGTTTCATCTGCTGCGCCAGCGCCATGGTGTCATCCGGTAGCAGACTGAGATCGCAGTAAATTTCATCGATTCCGCGATCCTCGATTTGCGGGGCGATACTGGCCACTGCCGCTTTGAATAGACTGGAATAGTGTCGGTATGCTTCGAAATTGGCTGGCAGCAAAAAGGCCTCTGGCGCGAACAGCGCCGCCTTCATCATGCCCATGCCAGAAAACACGCCCAAGGCGCGTGCCTCGTACGTAGAGGTAGTCACCACGCCGCGTCCTGCGTACTCGCGCAGCCGGGCAAAGCGCCGGGTTCCGTCAGTCTTCATCACCGGGTGCCAATCATGGCGTCCGCCAACCACCACAGGGTGCCCCCGTAGCTCAGGGTAACGCAACAACTCCACCGAAGCGAAGAATGCATCCATGTCCAAGTGGGCAATGCGGCGGGTATTCACAGTGCAGAAGCGATCTCAAATGTCGTGCCCGTCGGCTTCACACTGGCGCACTGTCGCTCGCCTTGGCCATCCCATCGGACCGGGGAACGAACCGGCTTTCGTGTGCACAAGAAATGCATCATGTTTCCCTCGTACCCAAACGCAAGTGCCCGCGACTGCTCATCGTTGGGGGCAGTGGGTACTGCAAAAAACCTGAAGACGCCTCATGACTGTATAAATTACAGCGCATTTGAATTGGCCTCAAGGCCTAAAAGTGCCTGTGGCATCGGCGCTGTCCTTCCGGGACCCCATCACCATCGGTTGCTCGAATCCCTCGCCAAGGGTCGCGCCGATATAGTGCTTGGCGCATTCGGTGCGGACTGGATTCAGGCGTGGCTTTCGGGAGGATTGGCGCCATCCGTGCTTGATCCATTGCCCAGGTGGCAATAAGCCACCGAAACGATCGTTTAGCTCACCTCCGCCTTCCCTAGAGACGCTGATCCGCTGCATCCAGAGGGCCTAGCAACAGCGCAATGCCGCGCTGGCTCGGCGATGTACGGTAGGCTGCCCATTCCATCTGATCGACTCTTTGCGCACGCTGTGTGCAACAGCCCCATAAATCCGCACAAGGTCAGCCGGGGTATTGGCCGTCTGTCCTCGCTGGCAAACCAACGTGATCCAAGTCGGGTTTGCGCCAGGGATCGACGTGCGTCATCAAATTCAACACACGATGGCGCTGCATTACACGATCCCGGGCAGCCACGGCGATGTCATGCCCTGCCTCGACGCTAATCGCCGCATCTACTTCGATATGGGCATCAACGACGATCATGTCCCCCATCTTGCGCGTGCGCACATCGTGGACACCGAGCACCCCGGGCGTTTGGCTCAGCGTTTGGAAAATGCCCTGAACCTCCTGGTCATCCACCGCCCGATCCATGAGGTCATGCAACGCGTCCCAACCAAACTCCCAGCCCATCTTGGCTACCATGAATCCCACGATCAGGGCTGCAATCGGATCCAGAATAGGAAATCCCGCCAAATTGCCAATAATGCCGATGCCGACGACGACTGACGATGCAGCATCAGAGCGCGCATGCCATGCGTTGGCCACCAGGAGGCTTGATTTGACCTTCTTGGCCACCGACAACATGTAGCGGAACAAAAGCTCCTTGGCAACGATCGCTCCGCCTGCCACCCAAAGCGCCGCCAAATGAACCTTTTGAACCGTGTCAGGCTCTTCAAGCTTGCGAAAGGCGGACCACAGCATGCCAACCCCAACAACCAACAGCAAAACACCCAAAACCAGCGAGGCTGCAGTCTCGAAACGTTGATGGCCATAGGGATGCCCTTCATCCGCATCTCGCTGGCTGTGGTGGCTTGCAAAGAGTACAACGAAGTCCGCCACGAGATCGGACAGCGAATGGATGCCGTCTGCCACCAAACCCTGGGACTTCGCCATCAGACCGACTGCAACCTGTGTAAACGTCAACCCGAGATTTACTCCGACGCTGACCCATGTGCTGCGCGCGGCCGCTGCAGCGCGTTCGGCGGGGGTATGGTGAGGATCCTCGGAATCTTCGGGAAGGTCAGCAAACGACATAGGCATCATCAGGCTCAGCAAGCCAAAAAACTAACAAGTTGTGTCAGTTAAGAGTTTACCGACTTGCGATGAGACTCGACGCGTTGAAGCACTTGGCTAGGCTGGCCGGCGAAGTTCGCAGGCCTTCGCTGCAACCCGGATGAACACGCGGGGAGCGGCGGGATCAATCAAGACCAGGAATTGGCGGAGCCGGGGGCACTTGAACCCACGTCCAAGCCGCATAAACACTCACACCCGACGCTTTTCAAGCGGCTTGGATAATCCGGGGTACCCCAATCCCTCGCGCTTGTCCGTAGATCGGCAAACAAAACTGTTTCCCGCTTGCCGATGGCAGGTGCCGCAACACTCGGAGGACCATCGCCGGATGGGGATGGCTGCGGATCTCGCCCATCTCGATGCTGCCGACGGCGCGCCAACCAACAACCCAAGGAACCGCACAGACCCATAGACAACATATTGACAAAAGCTATGCGGGAGGCAGCGCGTCGTGTATCTATTGTGTATGCATCAAGATGGCAATTCCATGCGCGACGCAGCCATCAACCTACGAGCATTGCCCGAGCAACGCGACTTGATTGATCACGCTGCAACGCTGCTCGGCAAAACTCGTTCGGACTTCATGCTCCAGGCAGCCTGCGACAAAGCGCAGGCGGTCATACTTGATCAGGGTTTCTTCAGCTATAGACACGGCACGATTTATCCGTGAACTTTAATGTGCCTGTGGTGTCTTACT
>JABBOE010000016.1:0-18585 GCA_019351955.1 Pseudomonadota bacterium
GCGCGCTCATGCTCCATTCAACGCACGACCCAGGGGATTCGTTCACAAGTTCTGAGATCAGTCGCTCGGCCAGGCGCGCGCATCCGAGCCGCCGTCACGGCGCGCGACGGATCGGCTTTCAGTACGTCATAGGCCGGGCCGACTTGACCATGCAGTCAGCTCTCGACAACATAATCGAGCAGGTGCATCGCTCGCACGCCGTCGTGGCTCACCGCGCGCTCACCCGTGTGCTCACCCATACGCGGACGGGAGTCCCCACTCTTTCCATACCAACGGTGGCCCCAGTCGAGGACAAGGAGGAGGTCAGACCATCGATCATTCTGGTCGTGCGAGCGCAAATGGGCCTATTTCTCAGAGCCGCCAGCCGTTGTCTTTTGCCGCGCAAGCTCCTTTCGCTTCATCGACAGGTATTCGTCGCGATCTAATTCATGCAACTGGCGCGGGTAGCGCTCGACGGAGGAAAACCAGTCTTCCAAGCGCTTCTCCGACTGCTGTCCTGGTGGAAGCGTGTACGTGTTTAGGTAGACCTCAATCGCGAGGTAGTACCGCATCGTGTTGCGTTCGAGCATCCCCCGCACGTTGCCGACGTAGACGGGAGACCCGTCGGGATTACGGGAGACCACGCTGAACCCGACCTTGTCCCTGCCAATGGTGGCAAGATAGCCTTGCACTGCGATTCGTGCTGCCAGGCCGTAAGCATAGGCATAAGACATATGCAAAAAACTGGTATTCGCAGTAAGTGGAATCGCTTCGAGCGCAATCCGGTAATTCTTCGTGTCCAGTGGACCTTTATCGGCGTGAAGAAGGACGTCGAGATAGCCGGGCCCGCTCGCAGCAGTTCGATAGATGAAGTCGACGGGGTAGGCATCCGCGAGCGGTTGGTCGAGCTTACGGCCGATGGCAACGCTGAGGATCTTTTCTGAATGGGCGTCGACGGCGCGGCAGTTCTTGACGTTCAGGTGCAAGATTAGAATGTCGCACCAGTGATCTCGGCCCTTCAGAGCTTGGCGAACAAGGCTATAGGGCTGATTGACAACCGCGTAGACATTGCCGTTAAGCGTGTCGCTGGTCTGCGTCGACTCAAGCACCAGAGGCTGTTTGAATGGGCTGCTTGCGAGTTGACCGCGCAGCGCCTTGTAGCGCGACTCCAGAACAGCGGCATCCTGAGCGCGTACGCCCCTCGACACGAAAGCGGCGGACGACAGACAGAGCAAGCCGTATAGGCATGCGGTTAGGAGCCGGCGTCTTGGGTATGCGTTCATCCGTTGCTCCAAGAAACCCTGCCGTTCAGGGCAGGGAGCGAAGAAGCGCCAATGGTTGATGCCGTCGAGTTACTGCTGAAGTGGAGCTTTGTCTTTCCGAGCGCCCACGCGGGTCAAATGTTCGCGCGGGAACCGTGTTCGCATGCATGGCGCAAAATGCACGGATGAAAGCACCCCCGCGCCTGCAACCCCTGATCAACGAGGGTTTGATCGATACAGTAGTACGCCAGCTAACAAGTGGCAAGGAAGCCATGGTCTATGTTGTACGCCGAGGCGAGGAGGTGTGCTGCGCCAAGGTCTACAAGGAGGCCACTCAGAGAAGCTTTCGCCAAGCAGTGGACTATACCGAGAATCGCAAGGTGAAAAACACGCGCCAAGCGCGCGCGATGTCCAAAGGTACACGCTTCGGGCGACAGGCGCAGGAAGCAGCGTGGCAGAGTGCTGAAGTGGATGCTCTTTATCGACTTGCGAGCGCTGGTGTGCGCGTTCCAAGACCAATCAACTTTTGCGACGGCGTGTTGCTGATGGAGTTGGTTGTTGCCGAAGACGGGGACGCCGCACCGCGGCTGAACGACGTCATCTTCACGAAGGAACAGGCACGCTTGCACCACGCGATGATCCTGCGCGAAGTCGTACGCATGCTGCGCGCCGGAATCGTTCACGGGGACCTCTCGGAGTTCAACATCCTCCTTGGGGTCGACGGCCCCGTCATTATTGATTTGCCCCAGGCAGTCGATGCGGCTGGCAACAACCACGCGAAGCGGATGCTCCTGCGTGATGTGGCGAATCTCAGTGCGTTTTTTGCTCGCTTTGCGCCAGAGCTGCGAAACACGCGGCATGGCGATGAGATCTGGGATTTATACAGCCGCGGAATCTTAGACGCCGAAGTTGCGCTCACCGGGGAGTTTGAATCCCACGACCACACGGTAGATTTAGGCGGCGTTCTAAGGGAGATTGATGACGCGCGCACCGAAGAACAATTACGCCGACTGCGCACTCCCTAGATGCGACTTACGGCGCTGGCTGCATCAGCGTCGAGCAGCGTCTGAGCACAACAGGCTTGCGATCCCGATGAAGTGGGTGTAGGTGCGCGGCCGACTTGGAGGCAATCCGGCGGCAATGGTCTGCAGCGTGAAGAAGCAAATCATGGCATCGCATGCAAGCCGTCGTGGTGGAGGAAGACTGCCACGTTCGCGGCACGAGACTGGCGGGCAATGCTGATGCCAGCATGACCTCTCCCGCCACTCAAGGCATGGCGTTGTCGCGGGAGTTTCGTGGGGCAAGGACTTGGACTTGCCCCGTTGTCGGGGCAGAGGTTTGGGTCTCGCCGCCACGCCCGTTCCAGGCGGGTCCCGTAATGGGATTTGCTGCGCTGCATGCGCGTCGATGACCACCGTTGCGCTGTCCTGGTCGCGCGGTGCCATGTGCCCGCAGTGCGGACACACATGCATGCGCTCGGCAAGCGTCTTGCGAACGAGTTGCCAACAGGCCGCGCATCGCTGCGACGGTTTGAGCTGGCGCATATCGCCCAGGTGCAGTCGCGTCCACCCTTCCAGCCGCACCCTCTGCGCAGTCTTGGGGTCGAGCTTGAACGTGACTTTGCGCCGTTGCATGCTCTTCCTTTATAGCCAAACACGGAACAACAAGCGAAAACCGCCCGCTTGACCCCCGCCTGCCCAGACGGGGCGAGGAAGGGGAGTGCGCGGGCACATGTTCACTTCTTGTGTCAGGCCGAAATTCGACATCAGGATGGGGCGCACGGCCACAGCTGCGCAGAGGGCGGGTGGCGATGAACCCTTTTTGTGACAAGCAGAAACAAGCACGCTTAACTAAGATGCCTCCGAGGCCGCGGTTCTTGACGGCTGCTAGACGCTGATCCTGCGTGTTGCGGAACTGAAGGGGCATCATGATTCGATTCAATCTCAATGGCCAAGTGCACGCATTGGATGTCAGCCCCGATACCCCTCTGCTTTGGGTTATTCGCGACCACCTCCAGCTCAATGGCACCAAATACGGTTGTGGCATCGCGGAATGCGGCGCCTGCACTGTTCATCTCAATGGGGCGGCGGTGCGTTCGTGCCAGATTCCTGTATCGTCTGCCGATGGCGGCGAGGTCGTCACGATTGAGGGTTTGACGGGGCCTGAGGCGAAAGCCGTTCAGGCGGCGTGGGTTGCGAACGAGGTTCCGCAATGCGGCTACTGCCAGTCCGGGCAGATCATGTCTGCAACCGTCTTGCTGCGGCAGACTCCTCACCCCACGGATGAGCAAATTTCCGAGTTCATGCGTGGCAACATCTGTCGCTGTGGAACCTACCAGCGAATTCGTGCAGCCATTCATCAAGCATCACAAGCATTGCACGAGGGGGCTTGAAATGCGTTCCACCACGATGCCCGCACGGCGCCAATTTCTGAAGACGTCCGCCTTAGCCGGTGGCGGATTAATGCTGAGTCTCTACCTGCCTGTACGTGATCGCATGGCGCAAGCCGCCGGTATCGCAGGTGATGCGGACGCGGCGCCTTTTGCGCCGAACGCATTTATTCGGATCACGGCCGACAACTGGGTGACCTTGATGGTCGATAAGTCGGAAATGGGGCAGGGTGTGATGACGTCCTTGCCCATGTTGCTGGCCGATGAGATGGATGCGGACTGGGCGCGCGTGCACATCGTGCAGGCGTCGGCTTCTCCAGCTTACGTTAACCCCATGCTTGGCATGCAAGCCACCGGCGGCAGCACCAGCGTGCGAAGCTCTTGGCTGGCATTGCGTCAGGCAGGTGCTGTGGCAAGGGCGTTGCTGCTTGAGGCGGCGTCGGCGCAATGGAATGTGGATCGTGGCAACTGCCACGCCAAGTCGGGCGTCATCTACGGACCGGCTGGGCAGCAGGCCAGCTTCGGAAGCGTTGCTGCTGCAGCGGCCAAGTTGCCTGTGCCTGCAGACGCCAAGCTCAAGGATCCCAAGGACTTTACCCTCATCGGCAAGCCCATTGCGCGTGTCGATGTGCCGTCAAAAACCAATGGGACGGCGGTGTTTGGTATTGATGTGCAAGTGCCGGGAATGCTGATTGCCTCCGTGGTGCAATGTCCGACCTTCGGTGGCAAGCTGGTCGCGGTTGATGATCGTGCAGCCTTGACGGTTCCAGGCGTGCACGCGGTTGTGCCCATCAGCAGCGGCGTTGCGGTCGTTGCCACTGACTTCTGGTCGGCAAAGAAGGGACGAGATGCCTTGAAGATCCAATGGGATCGAGGACCCGACGCGACAATGGACGACGCGTCCATCCTGGCAATGTTCCGCGAAGGGGCCAATGAGCCCGGCGTGGTGGCCTGGCGGGTGGGTCAAGGCGATGCTGCGCTACAGCAAAAGCCCGGTTGGACAATGCTCGAAGCCACCTATACGGTTCCGTTTCTTGCGCATGCCACGATGGAGCCGATGAACTGTACTGCCCATGTGCAAAAGGACCGTTGTGACATTTGGGGTCCGACCCAGGCGCAAACCTTCAACCAGATCACGGCAAGCAAGATCACTGGGCTTGCGCAAAGCGCCATCTATGTGCACACCACCTTTCTCGGCGGCGGCTTTGGTCGGCGCTTTGAGCAGGATTTCGTGGCCCAGGCCGTGGAGATTTCGAAGGCTGTTTCACGCCCAGTCAAAGTAATCTGGCTGCGCGAGGACGACACGCGCCACGATGCCTACCGCCCCGCAAACCTCGCCATCCTGCGCGCTGCAATCGGACCGGACAAACAATTGGGCGCATGGAGCCACAAAATCGTCGGGCCGTCCATCATGTCGCGGGTCTTCCCATCGCACGTCAAAGGCGGACTCGATGAAACCTCGGTCCAGGGTGCAGTCGATTTGCCCTATGACTTGCCCAATGCGCAGACGCGTTATGTCATGCGTAACACGCCCATTCCGGTTGGCTTCTGGCGCTCGGTCGGTCATTCGATCAATGCGTTCACGGTCGAGTCGTTCATGGACGAAGCCGCACACGCGGCGGGGCAAGACCCGTATCGATTCCGTCGCGGCCTGCTGGGCCACGACAAGCGCGCATTAGAAACGCTCGACATCGCAGCACGTATGGCAGGTTGGGGCCAGCCCCTGCCGCCTGGGCATTTTCACGGGATCGCCATGCATCACTCCTTCGGCTCCTATGTTTCGGAGGTGGCAGAAGTTTCGGTGAGCAAGACCGGTGAAGTCCGCGTGCATCGCGTCAGTTGTGCCGTTGATTGCGGACATGTGGTGAATCCCGACACGGTGCGAGCGCAGATGGAAAGTGCCATTAATTTTGGATTGACCGCTGCGTTGCTTGATGGGATCCAGGTCCGTGACGGCGGGGTTGTGCAGGCAAACTTTGACACCTATCGCATGTTGCGGATCGATGCGGCGCCACATGTTGCGGTCCACATTGTTCCAAGCATCGAAGCCCCGGGCGGGATTGGCGAGCCCGGTACACCGCCCATCGCGCCGGCCGTGACCAATGCGATCTTTGCTGCCACGGGCAAGCGCATCCGCCAGCTCCCCATCAGTGCGGATCAGCTCAGGACCTGAGCGAGACGGACTCCGCTGGAGCGATGGGGAAGACCCAGCGGCAGCTTTACCGCTGCAGGTGGCTGCGCGGCCTGCGCTGCTGGTTTCTTGCGGAGCCAGTGGTTGCCTGCGGCGCTGTACCCGATCGATTGCGACATGCAGGGCCGGGACCGGAGTACCACAAGTGATCGGGTTCAGCTGAGAACCGGATCACGATGATTTGCGCGATTGTGGACCAGACAAATTCGGGTAACTTCGCATTAGCTTCGATCCTGCACGGGCTATAGTCGAAACAGTGCAGCTCCTTAGCTCGAAAGGAAGGGTGCTGGGAGATGGCGTAAACAGCGGCCCGCCTGTGCGGCGTTAACCCGTTCTTCGCGCAGGCGCGAAGTCAAGCATCGATTGACCGGCACAGACGCGAGTGCTGGCGTGGGGTGGCTTGGCTTCTCAAGAGCGCCCGGCGATCGCCGCCCCCTGCGTTGAGGCGGAAGGGGGCCCGGGTGAAGGCGATGTGGTTGGTCGGCGACTGTGGTTGGGTGGAGTCGTTGTCCAGGATTTGTTTGCGTTTTGTTTGCGCTATGCGGGAGTGATACGCATGTTCAAGCCCGGTCAGCCGGGGCTAACATGAAACGGCGTTCAATCGTGGTGGACAGAATAAGCATGTCGGGTGAAGATCGCGGCTGATTACCAACAATCTACCAACAATCGAGGTGGTCATGGACGTTCAAGGCAAACGCATCATTCCTCTGACGCCAGTGAAAACCTGGGAGGCGTTGAATTCGACGCGCATGCTACAGGCATCGATCCCGGGTTGTGAATCTGTCACTCAGTCGGGCGACAACTCTTTTGAGGTTGTTCAGGTCTTGAAGCTCGCGGGGCATGAGACACGCTTTACGAGCACCTTGACGCTGGAGGACGTGGACCCTCCCCACAGTTATGTGCTCCGCTTCAGCGGGAATGGTGGCCAAGGCGGTTTCGGGATGGGGCACGCCTTGATCGCGCTGCAAGCCATTGATGGCAGCACGCAAATGAACTATCAAGCCGACATCGAGGTCGGCGGAACACTTGCGCAAATGAGTCGCAGTGTGGCAGAGATCGCAGTGAAGGGCCTGATGGACGATTTTTTCAGCCGCTTTGAGCGCGCCGTCCGGGGTGAGGTTGGCGATCTCGCGCAGCGGGGCATGGTTGAGCGCCTTTGGTTCATGATGCCACCCTGGGCGTGGGCGGTTTCGACGCTTGTAATTGTGTTTATTCTTTATTGGGGCGTGCACGGGACTTGGTGAAGGGGTTCTTAGGATTCCCTTCACCGATAAGCATGCCAATTGTCGAGCTTTCGTGGCGTCGCAAGAGCCACACGCTTATGGGAGTTGACGACCATGCCGCGCAAATGCGTCGAGATCGAGCTTGCACAGACGGTTGTTTTTCGCGATCGAGTCCTGCTTAAAAGTGCGCGAGGGAACATCTATGCGTGGCCAATCAAGGAGGAACTTGCCCGAAGCCGAGAAGATTTTTTTTTGTTAATGGCTAGGCCGGGCGATGTCTTGCGTTTGGAGGTTGAGTATCGCGACCACCACGATCCCCATAGCCGGTTTATCGGGGAATACGTCATCAGCGTCGAACTGCCCAAAGTGACTGAAGACAAGGGGTATTAGTCAGCGTAATGGACTGCCGCGGCGATGCCGCGGTTTGTCGTGCCGCTCCAACGCACCGCATCGGCATGGCCGCGGTGGTGCAAAGGCGCGGGAAGGCGAAGGGCGATGGCCGGCACGAGCGCCGTCAGACGTACCAGCGGCCCGATGGCGCACTGCAACGGCAAACGGGGTTCGCTCGCGAGGCGGCGCTCAGGATGCACTTGCAATTCCAATCGGTTGCGGGGACACAATGAACGGTTCGATCGCCATTTCATTTCATGTGTGACGGCAGGCGAATCGTGTCGCCAGCGACCATGAAGACGCCATTTCCACGATGATGGAGTGTCTTTGGATTTTTGTTGGATGGATCCACCCATGCCTTGAGGACTTCAAGCATGAACATTCCATACTTGTTAACCAACCGTGTGTCGACGACCTTGCATTCCAGGCTTGCGTAGCACTCGTCGATGATCGGCGCAGCGACCGTGGTGGCAGCTTTAGCTGTCAAGCCAAACTGTTCAAACTTGTCGATACCTCGACCCGAGGCGTTGCCGCATGCGACGACCTGTGGCGCGAGTTCAAGCGTCGGAATATTGATGACGCATTCGCGCGTTTTTTTCAAAATGGAAAAGGTGTAATCCCCATTGCCAAGGACGCATGCCACCGTTGGCGGCTCGAATTCGACCATGGTGTGCCACGACAGGGTCATGACGTTGTTGCGCCCCTTCATTGATGTCGCGAGCAAAACCACGGGTCCCGGTTCAAGCAAACCATAAACGTGAGGTAGGGAAAGCTCTTTCTTGCGCATGCCGATGCTCCAACACGATTTGCTGCGTTGACGCGAATGAAACAGGCCCATTCGCCTTCCAATGTGATGCGGCCGTTCCTTGCTCGGCCATTTCGCACGGCGCCCATGCAGGGCGGACTTCTTGTGCGCAATGGCATATATGAGGTGCGATTGGACCGCTAGGGCGACATACATGTCTCACCACACTCCTCGTTCATGCTAGGAGCCAGCGTAAGTTAATCAAGTCTGTTCTTTGCGGCAGGTCAAATGGCTTCGGGTAAATCCGATTAGTCTGCCCACTAGGGGCAGGCCGATCGAGCGGAGGAAGTCGATGAGTACGATCACGAAACTGGCGATGGGAATGATGGGGCAACTGCGCCCGAAACCCGCGCGGGGGGATGCGGCGACATCAATTGTGTTGCCGCCGCCGACCAAGCACGGCGGCGCTCAGTTGATGGACGCATTGAGCATGCGGCATTCATCGCGCGAGTTTTCTTCTGCCGAGCTTCCTTTGCCCTTGCTATCGGATTTGCTGTGGGCGGCCTATGGGGTGAACCGATCGGACGGCAAGCGCACAGCTCCCTCGGCCCTGAACGCCCAAGAGATCAATGTCTTTCTCGCCTTGCCATCCGGTGCCTATCGATACGACGCATCCACCAATGCGCTGCATTTGGTCGCAGCAAGTGATTTGCGTCGGGTCACGGGTTATCAGGACTTTGTCGACGAAGCCCCATTGGATCTCGTCTATGTCGCCGACCATGGGCGGATGGGCATGGTACCCGTGACGCAACGCGAATCGTATGCGTCTGTCGCTGCCGGTGCGATCGCACAAAATGTTTACCTATTCGCCGCCTGCCATGGGTTGGCGACGGTTCTACGCGCCTGGATCGATCGGGCCGCCATTGCGGATGCGCTTGGCTTGACCCATGACCAGCAGGTTTTGTTATCCCAAACCGTGGGATATCCCGGAAAGGCGGGTGCTGCATAGTGCGAGGTGCGCGGTCGCAATGTAAGGTCCAAGATGCCATACGGGTCGAATCTCGATCTTCCACCATCCGTGCGCGAGCATTTGCCTGAGCATGCTCAGGCCATTTTTCGTGAGGCATTCAATGCGGCTTGGGACACCTACGGTGAACGGCTCGAAGCACGCGAGGCATTGGCGTTTCGGGTCGCTTGGTCCGCAGTAAAGAAAGGCTATCGAAAGCTCGGCCGCAATTGGGTTCCGAAGTGAGTCGTTCGTGCGCAGCCGCAAGGTCGGGGCGCGGATCGCCTGCGGGCGCTGCACTCTCGCCGGTTGGCTTGCACGCCTACCTGGCTGCCTGCTGCAAGCGTCGTCATATCCGCAACCCGGCAACGGCGCCGATTAATCCGGCACATTTGGTATGTCCACAAGGATGGAGTTCGCCGCGGAGCTGATCATTGCCAGGACCTCGGCGAGGGCACCGCGTACTATGCTGATGCCACCACCCCGTGGCATCATGCCGCTCAAGCGGGGTCGATGCTCACGCCTTGACCCTTTGAGCCTTCGCTGCCGGCGATTGAAATGCCGCTTGCGCTGGACGCCTAAGAGCATTCAGCGAACGAAAATTTGCGAAATCATCGGAGAACCACGCTATGTCGTCGTATGGATTTTCAGTCACGATCGAAGGGCCCTTCGAGGCTGCTGTCGACAAGGTCACGGCAGCTTTGAAGCAGGAAGGTTTTGGCGTTCTCACAGAAATCGATGTTGCCCAAACGATCAAAGGAAAACTGGGGCTTGAAATGGCGCCATACAAGATTCTTGGCGCCTGCAATCCCGGCTACGCACACAAGGCATTGACTGCGGACCCGGACATCGGATTGCTGCTGCCTTGCAATGTGGTCGTTCGGCAAGAAGCCGGCGGGCGTGCCCATGTGAGTTTCATGGATCCAGAGGCGGTTCTTGGTATGGTCGGGAATCCCCAAGTCACAGTGATCGGGCAAGAGGTCCGTGCGGCTCTGGAACGTGTGCGCGCAGCGCTAGGCCGATGAGCGTCATGGGTTCGCGGCACGTTGCCCATCGTCATTGAATCCGCTGGGCATGGCCGCGAATCAAGCGTGGCACCAAGGGTCCATGATCGTGGTGGCCTAAGGACCCGTTCACCAGCATTAAATCCAAAATTCTCCCTCAGGCCACTCTTGACCTTAGGGCCTAATGGTCCGACGGGGTGCTTACCTCCATCGTCAGATGGGATATGTCGTGAAACCGCGAGAGCAGGCGCCGGTAGTGGGCAACATCGCGAGCGCGGGTGCGACTTCGAACAGCCACGATCGCTCCGAGGTGACCCGGACCAAGGCGCCAAAGGTGAAGATCAGAGATGCTGTCGCCCTGCGCCTTCACCAGAGCAATGATGTCACGGCTCAGGGCTGTGTCCGGATTCATGTCTAGCAAGATTGCGCCTGTATCACGGATCAATCCAAGGGACCAGTTGGCGATGACGAGTGCGCCCACGATACCCATCACGGGATCCATGAAGGTCAGTCCGTAGAACTTGCCTGCGGCGAGCCCAAGAATGGCCAGGACGGAAACCGCGGCATCGGCCGCCACGTGTACAAATGCGGCACGCATGTTGTGGTCGCGGTGGTGGCTGCCATGTGCACCAGCGGCGTGGGCATGGCTCTCAGCTTCGGTGTAAAAGATGCTCTGCGTGAATGATGGAGTTCCACCAGCACGAATTTCGACACGCACCTCGAAGGCGTGGGGCTCGGGGATGCTATTCGTTGACTCCCAATAGGTCCCCGCATCGCGGAATCGAAAAGTTTGCGATTCCCCGCCGGCTCGCACAGTCGTCAAGGTGACGTCCGTGCATGCAAGGGAGCCTGGGGCTGAGCCAGTCGACAAGTGCTGAAGTCGAAAACGCGGCGGCACACCATCTTCGTGGATGGCGATTTGCAGGTGCCCAACCGGGATTTCAATGACATGCGTTTCGTCCTCATGCCCATGTGCGCCGTGATTTGGGCTATGCGAATGCCCGTGTGCGTGTGCATCGCCGCTGAGAAGCCAAGCACTCGCGATATTCACGGCCAGGCCGAGGAATGCAATCGCAATCGCCTGATTGAAGTCAATGCGCACGGGTTCAATCAGGCGTGAGATGGCTTCATAGCCAATGAGCAAGGCAATCATGGCCAAGATGATTGCACTGGAGAAACCCGCCAGATCCCCAACCTTGCCAGTGCCAAAGCTGAATCGGGAGTCACGGGCGTGCATGCGTGCGTAACGATAGGCGAGCGCGGCGATCAACATGGCCGCAGCATGAGTACTCATGTGCATGCCGTCAGCAATCAGTGCGAGAGAGCCGTAACGCCAGCCGCCCACCAGTTCGACAACCATGACGACCGTACACAAGACGATCACCGACCATGTCTTGCGCGCGTTGCGATCGTGGCCCTCGCCCAGAAAGATGTGGCTGTGCTCTGTGTCAAATGGGGTAGCGGCCATGTGGACTATTTGAAGTAACGGCGAAGGACATCGATCAACTGCTCGGCTGCTTGGGCGGGTTCCGCTTGGTGCCCTTCAAGTGGGTCAATCAAGTGGGTCTGAATGTGATCCTCAACCACTTCACTCAGCAACCCGTTCATGGCACCGCGGCAGGCAGCAATTACGTGCATCACATGTTCACAATCCGCTTCACTTTCGAGGGCGCGCTCGATCGCATCGACGAGCCCCCGAATGCGCCGGATGCGATTAAGAAGTTTTGTCTTCTGACGGACCGTGTGTGTCATGTAAACAGTATAGGGGGGTAACCTATAGCCATCCTCAAGACGTCTTGTCTTTCTACCACCTGGCCTGCACGGCCGATGAACACGGCGGGGCGTGCTGTGCAGGCGCAGCTTGCCGAGGCGAACCCTGCAAGCCACTGCTGAGCACGCTCAAGCATTGCGACAGGTGCGCGCGACAGATGTCGCGGGACACGCAACACGCTCATCGGAAATGCAGCAATGCGTGTTGCATCCAGAGATGAAATTGGGAACGCCATGCGAAGGCCCTTTTCAGAGTCCCCAATGCTGCCGACGGCCAGATCCGGTCCCGCTCCACGCTCATCAGATTGCCAGTGAGCCGTGGGCTTTTCCTTGGAACGATTATTGCACCGGTTGATTGCGCGCCGTGCCGTCAAGGCACGCTCGTTGATGCAGTCACAAAAGGAGACCTTCTCATGAGTGCCAGTCAAGAACACATGCTCTGGATGTACGAGAAAATGATTGAAATCCGCCTCTACGAGGAGACCATGGCCAAGGTCTACCTTGAAGGCAAGTTGCCACCGGCCATCCAGAAGGGGCTGGCCTTTGATATTGGAAGCGGACCTGTGCCGGGCGAAATGCACTTGGCTGCGGGTCAGGAACCCGTGGCTGTCGGGGTTTGCGCCCACCTGCGAATGGAAGACACGGTCGTCGGTGCCCATCGGCCACACCATTTCGCCATTGCAAAGGGCGTCCCGCTCAATGCCATGACGGCTGAGATGTTCGGAAAGGAAACGGGCTTGGGGCATGGCAAGGGCGGCCATATGCATCTCTTTGATCCTGTGCATAAATTTAGCTGTAGCGGTATCGTCGGGGCGAGCATGCCACCAGCGTGTGGCGCTGCACTGGCTGCGAAAAAGCGCGGCAAGGACTGGGTCGCCGTCGCGTTCTTCGGCGAAGGCGCTGCCAATCAAGGCGCATTTCACGAGTCGCTGAACTTAGCCTCTCTGTGGCACCTTCCCGTGGTCTTTGTCTGCGAGGACAACAAGTACGCCATCTCGGTCGAAAAGACCGATTCAACATCGATCAGTTCGGACGCCGATCGTGCTGCTGCTTATGGGATGGCCGGCGTACGTGTGGGGCGCAATGACGCTCTGTCCGTGTACGAGGCGGCCGCGGCCGCTGTTGAGCGGGCGCGGCGCGGACAGGGACCATCCCTTATTGAAGTCAAGACCGATCGTTACCTGGGTCACTTTCAAGGCGACGCTGAAGCGTATCGGCCAAAGGGCGAGGTTGAGGAACTGCGCAAGCACGACCCGATTCCCCAACTCGGCAAGCATTTACGCAAGCTCGGCCTACTCGATGATGCGATGGACCAGGCACTGCGCTCCCGCGTGGAGTCACGCGTGGCCGAAGCCTATGACTATGCCCGCACGAGTCCTTATCCGAAGCCGGAAGACGCACTGCATCACGTCTTTCATTGATGGGAGTATCCAGCTATGAGCACAGCACGCAAACTGACGATGGCAGCGGCAATTTCCGAAGCGATTGGACAGGCGATCGAGCGCGACCCGGATGTCTTTGTGATGGGTGAGGACATCGGTAAGTATGGAGGCATCTTTGGCGCCACTGGAGGGTTGTATGGGAAGTACGGTCGGGATCGCATCATGGATACGCCGATCTCGGAGACTGCATTTATCGGCGCCGCCATCGGTGCAGCAGGCGAAGGCATGCGTCCGATTGTCGAGCTGATGTTTGTCGACTTTTTTGGCGTCTGTATGGACATGATTTACAACCATCTTGCCAAAAATACCTACATGTCGGGTGGCAACGTTCGATTACCGGTCGTCCTGATGACAGCCATCGGCGGCGGTTACAACGATGCTGCACAGCATTCCCAATGTCTGTACTCGACTTTTGCACACATGCCTGGCCTCAAGGTCGTTGTCCCTTCCAACGCCTACGATGCCAAGGGCCTGATGAACCAGGCAATCCGCGATGACAACCCAGTCATGTACATGTTCCACAAGGGAATCATGGGCCTGCCCTGGATGGCCTATTTTGAAGGCAGCACGACCGAAGTGCCCGAGGACAATTACACGATTCCCTTCGGCCAAGCCAAAGTCGTGCGCGCAGGAAGCGACTTGACGATCGTGACACTGAGCCAGATGGTGCATAAGTCGTTGCTTGCGGCGCGGCAACTGGCGCAGTCTGGGATCGACGCAGAGGTGCTGGATCTGCGCACGCTTGTGCCGCTGGACCGTGCCGCCGTTTTGCAATCCGTGCGCAAGACCGGCCGGCTGCTCGTGGCGGACGAAGACTATCTAAGCTTCGGGATGTCTGCGGAGATCGCGGCCCTGGTGGCGGAAAATCTCGATTCCGTGCGATTGAAGGCCCCAGTCAAACGCTTGGCAGTCCCCGACGTTCCAATACCTTATAGCCGACCACTGGAGCAGTTCGTCATCCCGCAAGTCGACGCCATCGTGAGGGCATGCTCAGACTTGATAAAGGCGGGCAAACCTGAGGCGGTGGCTGCATGATTGAGATCAAACTTGACCAGGAACTCTGGAAGGACATTGATCCAGGAACCGAGGGGCTTGTTGACGCGTGGCGTGTCAAGGAGGGAGAGCGTGTGCAGGCGGGCCAGGCTTTGGCGACAGTGATTCTGGTGAAGACGACCCAGGAGTTGGTCGCTCCACGCGCCGGCACCGTGACGCAAATCCTCGTTCCCGCCGAAGCCAACTTCAAGCAGGGGCAGGCCTTGGCCCTGCTGGAGGAGAAGATTTGACGCAGGCGCGCCAGACTTTCAGGTTGAGGTTCTACAGCAGGCAGCGCGTGCGCCTCGCATCGGACTGGGCATGACGCCGACACTGCTGACCGTCCCCGCGTTGGTTGAGCAGTGGTGGAACGATCGGGTCCTTCAGGACCCGATCGTCACGCCTGTCTGGCGGCTATGGACCTACGCACAACCAGCGGTTGTTCTAGGTCTGGCGCAACGCGGGATGCGACTGCCCGTCAGGCCTGATGCAGTCTTGCCGGTTATGGTTCGATGTTCGGGCGGGGGTGCGGTGTTGGTGGGACCGTGGATGCTCAGCATGTCGGTGGCGCTTCCAGTGGAGCATCCACTCGTGAGCGATGGAGTAGTTGCCAGCTATGCATGGCTCGGACGCGGCATTGCGCAGGCATTGGAAGGACTTGGCGTGCGCGCTCAGGTCCTGTCGCCCGAGCAACTTCACGCCCGCCGCGCAGGCCAGCCAGTGCCGACGCTCGACTGGGCATGCTTTGGAGGCGTTTCCCCGTGGGAAGTGCTCGCTCACGAGCGCAAGCTTGTTGGGTTGGCTCAGATCAGGCGGCGAAACGGTGTGCTGTTGACGGCCGGCATCCTTCTTCGGTCGTGCCCCTGGGAAACGTTATGCGAGCGCCTGGGGAGGCCGGGGAGCGACGCAGCACGCCTGCGGCAGTGCACCATCAGTTGTGAGGAATTTGTGGATACAGCACTGCAAACGCAGGCACTGGTGCGCTCGCTGCATGCGATGCTAGGCATGGAATGTGCGCCGAGCGATCAGGGCGCCAGGGTTCCGGGGTAGCGCGCTAGCTATTGCCTGCCTGGTAGCCCCGAGCGACCTTTCGTGCCACGCAATGGCGGAGTACGATTCACGCAAGCTGCGAAGACGGCCCCATCTTGGAGGCATGCCCATGACGTCTGTCCTTGCTTCGCCCGCTGGCGCGACCCCGCGGTGGGCGACAGTTCCAGAGCCTGACGGCGCCGGGCCGCTGATTACGCGGTCATGGCAGCGCTCGATCCAGTTGCATGGGCTCGACCGCGCACAAAACCGCCCACGCGTGTTGGCGCCGTCCGCACTGCGGGAACACCGACAGGCGCTGGAGCCATTGCTCAGTCTTGCGCGCAGCGGCTTGGAAGCGTTGTTTCAGCAAATCTGTGGCGCTGGCTACATCGTCCTGCTCACCGATGCAGAGGGAGTCGCGGTTGACTTCATACCCAGCCCATCGATTGAGCTTGAGGCGCGACGCGCCGGTTTGGCGATGGGAGCTTGCTGGACCGAAGGCGAAGAGGGCGCTTGCGCCGTGGGGATTGCGCTTGCGGAAAAGCTGCCGATCACGGTTCACCGGACCGAGCATTTTCTGGCGGCGAATAGCGAACTGACGTGCAGTGCCGTGCCGATTTTCGATACCGATGGGCGCACGTTGGCTATCCTGGATGCCTCCGCGCTGGACTCCCCGCAAGACCGTCAGAGCCAGCACCTGGTGCTGAAGATGCTCCAGGCGACCGCACGCTCAATCGAGGACGCTTATTTCTTGAGGCAGTTTGAGCAGCAGGTGGTGTTGCGCACCGGGTGCCGCCGTGAGTTTCTGGAAGTGTGTACCGACGGACTCGTGGCGCTCGAGGAGGATGGCACCATCCTTGCGGCCAACCAGCGATTCGTGCGAAGTTTGGACCTTTCGACTGAGACCGTGCGTGGAACGCATCTGGCGGATATTTTCGACGTCACCCGTGATGAACTGCTCAGTGCATTGAATCGCTCCGCAGGGGAGCCATTTGGGTGGCGTGTCCGGCGGACGACGCACTTGCACTTTGCGCAAGTGCGTCCGCCGCGCCAAGGTGTTTCTCGTCGTGCCGCCTCGAACGGTTCGCGCGCGAGCATGGCCCCTGAGTCGCCGCAGCGAGCCGATTCGCAGCGCCAGGAGCTCGAAGTCCTTGGCGGTTCCGACCCACGCATGCAGACCAATGTCAAGCGTGCACGACGAATCCTCGACAAAGAGATCGCCGTGCTGCTGCTGGGGGAATCGGGCACGGGCAAGGAGCTTTTCGCCAGAGCCATGCATGCGTGCAGCGGCCGGGCGTGCCAGCCCTTCATTGCGATCAATTGCGCTGCCATTCCCGAAACACTCCTCGAGAGCGAACTCTTCGGCTATAGCGCCGGGGCCTTCACCGGCGCCCGCGCCAAGGGCGTGCGAGGGAAAATCATCCAGGCGCATGGTGGCACATTGTTTCTTGACGAAATTGGAGACATGCCCCTGGCCATGCAAACCCGGTTGTTACGCGTTCTCGCCGAGCGCGAAGTCACCCCGCTTGGAGCGGAGCATGCAGTTCCGGTTGACGTGCAGGTCATCTGTGCCACGCATCAGGCGTTGGAGGATCTCGTTGCCTCGGAACGATTCCGTCTCGATCTCTATTACCGCATCAACGGTCTGAGCTTGACGCTGCCACCGCTGCGCGAACGCGAAGATCGGCATCAGCTTATTGAGGGTATTTTTGCAGAGGAGGCGCGACGGGCTGTGCGCCCGGCACTGCAGTTGTCGGTTGATGCGCTGGAAATGCTCGACAAGCAGCGCTGGCCCGGTAATCTGCGGCAGCTTCGTCATGCGCTGCAGCTTGCAGTTGCGCTTTGTGACGGCAATGTGATCCGTCCGGAGCACCTACCTGACGAGCTGGACCGGCGCCAAGCCGGCGAGCCTGAGGGCTGTTGGGGAGCAGCATCCGCTCAAGGCGCCAACGACTCGAATGGACCGCAAGTGCTTGTGAAGGCGCTGCAGGGATGTCAATGGAATATCACGATTGCAGCACGCAAACTGGGAATTAGCCGGTCGACACTGTACAGGCAGATGTCCCGATTCAATATCATCGAGCCAAACCGGCGCGAACTGCGATAAATGCTCTGGATGTGCATGGTGGAGAGGAGGTGGGTCGGATATCGAATCTGCCCCACGAGGCCGAAAATCGTGCTACCTTTTCACCGTATGCCACAGGAATTAAGCATCGATCCATTTGGAGATTCTTATGACGCAGCACGCGAAAGGGCAGCCCCAGAAACCAGGTCAACCCGCACAGCATCGACCGCTGCCCACCGAAGACGTCAACAAGCCCAAGGAAAGGGCTGAACAGGAAGAGGTTGCCGGGCGGCACAAAAATAGCGGGCAGAAGGATCACAAAGGCGCCCGCTGAGCGATCACCGCAAGCAGCGACGCGAACGCCCTTCGCCGGCACGGCGTCGACCCGGCTAGGGCAAGTGCGTGCGCAGGAGCGCAGAGCCCTAAGACGTATCGCCCGGGGCGCCCGCGCAGCTGATTGTCGTGGGGCGTGCGCTGTAATCTGCGATGAGGAAATCCTGTCCAAGCCTTCTCACGCTCTTGCGATGGACAACCCGATGGCGGATTTGTTCACACGACCAAGACCGCGGCTCCGTTGAATTGGCCTGCACGCAGATCCGCTAGCGCTTGGTTGGCCTGCCTCAGGGGGTACCGAGTGATGGTTGTCTTGAGGCCGATTTGTGGTGCCAAGCGCAGGAAATCGACTCCATCGCGGCGCGTCAAGTTCGCCACGGAGACCAACTGGCGCTCTTGCCACATGAGTTGATATGGGAAACTCGGGATGTCACTCATATGGATCCCGGCGCATACAACCCGCCCGCCTTTACGCACCGCCTTGAGCGCTCGCGGAATTAGCGCGCCAACAGGTGCGAAAATAATGGCAGCGTCGAGTTCGGCCGGAGGGGTGTCATCCGATCCACCCGCCCACGCGGCACCAAGATTGCGCGCAAATTCCTGGCCTGCGACGTCGCCCGGTCGCGTGAACGCAAAGATTGACCGCCCTTGCCAGTGTGCAACCTGCGCAACGATATGTGCGGCCGCCCCGAAACCGAAAAGGCCGAGGTTGTTGCCGTCACCCG
>JABBOE010000016.1:18631-38894 GCA_019351955.1 Pseudomonadota bacterium
GCTCTTCCGATCTCGATATGTGCGGCCGCCCCGAAACCGAAAAGGCCGAGGTTGTTGCCGTCACCCGCGATAGCAAGCGAACGCCAGCCGATGAGCCCCGCACAAAGCCATGGCGCGATAGATGCATCATCCCCGACCTCACCCAAGGTGAAGGCATAACGCGTATCGGCGATGGTGGCTGTGGCAAAGCCCCCATCGCGCGTGTACCCCGTGAACAGCGGGCGGTCGCAAAGGTTCTCGTGGCCCGCTGTGCAATACGGGCAAGAGCCACAGGTGTAGCCAAGCCAGGGAACGCCAACGCGCTCGCCGATGTGCAAACCCTCCACGCCCGCCCCGATCGCATCGACTCGTCCCACGATCTCATGCCCCGGAATAATCGGTAGCTGCAGAGTGGGCAAGTCGCCGTCAACGACATGAAGGTCTGTGCGACAGACGCCGCAGGCCGTGACTTGAAGCCGAATGTGTCCTGCGCCCGGCTGGCGTTCCGGAAGCTGCAACCACTCTAGCGGGCTACCCGGCTTCTTGAGCACCATCGCGTCCATGGTTGCACCTCGGCTTCAGAAGAAACGGGCAATGCCGGAGTGGATCGCTTGCCCGACTTCGCGTGTTCCGCTGCAGATCATGGGTGTAATGGTGACTGAACGCTTCCGGTCCGCTCGCGCTGTTGTTCGCTGCGCAGGATGCTTGTCAACAAGACCCAATCGCGACCGAGTGCCTCGATGACATCATCGAGTGCGAGCAGGCCGAGCACCGTTTCATCGTCCTCAGTCACAACCAATCGCCTCACCCCATGGCTGAACATGGTTTGCATCGCATCAGTAAGCTCGGCGGAGCGGCTGATCGTGACAGCCCCCGGCGTCATGACCTCGGCGACCAGAGTGCTGAGCGGGGATAACCCATTGGCAATGGCCTTGAGCACCATGTCTCGATCCGTAATGATGCCCAGGGTGCCTCGCTCGCTCATCCCGTCAGTGACAATGAGGGCGCCGACATGCTGCTTGCGCATCTGCACAGCCGCTTCCTGCAGATTGCACGACTGGGGAACGTGAACCGCGCCTGGGGTATAGATTTCGTGCACTTTCATGAACAACTCCTGATTGCATGAGAAAGAATCCTGATGGAATCGGTTTTGGAATGGCCATCGGACCAGAGCCAAGAGGTTGCGAAATAGCAGATCAGCGATTCATCAGCTTGCTGTGGTTAGGTGCGTGCCGAACCATGCTGCGGCTAATCGGGAAACCTCGTCAAGCTTGCCTGGCTCCTCGAAGAGATGTGTCGCCTCGGGGATGATGGCCGTGCGGTGTTCGCAGCTCAGTTTCTTCGCTGCCTGTTCGTTCAGGGCAATGACCTCCGTATCCCACCCGCCCACAATGAACAGGGTCGGCGCCAGCACGCGACTGAGGGCCTCGCCAGCAAGATCGGGCCGTCCACCTCGGGAGACGACGGCGCCCACCCGTCGTGGCCGGTCTGCCGCGGCAATCAGAGCTGCTGCGGCTCCGGTACTGGCACCGAACAGACCGATCCCCAACGCAAGGGTCTGTGCCTGTATGTCAAGCCAGTCGATGGCATCAGTCAGTCGGCGTGCGAGCAGTGGGATATCAAAGCGGAATTCGGCAGTGAACTCATCAACGCTGTTTTCTTCCTGGGTGAGGAGATCGAACAGCAAGGTTCCCAAGAAGGCTTGATTGAGGAATTGCGCAACGCGCTGGTTGCGACGGCTGAATCTGCTGCTGCCGCTACCATGCGCGAAGGCAACGATCCCGTTAGCTTGAGCCGGCATCGTGAATGTGCCATGAAGTGTGGCGTCACGGGCTGTGATCGCCACCTCAGTGGATTGCATGCCTGTCATGGAACGGCGCCTGGTCGGGCTTTCCTGCGCTCTTAAGCCACCGGCTCGACCGTGTCAGGCCGCCGATGCCATTGCGAAGAGGCATCAAGCGGCTCGACTGCTGCGGTTTCGTCGAGGTGAAAAACGGCATCGAACTGCTGGGCCAGGGATACTTCAAAGTAGTGGCTTGCGCGCTCGGTCTGAGGAAGGTAGAGGACGCCAATCGCACGCTGCAGCATTGGCTCGCGAAGCGCCTCAGCGCCTGCGTCCCTCAGCGGTAAAAAGAAACGGTCGAGCCCTGTCGTGTGAAACAGGTGTTCATAGCTGTCACGTAGAGCAGGCCGCACCCATTTATGCTCCGCTTCACCGTCCCATTCCGAGGCCGCAGAAACGTAGCCTGTGTACGTTGTGAAACCGACGAGCAATGTTTTCTCACCCGTTTCTTGCCGCATGAGCTGACCGAGATTCCATTCACCTCGCCGATGTGATTCCGTCGCACGCGCGTCACCAAGGTGCGAGTTGTGAGCCCAGACGACGATGCGCCCGCTGCCACCACGACGTGCCCGGTACTCAGCGAGCGCCAGCAGCGTGTCTCGCATATGCGCGTCGCGCAAGTTCCATGTGTTGACGCGCCCGCCAAACATGGCGCGGTAATAGATCTCGGCGTTGACGACGACTTGCGCGTTGCGCTCAGCAAAGAAATGAGCGTCAATTGCGGTTAGGCCGTTGCGCTTGAGGTAACCCTCGGCTTCAGCGCGCAGTTGCAGCAACTGTGCAACTGCGCCCTCATGGGCAGCGGGGCGTTGACCAAAAGCCGCTTGATAGCCATACACTTGGGGTTCGCGCACATGGTCAAGCGCGGCATAGCGCCTTCGCGCGATCTGGGCTTCATCGGGATCCACCTCTTCCAGATAGTGGATCACGGCATCGGCTGAGCGGTACAGGCTATAGAGGTCCAGGCCATAGAAGCCGACCCGCTCCGGGATGTCACTGCGCGCATTGAAGCGGTGTAACCATGTGATGAATTCCAAGACCTCGCGGTTGCGCCACATCCATTGTGGAAACCGCGCGAAATCGCCCAGCGCAGATGCCGGGTCATCCGTGCTGTCACCCTGCACAAATCGGTTGACACGCCAGGCATCTGGCCAATCGCCTTCGATGGCCACGGCGTCGAATCCCTGTTCGGCAATGAGACGACGCGTGATATCGGCACGCATGCGATAGAAATCCTGCGTGCCATGGGTTGCCTCGCCCAACAGCACGAAGCTCTTGCCTTGTGCCATGGCAAGCAGCGCGTCGTAATCTGTGGCCCTCCCGTCAAGCCGGCTCGCCAAATCGCGTGCTGCAAGCAAGGGCGTCTTTGCAGGATGCATCACCGTGTCTCCGTGCGCGACCTCTCCAGAAGCGTGCGCACTTCCTCGTCGCTTGTCTGGTCGAAATGTTCATAGAACTGGCCTACGGCATAGAAGGGCTCGGGTGTCATGACGCTGATAAAGACATCAGTGGCCGCCCCTAAACGCTCCCGCGTTTGCGCAGGGGCAACGGGAACTGCAACGACGATGCGCGCCGGATGCTTCGACCGCAGAGCCAAAAGAGCAGCGTGCATGGAGGCACCCGTAGCGATGCCGTCATCAACCACGATGACCGTGCGCCCTTCCACCCGTACCGCTGGACGTGATCCGCGATACAGAAGTTCGCGACGGGCCAATTCCTCGCGCTCAGCTTCCAGGACCGATTCAATCTCTGCCTTTGTCACGCCCGTCAAGGCAATGAGATCGTCATTCAGGTATAAGGCGTCACCTGAACTGATTGCACCCATGGCCAATTCCGGTTGGCGAGGGACACCCAGCTTGCGAACGATAAGCACGTCGAGTTCGGCACCGAGCGCTCTGGCAACTTCGAATGCGACGGGCACACCACCACGAGGCAGCGCAAGGACAAGCACATCGCCGTGCGCGGCGTAAGCAGGCAAAGCCCGCGCCAGTGCGCGCCCCGCGGCAAAACGGTCTTCAAAACGCAGATCCATTGCCATTGGCCACTCCCAACTTTTCCTAGATTAGGAGCATCTGGACGCGGCGGCTTTGATGTGGATCAGCATGTCGAAGGGGAACCGCCCGCGCAAGTTGGCTTGGCGCTTCGTCTATCGCTGGCGGGTTGCATCACGGGCTAAGCGCATTGAGCGCTCCGACAGGCGCACACAGCCTGCCCCAGAACGCAGGGCGTTTCTAGACTCCCGTCCAATGACGAACATGCCCGACATCGACATGCACGAAGTCGGAATGCGGATAAAACCCGACCCCACCCGCCCGCAAGGACAGTGCAACATCCCGCAGTTGCGTCAGATTGTGGCCAGGGATTCGGATATCGGCGGCCATGCCATCCATGTGCAGGCTGTGCTTGGCCACCCCCGAACTGCGTGCATGCAATCGCGCATTCGTTGCTGGAGACCGGTATCCGGAGATCAACTGAATTGGCCGGTTAGTGCCCAAGCGATCGGTAATCGTGCACAAGAGATCCAGAAGGTTGGGGGCAATGGCTTTGGTTTCATTCGTGCGGAAATCGCGCAGAAGATGGTCAATTTCCGCGAGGGACTCGGGGACATATTGTCCGCCCGCCCAGTAGACCGCGTGCAGGCGCTCACCGGTGTGAAGGTTATCGAACGCCAGGGAGCGTGGTGCCGTCGGCACCACGCTGGCGAACGCTTTCCGAGACATGACGCTAATCCCCGCGGCCATGGCTCCGGTCCCAAGAGCGAGAATCCGACGGCGTCCTTTTGACGGGTATGAATGCAATGGTGGCTCCTCTGCGGCAGGCTTACGGTAAAGGCGATCCCCGCGGAACGCGGCCAAGGGGCAGGAACCGTCGATCAATCCTTGTGGCAACCCCTTCTTGCAACTCCACAACCTGCGCCACGCGCTGCCAGTCGATGCGCCCGGTGAGTCCATGTTCAGCAGCCAGCGATTGCACACGCGCCCATGCATCGCCCGCCTGGTGGTAGATGTCTGGGTTCACCTCTAGCTCGATGGATTGGTCAGGTAATTCAGCGAGCAATACGGGTTGATAGACGATTTGTCCGCGCATGCCGATGTTCACCTGCGCGAACAATTGCTCGGCGTCGTCTGGGTGAAGGCGGATGCAGCCGTGGGATTGAAAATGATAAACGCTGGGCGGGGCGTTGGTGCCGTGGATGCCGTAGCCCGCGATGCTTAGCCCAATCCATTCCTTGCCCAGAGGGTTGTCGGGACCGGGCGCGACATGGGTCTGAACGGCCTTGCCTTCCCGCCGCATTTCTTCCTGGATCGAGCGAGGAACGTTCCAGGTCGGGTCTCTGCGCAACTCTGTGATTTGAAAGGTGCCGCCCGGGGTGGGCCATGTGGGCTTACCAAGGCCGACAGGATGGGCGCCAGCGAGATGGCCATCGCGGAAGATAAAAAGCATGCGTTGCGGCAGGTTGATCAGCACGCCGTTATCCAACCCAGCTGGGACGATATGCCGATTGTCGATCGAGATGCGCTGGCCGGGATGAATGACGTCTTTTGCATTAAGGCCGTTGCGCCTGGCTATTGCGGCGACGGACTCGCCCGCTCGCGCACCGATTGCCGTGAGGTTGTCGCCAGATCGGACCACGTATTCGGATGCTCCGCCGACAAATGCATGGGCCACCTCCGTTATTTGCGCGAATCCCGGCACGGCAAGCCCTGAAAAAAGGATCAGGCCGACGATCAAGGTTGCCGTTTGCCTCATGCGGTCGTGTAAATGTCCAATGGGCTTTCTTTCAATTCAGAGTGAGGGCGCAGCAGCATTCGTTTCATCGATCTCCTTAAGGATGAAGGCCCTTGCTTGGTCCCGGAGCGAAACAGCCGACGAAAAAAGATCCGCCGGGCCATTGGGCGCAGCAATCGTATCGCCGAACGTTACGGTGACCGGAAACCGACGGGGCAACCACTCCTCATCGGGCAGTACCGATCGGGTTCCGCGGATCGCCACCGGAAGAATTGGAACATGGGCCCGCACTGCCGTGGAGAACGCCCCCAGGTGAAAGGCTAAAAGTCCCGGCGCGCGCCTGAAGGTGCCTTCGGGAAAGATGCACAGCGGAGCACCGTCCCTCGCAAGCGCCGCGAGACGATCTGCATCGGCGACACTTTGCTGGGTGACAGAGCGCTCCACAAAGACGCTGCCAAGGCGTTGGAGGTAAAGGCGCGCGATCCAACTTCCGAGCAATTCACGCTTGGCAATGAAACGATGAGGTCTGCGCAATACTGCAAGCAGGATCAGGCTATCCAGATAGCTTGCGTGATTCGGAACAAGGATGTGGGCTCCGCTGCCAGCATCAGGCATGCGAGCGTACACCCGCACTGGAATGCGGGAGAGCCAGATGAACAACCTGGCCACCCAATGGCTGAAGCGCCAGGCCCATGAAGGCACGACCAGGACGGCAGTGACAAGCCAGACCATCGGAGCAAGGATAAGGAAGAGACCGACGACATAGATTCCGTACGAGAAGCGGCCCAATGATGTCAGCCCCTCCCGCACTTGGGTCGCGCCCGCCATCCAGCCAAGCCGGGCGAGCTGCCACCAGACTGAGCGCGACGGCGAACCCACTCGACCGGCCTCATACACGTCGCGTGTTGCTGCCCGCCGGATTTTTCCGCTGGACGTTTTGAGCACCGTATGAGGCGGAGCGAGGATCACATCGTCTGGTGGCTCGCCCAGCAGATCGGCGATGCCGCGAATGATTGCTGCGTGCAGGGACTCGCGTGCAGCACGGTCTTTCTCGCGCGTTTCCGCCAGAACGACGAGGCGCTCTGTGCCGAGCAACGGATCCTGACTGCCGAATGCCGCAACACATCCCTTGCGCACGCCACGGATTGCACCGACAGCCTCTTCGATTTCGTGGGGATACAAGTGATGTCCGCCACGGATGATGATGTCCTTGACACGGCCGGTGATGTAAACCTCGCCGGCAGCGATGTAGGCACGGTCAGCCGTATCCAGCCAGGCGCCAAGAATCAAGCGACCGGTTTCCTCAGGATTGCGAAAATAGCCCGCAGTTGCCGAAGGCCCCCGGAACTCCAACCGGCCCTCCATTCGCTCGCCGAGCTCGAAGCCGGCATCGTCGACGAGCCGGACGTGATGGCCCGGAATCGGCTTTCCGCAGGCGACGAAGCGAAGGGGATTCGGATCGCCGAGGGATGCGGTTTGCGCCTTGCGCTCGCGCATGAAGGTATTCCGGTCGACGTGATCCACCAAAGGCCCGCGGCCGAGCGGCGGTACCAATAGCGCCACTGTGGACTCGGCCAGTCCGTAAACCGGGGTCATCGCTGTTTTCGGAAAACCGTAGGGCCCAAATCGCGCCGTAAATCGAGCGATTGTGTCCGGACTTACAGCTTCCGAGCCGTTGGCTGCAACGCGTAGGCGGCTGAGATCCAGCCCTTGGATTTGCTCGTCCTTGATATGCTGGAGACAGAGCTCGTAGGCAAAGTTG
The DNA here is from genome assembly GCA_019351955.1 of Pseudomonadota bacterium. Classification (GTDB taxonomy): domain Bacteria; phylum Pseudomonadota; class Gammaproteobacteria; order Burkholderiales; family Burkholderiaceae_C; genus Thiomonas_A. The sequence goes on from JABBOE010000016.1 coordinate 25,945, forward strand.
GGGGCTGCCGTGAGCGTGCCGCGGTGGCGGTGAATCGCCCAAAGCCAGCTTTCGGGGCGCGCCAGAAACGCCATGGGAGACATCACCACCAAGGGGTTACCAAAATACAAGCTTGCCAGCCAGGCTGCGATGAGTCCCATGTCGTGGTACAGCGGGAGCCAGCTCACAAACACGTCATCAGGCGTGATCTGTATCGCTTGCCCGATGCATCGGATGTTGGCAAGCAAATTGGCATGCGTGAGTACAACCCCCTTGGGATTTCCGGTGCTTCCCGACGTGTATTGCAGGAAGGCGATGTCCGTGCCTTGAACCGCCACTTCATGACGCGCCACATGGATCATGGGCCGGTCCGTGACCGAGACGACTCTGCGCAAGCCCGGCACGACGGCTTCAAGCAGGTGCGCCACAGCCATGGCTTCAGGCACGGTGACGAGCACTGCCGCCTGCGCGTTGGAAAGGATGAACGCGTGGCGTTTGACATGTTCCTCGATTTGGGACGGGCGAGCCGGCGGGTAGATTGGAACCGGGATGGCGCCAGCAAGAAGAATGCCGAAATATGTATAAAAGTAGGCGGGGCAGGTCGGCAGCATGATCGCGACTGCTTGTCTAGCCAGTACACCCAGGTGCTGAAGCCATGTTGCGACCGCCAGCGCTTCCCGCATCAAGCCCGCGTATGAGATCTCTTCCTCGCCGGCATCGGATAACACGACGATTTGGCCACGGTTGGGGTGGCGCTGAAGATGCCAATCGAGAACGTCAAGAAGGGTTAATGCGTCCAGAGGCTGGCCTTGATGAGGCTCGGATCGGTTGTGCTCAAGAACGACCTTCGTGGTGAAAGACGTCGCCTTGCCTGCCGCCTTGACGGCATTTAGAAGATCGAGTGGTGTCTCCGCAAGGGCAAGCGTGTTCTCCGGTAGCCGGACGTTGAAGGCATTTTCGATGCGCAGGATCAACTCGACGCGTGCGAGGCTATCAAAGCCAAGATCCCGATCCAAGGAACTGTCCAGACGAAGATCGGCCTCCGTTGCCGGGCGCTGGTTGAGGTCCTGATACGCTTGGCGTATGACTTCAAACAACGTCGATTCGATTTCAGGCGGGGCGCGATCTTGGCTCATGCTGTCATCCCTCAGATCACAAAACGAGGCCTTGGCCACGCGCTGCAGCGATAACGCATCTCGAGCCGTCACCAATGATGGGTATCGAAGAATTCGTGAATTGCATGATCAGGCGGTAAGCCCATAGCCCATGTCTGGTGGGCCCGCGGCATCGAGGGGTTGCAACAGTGGGCGCGGTCTTGCGTTGGTCTCACCGCAGTACTCGGCGGTAACGCATGCGCGTGCACACATCAAGTATGAGGCGCGCTGCCCATGGGCCGATCCGGTCCTTTCGCGTCGGTAGCGGGTCTCGCGCGCTCGCGGCATCTGCAGTGCAGTCCAACACCACAAGTTTAGAGCGCGATGACGCACACGTCGGTTGCCTTCGTACCGATGAGGCGATCCGTCGAACGATGGAATTAAAGGCTGCTTGCCAAAACGCAGCATGTCGGGGGGAGCGGCGAGCGCGCATGGGAAAATCGACCCCCGACCCGTACCCACTTTGCGCGAGCTTAGGGGTTGAAGACGGACCGTCAGCTTGAGCATAACCACCGTGCATCCCCCGACTGCAGCGCGTCGTGCTGCAGTCTCAGGAGCATTCGCCCAACCATATCCTCCACCATTTCAACGTTTCGAACCCAATGCACCCAGACAGCCACGACGTGGCAATCATCGGAGCAGGCGCCGCGGGCATGATGTGCGCCGCCATAGCTGGGCAACGCGGGCGCCGAGTCTTGCTCATTGAACACTCCGCTCACGTGGGGGAGAAGATCCGGATTTCCGGCGGTGGGCGCTGCAATTTCACCAACACGCAAGCCGATCTCAAACATTACATTGGGTGTCATCCAGGGTTTGCCCGTCAAACGCTTGCGGGGTATACACCACGCGACTTCATCGCCTTGGTGCGCAAGCACCGGATTGGGTTTCATGAAAAGCACAAGGGCCAGCTGTTCTGCGACGATAGCAGTCAGCGCATCATTGATATGTTGCGCGCCGAATGCCTTCAGGGCCGTGTTCAGTGGATGCAGCCAGCCAAGGTGGATGATGTGCGCAGGCAGGGCAAGGGGTTTGCATTAGCCACCAGCCACGGCAACGTGCATGCAGAGCGTCTGGTGGTGGCCACGGGCGGACTGCCCGTACCCAAGATCGGCGCTACGGATTACGGCCTGCGCTTGGCTCAGCGTTTTGGCCTGCACGTGGTTCCTCCGCAGCCGGCGCTGGTGCCGCTCACGTTTGCGCCCGAGCCTTGGAAACCTTATGCCGAACTCGCTGGGGTGGCTCGCGCGGTGCGGGTGCGGTGCGGGAAACAGTCTTTCGACGAAGATCTGCTATTTACGCATCGGGGCCTTTCCGGTCCAGCCATTCTGCAGATATCCAGTTTTTGGAATTCAGGTGACGGCCTGACAATCGACCTTGCACCCGGGCACGATATCGGCATCCAACTTCGCCAAGCCAAAGCGCAGTCTCGGCAATCCTTGCTGAACGTGCTTGCCCAGACCTTGCCGCGGCGGCTCGCGCAGACTTGGATACAGAACCTCGGCTTGGCTGGCGAGCGGCGGATCGCTGAACTCCCAGATGCGAAACTGGCAGCCCTCGGGGCTGCGCTCGCAGGTTGGACGGTGCAGCCCACCGGAACCGAGGGGTGGCGAAAAGCCGAGGTCATGCGCGGTGGCGTGGATACTGCGGAGCTGCATCCCGTCACCCTTGAAGCCCGCCAGGTTCCGGGTCTGCACTTCATCGGCGAAGTCATCGACGTGACCGGCTGGCTGGGCGGCTACAACTTTCAATGGGCTTGGGCGAGTGGTTACGCAGCGGGCATGGCAGTTTGATGCACGGCGATGCCGCAGGTGGCCAGCGTAGGTTCTCCTTGTAACCTATGCTGGCGGTGCGCAACCTCGATGGCAAGCCAAAGCATCGTTTCAGGAGTCCTTTTCAGCCAAGTTTCCAACTATGTCCAAGCCCATCACTCCATCCTTAAGCCGACCCTTGGACGAGGGGCCGAGTCCTCAGATGCAGAACCTGCTCCAACGCATCGCTCGTGCCGGGCGCCCGGCTTTGTGGGACATGGGGGTTGAACAAGCCCGGCAAGCGTACGCGGCATCGTCCGACGTGCTTGACATCCCACCACCAAAACTGACCGAGGTCCTGGACCTCGATTGCGAAGCGCGGGACGGCGTGAGGTTGCGCGTACGCCGATACCGGAATGACCCCGAGCGCAGCACGGCGGGAGAGGCCTTGCCAGCCTTGCTGTATCTGCACGGTGGCGGTTTCGTCATCGGCAGCGTCGAGACCCATGACATCTTATGTCGGCAATTGGCACTGCATGCCGGCTGCACGGTATTTGCGCTTGACTACCGCCTCGCACCCGAACATCCGTTTCCGATCGCGGTGAACGATGCGTGGGATGCTCTGGTCTGGCTGCGCGAAAACGGTGCAATGCTTGGGGTGGACGCACAGAGCATCGCTATTGGCGGGGATAGCGCGGGAGGGACCCTGGCTGCCGTCTGCGCGATCATGGCACGCGACGAAGGCTGGAAGCTGGCCTTGCAACTGCTCTTTTACCCAGGCACCGCCGGCTGGGCGCAAACCGCTTCGGCCTTGCATTATGGCCACGGTTACCTTCTCGAGCGAGAGCATCTTGACTGGTTTTTTGGCCGCTATCTGCGCGATCCTGCGCAGCGAAATGACTGGCGGTTCGCGCCGATGTTCGCGCCTGATCTGCGCGGCGTCGCGCCGGCATGGATGGGCCTTGCAGGGTGCGACCTGCTGCACGATGAAGGTGTGCTTTACGCAGAACGCCTGAGGCAAGCTGGTGTGCCCGTGACTTTGCGCGAGTGGCCGGGCGTCACACACGATTTCATCCGTATGGGCCGCGCCTTGCCCCAGGCTGGGCAGGCGATCCGCTCGGCAGCGGAAGCCTTGCGGCAAGCATTGAACGGCACTCCTGCGAAGGCGGCTTGATTCGGCGTGATCCAACCCACCCCCACCATGACATCGAGACAACGTCACGCATTTGGTTTTTTCCACCGATTACAGGTGCGCTGGGCCGAGGTGGACATGCAGCAAGTGGTGTTCAATGGTCACTACCTGCTGTATTTCGACACGGCCATGAGCGCCTACTGGAAGGTGCTCGGCCTGCCTTACATGCAGGCATTGCAGCTTCTGGGCGGCGACTTTTACGTAAAAAAGGCAAGCCTGACCTACCACAGCCCCGCACGGCTTGATGACTGGATCGACGTCGGCATCGAGCCGGCTCACCTGGGGCGAAGCAGCATGACCATGCGGACTGCCATGTACGTCCAGGATCGTCTGCTTGTTGAGGGCGAGATTGTGTATGTCTTTACGACTTTGGGACCGCGTGCAAAGGCACAGGCCTTGCCACCCAGCTTGCGCGAGTTACTGCAAGCCCATACACGCGGCGAGTCGATGCTGCAGGTGCGGCTGGGCACCTGGGCTGAACTGGGAGGGCTTGCGGGGGCGGTGCGTACAGCCGTGTTTGTGCATGAACAGGGCATACCCGCGGAGCTTGAGTGGGACGCTTTCGATGCCAACTGCCGGCACGCAGTGGTCTGTAATCGACTAGGGCAGGCCGTGGCCTGTGGAAGGCTTTTGCCTGACGGGCATATCGGTCGTGTGGCTGTTGTCCAGGCCCTACGTGGCAGCCAGGCGGGTCGTCTGGTCATGAAGTCTTTGATGGGTGAGGCGCGTGCAGCCGGCCATGCCCACGTCGAAATCTCGGCGCAATCGGCCGTCGCGGGCTTTTACCGCAAGCTTGGTTTCGCTAGCTTTGGTGAACCGTATGAAGATGCTGGCATCCCGCATATTAGGATGCGCGCAGGCTTGCTGCCGGAGATCGAGGCTGTAAGCTGAGCCTGCCCGGTTCAGTCCCCCTCGTGGCGGTTCCAGATGAAGTCAGCGGGTTCGGCAGGCGCAGGTTGGTGCTGGACTTCGCGCACATGAATGCGCGAATCGCTATCGGTGCGCAGCAGGGTGGAGCAGCGTGTACCGTAGCCAGGATCACCGGGCACGCGGATGAAGGCGGCTGACAATGCCCGCTCCCATACTGGAGTCACTCCTGTGCGTGGCAATTGGGCGTCGGGCGCGGTATGCTGGTCAGTCAACGCCGCCTCCAAAGCGGCAAACTGCCCGTCGGCCGCTTGCCGGGCTTGCTGTGCGAGGGCCGCCCGCAGCGCCCGCACCTTGGGCCACGGCGTATCCAGCGCCGCGTTTGACAGCCCATGCACGCCGGGCTCCACGCGACAAAAACTCGCCGGATGATTAGAAAGCCACATCAGTTCGCTGCGTGCCATATCGCCAAGCAAAAGATTAAACCCCGCGTATTCATGCGCAACAAGTTGCGCCGCCGCAGCATAGTGGGACGGCGCGCAGTCAGGCATGAGTGTGCCGTCCTTTGGATGTTGCTCGAGTAAAAAGCGCAATGCGAGCAGGCCACGCGATGGGGCGAGCGGACGCTCGAGTCCCGGGTCGCGCACGTTGGTGACGGCGGCGAAGCGCCCACTGCGCGTGAATCCGAGCCAGATACCCCCGCTGCGCAGGTCTCGGCCGCTCAGAATCTCGGTGGGCTTTGTTGGGTCGGGCCGCCACCAGCGCATGGGAAGAGTGGGACGGTCCAGCCACTCATCACGGTTCGCGGCAAGCAGTAAGGGTTGTGCCGTCCCGGGTTGCCAGTTCCAGGCGATCAGACACATGGCGGCGAGTTTAATCCTGTGCCGGCAGGGTGTAGGGCAGGGTGGCCACGGTCAGCGCAGGGCCATCAAGCGATCGTGCATGTAACGTGCCGGGCATGGTGGTTGCAGCAATTTTCAGTTCGGCCAGAGCCTCCCAATTGCTCGTGGCTGGCGCTGCCGCCACCACCATGCCGCAAGGCTGGGTCGGGTCGCCGCTTTGAAAAATTTCATCGCCCGCAGCCAAGGGTCCAGAACCGACGAGCCGAAAGCTGCGTCGCTTGATGGTGCCACGGTACTGTGTGCGGGCCACAATCTCCTGGCCGGGATAGCAGCCCTTCTTGAAGTCAACCGCACCCAGCGCTTCATAGTTCAGCATTTGGGGTACAAATTGCTGCGCCGTGGCTCCCGTGACATGGCCAATCCCGGCGCGAACCTCGGCAAGCATCCATTCCTCCTTCGTGCCTGCCCCGATTTGTGTGTGCAGTCCTTGGATGTCGCGGAGGCCAAGCGGGCTCTCAGATACGAGGAGCAGACGACGCGAACCTGGGGCATCCGGGAGGCGGATCAGCGCCATTCCTTCGCGTCGCTGCACAGCCCACGGCTCGGCAGGGCAAGGCCACGCGTCCGGCCCCAACACGTCGTCCTCGCCTGGCGATTGCAGAACGCCAAACAACGCCTGGCCGGCGCTGGCGTCATCGACCTTGCATTGCAGGCGGAGAATGAACATGCGTAGGCGCTTGAGCGTGGCTTCGGCCAGCGAGGCATCCAGGGCCATTGCAATTCCTCCGGCGCTTGCCTTCCACAGCAAGAAATCAGCGAGCATGCGGCCCTGAGGCGTGCAAAACGCAGCCATGCGGGCCGTGTCCGCTGGCCAGTCATGCACCTCCTGGGTGAGCTGTGCTTGCAGCAAATCAGCGGCTTGGGGGCCATGCGCGAGGAGCACGGTCATGTGCGACAGAGATGTGATGGTGACAGGCATGCGTGGACGATGAGTGAGACCAAGGGGTGGGGCGCAGGGTGCGGCAGTAGCGCCGCTTTGGCAATCGGCAGTGAGCTTTGTTCGAGGCTCGGCTAGTATAGAAAGCTGACGCATTTGTTTGGTGAGCCCGTTTTTGAAACCCCGCTGGCGTGTTCGCTTTCTTGTTCTCGGCGTGGCCGTGGGGTTGGCCATGCTCGCCGCCTTCGCTTGGTGGGCGTTGGCGCCCATTCGGCTGAACGCATCGCCGTTGGATTTCTCGGTCAAGCCCGGTAGCACAGCGCGCACTGCTGCCGTGCAGGTGCGTGCGCAAGGGGCCGCACTTTCGCCTCGGCTGTTTTATTGGCTGGCGCGCATCACCGGCAAGGGTATCGAGATCAAGGCAGGGAGCTATGAGATCGACGCGGGAACCAGCCCCTGGGATCTGTTGCAGAAAATGGCGCGAGGCGACCAGTCCCTGCTCGCCATCACGGTTCCTGAGGGATGGACCTTCGCGCAGTTTGTTCATGCACTCAATGCGGCACCGGGCCTGGATCATGACGCCCAGGGGTTGAGCGACGCGCAAATCATGGATCGCATCGGCGCGCCACCTGGCACACCACCCGAAGGCTGGTTCTTTCCAGACACCTATCTTTATGCGCGCGACTCATCTGAACTGGCTGTGCTAAGGCGTGCTTACCAAGCCATGCAAAGGCAGCTGACGGGCGCATGGGCTGCGCGCCAGCCCGGTTTGCCATTGCACACGCCTTACCAGGCTCTGATCTTGGCGTCGGTGGTCGAAAAGGAAACCGGACTGCCCAGTGACCGGCGCAAGATCGCGGCTGTGTTTCTGAACCGCTTGCGCGTCGGCATGCCTCTGCAAAGCGATCCCACGGTCATCTATGCGCTGGGCACCCGTTACTCGGGAGCGCTCACGCGCAAGAGCCTGCAGGTGGCGTCCTCATACAACACCTATGTCAACAGTGGGCTGCCACCAACGCCCATTGCCCTGCCCGGAGACGCCTCGTTGCAAGCCGTGCTGCACCCAGCGAACACACGCGCACTGTATTTTGTCGCGCGTGGCGATGGCAGCAGCGTCTTTTCGGATACTCTTGGCGAGCACAATGCAGCCGTGGATCGCTATATTTTGAAGAGGTCTCCTTGAATCCGTCGAGCAATCGTGGCCTGTTCATCACGCTGGAAGGGATCGACGGCGCCGGCAAGACGACGCAGTTCGACGCCGTCGTGCGTACCCTGCGTGGAGCCGGACGCCAGGTGACAGCCACGCGCGAGCCAGGTGGCACGCCTCTTGGCGAACGCATACGCGAGTTGCTTCTGCACGAGACCATGACGACGTCCACCGAGGTCTTGTTGATGTTCGCGGCGCGCCAGGAGCATGTGCTGCGCGTGATCGAACCCGCGCTTCTGCGGGGGCATGATGTTGTGTGCGACCGGTTCACGGACGCCACACTGGCGTACCAAGGCGCGGGCAAAGGCATTCCGCAGGATCGCCTGCAGACACTGGCCCGCTGGGTCCATCCCGGTCTGCTGCCGGATTACACCCTGTTGATTGATGTACCTGTTGAACTTGCGGTTCAGCGTCTGCATGCGCAGCAGCGTGAGACGGATCGATTTGAACGCGAGTCAGGCGAATTTTTCGCACGGGTGCGCCAGCACTATTTGGGCATGGCGGCCACCGAGCCCGAGCGTTGGAGGGTGATTGACGGTCAGCGCAATGTTGAATTGGTGCGTCACGATGTGATATTCAACATTAAAAAAATTATCCAACATATTGAATAACAATCAAGATATCCAAGCAGTTCTCTTGCATGGCGCTGTCGGCTTGGGGATCTGGGAGGCGCTGTACGATGCAGCGCGTGCCACGCTTTGCGAAGCTCCACTTGCTGCCGCATCGCTCCAATTGGGCGTCTGGCAGGACGTGGGCCTGAAGGCCTGCGGCCATTGCGCGGCATGCCGCTTGATGGCGGCCGGTACCCACCCCGATCTAATGCTTCTCGTGCCGGACGCGTTGCTGCCTGAATTGGGAGTCAACACTCAGGAATCGAATGAAGTGCCCGTGGCGAGTGAAAAACGCGCACCGAGCAAGGAAATTGGAATTGACGCCATTCGTGGCCTTGTGGAATGGGCGCACGGCACCAGTCACCGTGGGGGCTCGAAAGCCGCGGTGATTTATCCGCTCGACGCGATGGCATTGCCGGCGGCGAACGCAATGTTGAAAACACTTGAAGAACCGCCACCAGGCCTTTATTTTTACATGGGAACCCATCGGCTGGATCGTGTGTTGCCGACCATACGCAGTCGCTGTCGTCTCATGACGATGCCGCGCCCGGGGCGTGCCGAGGCAATGCAGCTTTTGCAATCACGGGAATATTCCAACGCGGAGGAAATCGCCGATTGGTGCCGCAATGCCGCGCATGACATCGAGCCGCAGCGCGGCATGGAATGGGCGCGCAAAATGCTCGCAGCCGTTGTGTCGGGTCAGGGCAGTCTGACTGGTGGCGAAGCGGGGCAAGTCCCAGCAATGCCAGCGGCTATTGCCGCACTGCAGAAAATCAGTGTGGATCTAATGCGTGTGCGCCTTGGTCTTGATCCCGTCTACATGCCAAGCGAGAAGGCTGCTCTGGGGCGGCTTGCCACGATGGCCGAGGCGCGTCCCCTGCAGGACTTCTGGCAGCGCCTCGCCCGATTAAGCAGCACGGCCAACTTCCCTTTGCATGCGGCGCTTGCTTCGGAGAGTTTGGTCCTAGAATTCAAGCAACTTTTCATGCGACGTGCGCATTGATATGGCTACCAACTCATCTGCTGCGGTCAATGCTTCGTCGAGCGCGCGTCCGAGCGTGATTCAGCTCACCATCAAGGAAAGGACGGCGCTGTACGATGCATTCATTCCGTTTTTCGTCGAAGGCGGAATTTTCGTCCCCACCTCGCGTAGTTACCGGCTTGGCGACGAGGTTTACCTTCTGCTGACCATCATGGACAACCCCCAGCGGTTTCCCGTGGCTGGAAGGGTCGCATGGATTACTCCCGCCAACGCTGCCGGTAACAAACCGCAAGGGATCGGGGTGCGCTTTCCTTCAGACGAGAAAGCGAAACAATTGCGCCATGTGATCGAAGATATCTTGGGCCCAGCGGCAGAGGCGGCGAGCCGCCCGACCCACACGCTTTAACCCAAGAACCGACAATTGTGCCGTTACCGAGGTTGGGTGCGTGTGATCGCCCGCCTGATATGAGGCACATTGCGCGCCTTCATTGCCTCTGTTGAACAACGCCAATCTGACGGCACCGACCCCCATGGCCCTCACTGACTCCCACTGTCACCTCAATTTCCCGGGCCTGCGCGACAAGCTCGATCATGTACTGGCGTCCATGCATGAACTTGGCGTTGCGCGAGCCGTCAACATCTGCACCCAAATCGAAGAATTTGACGACGTGCTTGCTTGTGCTGTGCGACATCCGCATATCTGGGCGACGGTCGGTGTCCATCCGGACCAGGAAGGCCTGACAGAGCCGAGCGTCGATGAGTTGGCGCAACGGGCTCGGCACCCGCGTGTGGTGGCAATTGGGGAGACGGGCCTGGATTACTACCGACTCGAAGGCAGAACGCTTGCCGACATGGAGTGGCAGCGCGAGCGCTTTCGCGCCCACATCAAGGCGGCACGCACGGTCGGTAAGCCGCTCGTCATCCATACACGCGCGGCCGCGGAGGACACCTTGGCTATTCTGAAAGAGCAGGGCGCGGATGCGATCGGAGGCGTATTCCATTGCTTTACAGAGACCTGGGATGTGGCGCGGCGTGCGCTTGATCTGGGCTTCTTCATCTCGCTTTCTGGCATTCTGACATTCAAGAATGCCAACGAGTTACGCGACATTGCAAAGAAATTACCTGAAGATCGTATTCTGGTGGAGACCGACAGTCCGTACCTCGCGCCAGTTCCCCACCGGGGCAAAACCAATCAGCCTGCCTATACCCGCTACGTGGCTCGTTGTCTTGCGGAAATTCGTGGGTGCTCAGAGCAGCACGTCGAAGGATTCACAGAAGAAAATTTTGAACACCTTTTCAAACAGGTACAAGCGACAGCGAATTGAAATTCGGGCCTTTTAAAAGCGTTGATTGGGATTGCTCGTCGACCACGGTAATTTCATGTACATGTTAAAGAAAACATCACATAGCATCGTTTTAATTGGGCTTTTTCTTCTTTCAGCCTTGGCTGCGCACGCCGGCTCTTACACGGATTTTTTCCGTGCCATTGATGTTGATGACGTGAGCGCCGTGCAGTCCTTGCTGCAGGAGGGGTTCGATCCCAACGCTGCCAATGACAAGGGAAATTCGGCCCTGTACATGGCGTTGCGTGATAAGTCACTCAAGGTTGCCAAGCTTTTGATCGAGCAGCCGAAGATCAATCTCAACCAGCTCAATCCAAGTGGGGAGAACGCGTTGATGATCGCCTGTCTGCAGGGCGATCTTGGGTTTGTCAAGCGCATGGTTGAGCGCGGGGCTGAAATCAACAAGCCGGGTTGGACCCCTTTGACCTACGCGGCAACCAACGGCCATACGGCGATCGTCAAATTTCTGCTCGATCATGCTGCGTATATCGACGCGGCAGCACCGAATGGGACGACCCCGTTGATGATGGCGGCATATTTTGGCCAATCGGCAACCGTGCAGCTGCTTCTCGATGAGGGCGCGGACCCGAACTTGAAGAATGCCATGGGGTTCACGGCCCTGGACTTGGCCGTGCACCGCGGACACAAACTGGATGCGCAGATGATTGCGAGGTACATGGCCAAGGACAGGCCGAAGGGTCACTGGTGAGGTGCCCGGGCAGGCTTGGTCAAAATTTATGCCCCTTCTACAACGGAGCATATTTGCATTATGTTAAATGATATCCGAGGCGAGATTCGGTGCGCAGCCTGCGCCGTCGAGTTGGGCACACCCCTCTTATCGGAAAGACCAGACACCATTACCCCGTCTCACTAGGAGTCCGCGTCATGCGCCGTCTGTCGCTCACCATTGCTGCCATGTGTCTTGCACTCTCCGCCTGCGGCACCATTCCGCCAACAGAAGCCGACCTGGCCAAAGTTCCAGTCATCACCTTTGGCGCGCCGCTTCCGAAGGGTGACAACTTCATCCTGCATTTCCCGGCTGACACGCCGCTGCGGGTCCGCACGGTGGTGGAAGGCAATCTGTTCACGCACACCGCAATATCAACGGCAACGGTGCTGCTCAAGCACGACATCTACGCCTATCGCCATTTCGTCAGCTTCGACAACAAGCACTGGGTGCTTGGGTATAGGCTGCTTGACAGCAGCCTGACGGTTGCCATCCCCGGAAAGGATGGCAAGGATGCCGGCGTGCTGCACCTACAGCTGAACGAAAAGTAGGCCACGTCCGCCGAGCCGCTCGATCCCCTGCCGCACCAACCGCTGCGCACCCTGCTTGCCACCTAGTCGGCCTACCGGCATGTGCCCTGCAAAGGGCTCCAATGTCATCGCCATGGCGCAGTCAGAATGCCATTTTGGCCCAGCGTGATTTGGGTGCCGAATGGTTTGCTTTCCCTGTCCAGGGTCTGAGCCAACCAGGCCCGATCTCGATCATTGGCCTGCTTGTGCTTGAGTTGGAAATTCCTAATCTGGAACGGCATGAGGGAAAGCATTTCGAGATCACCCGTTGTGGCGGAGCATTGAGCAAGATATGCGACAGTGCGATCACCCCGGAATGGCCCTAGCCCCTTGATGCCTTCGTCGTCGTTCAGAAAATCTCCGCACCCATAGAGGATGAGCTTGCCTCGGTAAACCTCGATCCCTTTTGGGTGATGGCTGGAGTGTCCGTGGACGATGTCGAAGCCCGCTGTGTCGATCAGGGTCATGAGCAAGCGACCTCTGAAGATGCCCTCCTTCAGAGGGATTGGAGGCGGCCGTACCGCTGCCAACGCCCCTGTTCTCGGCGCCCCCCGCAGCCCCTGCCCCGCTTGGGAGCGCCGGAGCAGCCTGCTGCGTTCCGCTCATTGCCATGATTCCTTGACGACTTTTGTCGCGAGGCTATGCTCTTTGCGCCGGTGCCCCACCAATAGACCCCCGAGGGGGCTGCAACCAAGCGCGGCTTGGTTGCAGGGACCACCATAGCCAGGAAGGAAGATGGGAATGGCAACGTTTGTGCCAGTTTGATAGGTGAATTGCATCGTGGTAGGGATA
>JABBOE010000016.1:38904-41385 GCA_019351955.1 Pseudomonadota bacterium
CCCCACCAATAGACCCCCGAGGGGGCTGCAACCAAGCGCGGCTTGGTTGCAGGGGAATAGGGAAATTTCGACTTTCACAGCGGGGCGTTTTGTTGGTGGATAGAGGCATTGAGCACGTCCACCGGTGCACCGCCGATCAAGGTTGATGAGTTTGCACGCTGCCAATCGGCCATTTGCGCCCCGAAGGGGGTGGCCGCCCTAACTTCATTGTGCACGCACACGCTGCGGATCCCAATGCATTAACGGCGCAGCAGGCCCCATGCGACTGGAGACGTGCAAAGGCCAGTCGGTGGGGACATTCTGCGCACTGGGTCACCGCTTGGATCGCCGCGTCAATGATCCATTTCGGCGAGCCAGGGGCGGCACTGATCTGCAGAAAATTTGCATGGTTGCGTGTCCGGATCGCGTTCATCAGGGTGGTCTTCAAATCCAGGTCATCGCGGGCGGGGCTGCGACCAACGCCGGGCTGCAAGCCACAACGGGGTGCAAACAGTTGGCGCAGCTGGTCGCGCTTCATCGCGCGCTGGCTGGCGCGAACACTCCGCGTCCGGTCAGCAACTGCAGCGCCACCGTCTGCTGGACAAGCTGCTGCGCGTTGGCCTGCAACGCCAGGCGTTGGTCCAGCAAAGCCCGGCGCTGTGCCTGTGCCTGGGGCAGCGTGACATCGCCTTGCCGCAGTGCCGCCTCAGTGGCCTGTGCGGCGGCGCGCAGCGCCGGCAGCGCGGCACGCAGCGTGGCATGCTGCTGACGCAGCAGCCGGATGTCGGCCAAAAGCTGCTCGACTTCGGCGCGGGACTGACGCAAGCGCAACGCGTAGCCGTCATAAAGCGCCTGGCGCGTGGCCGTCTGCACCGCGATGGCGCCACGGCTGCCGTTGAATATCGGCAAACTGAAGGTGATGCCGAAGCCGACGGTATTGACGTCCGAGGTATCCCGGGCGTGCGAAATGCTGATCCCCACCGACGGGAACTGCGACAGCACCGCCTCGCGCAGCTTCTGCTCCTGGCTCTGGTACCCGGCCCGCAAGGCCATCAGATCCGGGCGGATCGTACCCAAATGGTGCAATGCGGCAGCGGCGGCACGCACTGCAGCGGGATCCAAGCGCGGCAGGCCTGCAAGTTTTAGTGGTGTACCCGGGCGCAGCCCGAGCAAGGCATTGAGTTCGGCGCGTCGTGCTTGGCGCTGGCGGGCGTCGGCGGCAAGCTGTTGCTGCAGGGCCTGCAGCTCGACCAGATCGGCATCTGCCGTGGTGCGCGGCTCGATACCAGCCTTCTGCTCGCTGCGGTCGCGGCGCAAGCGCTTAAGAACTGCGTCGCGCTGCGCTCGCAGCAGGGCGCCACGCTCACGCAGTCCGACTGCGGCGACGTAGTCCGCTTCGGCCGCCGCGGCTGTCTGCCATTCCTGCCACAGAATCTGCAGATTGACTTGGCGCACATGCGCCCTGCCCGCCGACACGGCTGCGCCACGTGTGATCAGGCTGCTTACGCTCAGGCTCAACCCGAGGTTGTACGCCGTGGTTGTCGGGCTGCCCGAATTGCCTTGGGGAATCCGGCGCGATGCGCTGAACTGCGGATCCGGCAGCAGCCCGGCCGCAAAGGCCTGGGCGCGGGCCACCCCCACCTCGTCACGCGCATCCCGCAAGGCCGGACTGTTGAGCACAGCGAGCGCGGCGACGGCCTGCATGGTCCATGGCGCGTCCAGGTCGATGCGCTGCGCGGCCAGCGCCGGCAGCGCGATGTCACGCGCGTCGACGCGCAATTGTGCCCGATCACTCCATTGCTCCTGGGTCGGCAGCGGTCTCGGGCGGTAGCTCGCGCAGGCGAACAGCAGCCCGCACAGAACCAGGGAGGTCACGCAGCGCGCCAGGGGGATGGCGATCGATGTTTTCATGACGCTTGCTCTGCGGAAGCTTGGCGCACGAGCTGCTTGCGCCGCCAGTGCAGGTACAGCGCCGGGATCAGGTTCGTCGAGCGCAGCGCGCTCCACACCAGTCCACCCAGGATCACCACTGCCAATCCTTGCTCGGGAGCTGCGCCTGCGCCCAGGCCCAGAGCGGTGGGCAGCATGCCCAGGATTGCGGTGACTGCGGTGAGCACGATGGGACGAAAGCGGACTTGAATCGCCTCGCGCACCGCCTCCTCGACCGACATGCCAGCGTTCTCGTTGCTGCGTGCGCGGTCCAACAACACGATGGAGTGGCGCAAGCCGATGCCCACCAAAGTCAGAAAGCCGATCATGCCGGTGGCATTCAGGCCGACGCCGCTGAGCACCAGCGCCACCGTGCCGCCGGTCAGCGCCAGCGGGATCTCGAGCATCAGGATGCCCGGGATCAGTAACCCGTCGAACTGCAGCAGCAGGATCCCGATCATGATCGCGAAGGCCGCCAGGGTCGCCAGCAGAAGGCTGATGGCTGCCTGTTCAAGCTCGGCGGCCAAGCCGCCGAAGGCAATGCGGTAGCCGGCAGGCAATTGCAGCCCGGCC
>JABBOE010000144.1 GCA_019351955.1 Pseudomonadota bacterium
GCGGCATGACCAAATGCCGGAGCGATTTGCCGGTGCGATTGCGCGGAAGTTTTGCCTCTTCGCACTGATGCTTGACAACCTTGGCGAGCTGCTGGCGCAAGACCACTGGGTGGGCGCGCAGATGGCCGCGATCCAGGACACTCTGCGCCCGCCGCTCGACGTGCGCCGTATCGAGCAGGCGCAGGGAAGTCTCAAGCAGGTTCTGTTTCGGCAGGGCGTGCTGCACAAGAGTGCCGACGAGGCACGCGCCACGGCCAAGGAACTCATTGGCTTGGTCGTGCGCAACCTGGTGGTATTCGCCGAGCACAGCGCCAGCTATAACCAAACGCTTGATGGTGACCTGCGAAGGCTTGAAGGCAGCGGCGACTGGGAGGAAATCCGCGGGATTGTGCAGGGCATTCTGGAGCAGGGCCGGCAGATGCAGCAGCGCAGCGGCGAACTTGGAAGCCATCTCGCGGAAGTGCAGCGGCAGGCAGCGCACGCGCATGAGCGCATCCAGAGCTTGGAGAGCGAACTTGAGCAGGCCAGCCTCAAGCTTCAGGAAGATCCACTCACCGGCGCACTCAACCGCCGCGGGCTCGACATCGCCTTCGTGCGCGATGCGGCTCGCGCGGAGCGCCAGAATCAGCCGCTGTCGGTGGCCCTGATAGATTTGGACCATTTCAAGCAGGTCAACGACACTTACGGCCACGACCTCGGCGACGCGGTGCTTTGTGCCCTGGTGCAGCTGGCACAAGGCCTGATACGCCCCACGGACAGTATTGCCCGTATGGGCGGTGAAGAGTTCATGCTTTTGCTGCCCGACGCTGACGCTGAGCGTGCGGGGCTCGTTGTCGAACGGCTGTTGCATGCGTTGACCACCAAGCGCGTGTTGCATCACGGTACCGGCAATCGGGTCAGCGTTGCTTTTAGCGGCGGCATTGCGCAGTGGTGCGTGGGCGAGGGGTTTGCCAGCTTGTACCAGCGCGCAGATGCGGCGCTTCTGCGTGCCAAGCAGGCGGGACGGCGCCGCTTGGAGCACGCGCAGCCGTGGCAGACCCAGGGCAAACTGCAGGCATGAAGAGAAGCGGGGAAGCCTCGTCGCCGAGTTGTGCCATGAATGCGCGCGCGACTTGTTGAGCTCGCCCTCCTCACTTGTGGATCTGCAGCGAGCAACATAACGCGCCTGCGCCCCGCATTGTCGGATCGGGCGCCGCGCCGGACGGCCAAGGGCAGCAGACGACGCCACAGCCAGCGCTGCCTCAAGAAGCACCGGGTTGCCACGCTCGCGCGGAACTCGGGCGAGCACATTGAGTTTGCCAGTGCACTGATCGCCCCAGTCACATCGCAGGCGCGGTAATCACGCTGTTGTGGACGCCGCGGCCGTTCAAGGCGCGGTGGTTGTCCGCGCGTAGAGGGCTAGTTCCTTTCAGGATATCCAGCTGCCAAGACCATTCCTTGTTCGGTCGACGAGTCTGCATGCTCCGATGCGGAAGACAATCGGTCGTCGTCGCGTCTCCATGCACCGCGCGCGGCCAGCTTCGCAGGAGGTGGCAATCGGTCTGCATGCTGGAGGGATTGCTTGTCGTGGTGTCTCCGCGTCGAGTGCGGCGCAACGATCCGTGGGGGGCGTGGCTCTCCGCTCCCATCGAGAGCCCACTGACGGGCCAGACAGCCCAAAGGAGTGCACGGACGGAGGACGTCGAATGCGGCGTGAAAGCGCGGTATAAACTGACTCACCCAGTCCGGGAAATTTTCTGCCGGCATCGGCTGCGCGAAGGCGTAGCCCTGGCCAAACTGTGCGCCAAGCGCAGCGGCCACTTCCACAAGCTCCGGCGTTTCCAGGCCTTCCACCACGACGCAGAGCCCGAGGCTTTGCGCCATGCGTACGAGCGATCCGATGAAACGTACGACCCTCACCGGATCGCGCCCGGCTTCGCGCATGAGACCTTGGTCAATTTTCACGACGTGGAAGGGTAGAGTGCGCAAGCGCAGAAGGCTGGAGTATCCGGAGCCGAGGTCGTCCATCACCAGGCGCACGCCGAGCGCGGCTAGCGCATGCACGGCCACATCGCGGCGCTCTCCGTCCTGGAACTCGGCGTCTTCGAGGATTTCCAGATGCAGCCGATGCGGTTCGATGTCAAACTGCTCCAGCGCTTCGTGTACCCACTGCACACAGTCGGGGTGCAACAGGACTTCTGGCGGCAGGTTGATTGATGCGTCCACACGCAGGCCCTGTCGGTCCCAGTCCTTGACGTGGTTGAGGGTTTGCTCCAGCCCGAGCGTAAACAAGCGAACGAGTTCGGCCGTGCCGAACCAAGGCAGGAACTGGTCTGGAGTGATGACACGGCCATCTTCCAGGCGCAGCCGAGCAAGAGTCTCGACCTTTCCGGGAAGGCCGGTATGCAGGTCCACGATCGGCTGCACAAACATGTCCAATCCGCCGTTGAACAGGCGGGCTCGCCAAGGCCGACGATCTTCCACACCCGGCACGCGACCGCTGCCGGTGTGCAAACAGCGCGAGGCGCGCTCGAACAGCAATTCCAGCGACTGCATGAATCGACGCATATCCGGTGGCTCAAACATCCCCGGGGCGCTGCCGTACAAGCCGAAGACTCCAAGCATGCGCCCGCGCATGTCCTTGACCGGCACCGCAGCCGAGCTGCGGATGCCGACGGCGAAAGCCGCTTCGCGCCACGGCGCCATGCGCACATCGGTGACGAAACTTGGGTTGGTTTCAATGCGCTCGCTACGCCAGCAGCGGGGCTGTGGTCCGTTACCGAGGCTACTGCGTTCGTCGAGATCCAGCGGGGCGATGTCACGAGTCATGAGTTCATGCACATAGGCCTCGAATCGGCCAGCGCTGAACTCAGGCATGAGGCGGCCATCGGAGTTGGCCGTGTAGAGAGCGGTGCCCTTCATGCCCGGAAGCTGAACCACGGTGTCTAGCGCGGCGCGCATCACGTCGGGCCACTGCGTTGCATCGCGGAGCATATGCTCCAGGCTCGTGAGGCCAAGCTGGTATTGCTCGCGCAGGTCGAGCGCAGATTGGGTCTGGGCTTCGATTTCCACCTGCAGGCGTGCCGAGAGGGCCTGCGCGAGCTGTTGGCCGTCACCTACCGGCCCGGAATGCTTGGCCGTTTGTTTCTGTAACTGCTGCAGGTACCAACCCAGGCTGCTCGCCACCGAGCCTATGGGAACGCCAGCCAACGCATGCCAACAGCCCACGCGCGAAGCGGCTTGGCGGTGTTTGATCTCGCGCAGTCCAGGTGTCATGATGCTGCGCAAGTGAATTGTCTGTCGGCGTTTGAGTCTGGTCAGTTCATCTTCGCTTAACCATTGGACAATGCGCGCAGATTGGGACGGGTAGGCGAGTTTGCCGTAGAAGTGTTCGATGAACTGCTCGGCGGTGTGCGCAACAGCATCCTGCGACAGGGCAAGCACGTGGCTGATTTCGTCCCCATAGGGGGGGAGGGGCTGCGTCGCGGCCGCTGTCGTGCTGTCTTCGCCCCAACCCTCACTCCAGCGCAGCCACCACGCAGGACGGTTGGCCTTATGTGCCTTGCACGAGTAAAGCGCAGCATCGGCGTGGCGCAACAGCAGGTCGGGCTCCGACTCGTCGATCGGGTACAGAGTAAGGCCCAGACTCATACCCACTTGAGCCAGCGTGCCGCCCTCCAAGGCAAAAGGCGGCTCCACTGCGGAATGCAGACGATCGAGAAGTATGGGCAGATCGCCCTCTCGCTGGAGTCCCTCGAGCACAACGACAAACTCGTCCCCACCCCGGCGTGCCACCATATCGCTGTCGCGTACCGCAGCCTTCAGCCGTTGGCCCAATTGCTGCAGGAGGTCGTCGCCAGCCGGGTGCCCCCACACATCGTTGATTCGCTTGAAATCATCGATATCGATGACCCCGACGGCAAGTACTGTGCCATGGCGTCGTGTGCGCGCCATCGCGAGCGGTAGATGGGCTTCCAGCGCCACACGATTCGGGAGTCGCGTGAGCGCGTCGTGCCACGCAAGATGTGCCTGAAGCAACTGCTCAGAGTGCAGATTCGCCTTGAGGTCAAGTTCGGCCAGGGCGCGGCTGAGAAGCTCTGGTACCCATCGAAGCATGCCGAGCATGGCATCGTCGAGGTCATCGCAATTCTGTGCCACAAGCACCAGTAGCGACCATGGGACGCCATGCCGGTGAATCGTGAGCACGGCAGCTGCTTGCGTCCAGTCAGACAGCGCGTAAGGCTGCCAAGGTGTGAGAAGGGGCGACAGCGCACAGGTGTCAAGCCTCAGTGTGTTGGTCTGTAGCGCCTGTTGCAAAGCGGGAGCTGACTGAAGCGTGAGTCGTGGGCCCTCGCCAAGAATCTCGGCGCCATTGCCGGCGGCAGCGAGCACTTGGATCTGGCCGTGCTCATCTGGGCATCCGACCCATGCCGCGGCAAACAGGCCGCTTTCAAGCAGGCGCGCACACGCCGAGACCATCAGGTCCGTCTCGCTGTGCGCACCGATGAGGGTTTCGATTTCTGCCAAGATGGCACGCAGAAGTTCCTGTTGGCGTTCGCGGCTCTCGCGTTCAACGCGTTCGGCGGTCTGTAGCGCTAGCCGGTCCAAACCGCGGCCAATCTCGAGCACCAGTTGTTCAAGCAACGCTCGCAGATCGGCATCCAGGGTGTTGCCCGTCGGGTGATAGGCGCAAAAAAGCGCAGCGACCTTGCCCGTTGTGTAGATGGGTAGCACGGTCAGCGCCCCGAACCCATACTGGGCGGCTTGCTCACGCCACGGCGCTGCGATGGGATCCGTATAGCTTTGAGCGAAGTAAGCGCGTCCAGAACGCCATGCCATTCCTGCCGGTCCTCGGCCTTGGGGGTGCTCGGCATGGATGCACAAGTCCAAGTCCGCAAGGTAGTCCACCAGACCGTGTGACGCATCAAAGGCGAACCGACCCTGTGCATCAGGACTGCCAATCCAGGCCAGGCGCGCCCCGGCCTGTTCGGTGGCGATCCGACAGGCGTCCCGCAGCAATGCGTCGGCGTTGCCTGCGCGGAAGGCTAATTCACTCATGGCCGCCAGTGCGGCGTTAAAGCGCAGCATGCGGTTCTGACGCTCGTACAGGCGCGCGATCCAGGGCCATGCCACGGCCTGTACCGCGAGCAGGATTAGCCAGCCGATGAGCGTCGGAGCTGTCTGCGTCGCCCAGGACCTGACGACGACGCTGCGCGGCAGGCTGACGAAGGCTGTGACGTTGTGGTCGGGCAGTCGCTGCCAGGCGATGATGTCATGCGCATCTGCCGATTGCACCCAGCCGAAAACGACACCGTGCCCATGTGCGTGATGTGCCGCCAGGGCCGTTGCGAGAACGCCGCGCGAGGGCAAGGTGAACTCGTTGTCCGTGGCGCCGGATCCAAAGGCGGGCAAGCGTGCGAGCAAGTAACCGTCGTTGCGGATGAGCCCTAGGGCCGGTGACGGCCGGTCGCCGTTCGCGGCATCCGCGCGCCGACCTAGGGATTGCAAGATGTCCTGGATGTGCAGGCCGAACTCCAGAATACCTTGCTTGCCCGCCGAGGGACCGGGCACTGTGCAGCGCACCGGCGTAACTAAACCGCCACCAGATGCTGGCCTGGCTCTGCCAATCTGCAACCGAGCAGGCAACGCGTCTGCGCCGTCGTCCGCATGCGCAAAGCTCGTGCCACTGGCGCGGGCAGGCATAGATGCGGCGATGTTTCCACCGGCAGTAACAAGCTTGATGTTGCTGACGAAGGGGACTTGCCCCAGGAAACCGGCGATCAAGGGATCCAACCTGCTGGGCTCGCCCCACAGACCAGGAGAGGCGTCTAATTTGTTGCGCACAGCGTCGCACACGGTCGCGATGCGGGCGTAGCGCTGGCTCATCGCGTCTGCCCAGAAGGCCGACTGGGTGCCGAGCATTTTTCCAGTGTTCGCCTCGATGGCGCTGTAGCGCCAAGCTAATAGCGCGATGAGCAGCAGCGCAAAAACAGCGTTGGCCGCTACGCCCACGACACGTAGCTTGTGTAGTTCCTTGGGGCCCGGGGCGTTGCTTCGCATGGTGGGAAAGTGTTTGGGCCAGATACCAAATTTATGGACATGGCAGAAGTGCCAATGCTGCGACGTAGCCTGCGGTACACGGCCACGACTTTGATTTCTTTGATCTCAATGGACGGGTTTGTGGCGGCACGTCCTTTCACTTGTTCCAATGATCTTGGATGTTCCACTGGAGCAAATCTGCTGCAGACAATTACTTCAGGCTCGCCTTTGGCCTTTGGCAGAGTAACGGCACACATTGCAAGAATTTGAGGTCTCGGGTGCGGTCTGCAGATTGACCCGGTGCGCGACAAGCCCCGCCGCTTGGGGCGGTGAAGGGTAGCGGCGGATGCCAGAGGCATCCTGTTTCGATTGAAGCGACGTCCGAAGTGCTGTGTATTGCACCAGCCATGAAGCGACTTCAGGCCGTCTAGTTTGAACTCCGCCCGAGCGGTTCGCAGCAGCGGGACAGGCGCCGCTGCGCGGCGCTCGTGCCGGGTCGTCTTCACCGAGGCGCTTGCCTTGCGCCAGGCATCAATGCGTTATTCGAGGGCCGCGTTGTGCGACTCGCGTGCTGTCGCGTCCGTCCAGCCGCACGGACTGCGCAGGATTGGGGTCGAGCTTGAGCGTGACCACCTCGTACCCGGTCGGCTTTGCCTAAGTGACGCCGTGCGTCGAGTCGAGTCAGGTGAGGACGGGGAATGCGCCGGTACATGTTCACGAAGATGAATGCAAAAGCGCCGAATTCGGTGGATGATTTCCTCCTCGATGATGCCTGTGCTTGTGCATTGCAGCATCATTTTCTCTGTTTGCCTTTCAATGCTGCTGGTTCTATCGGAGGTTGCCAATCCAATTGAGCCCTTCATCAAGCACCTGTTCGATCAACCAGTTTGTCAATTTTTGGCTTGCTGCTTGGATGTTTCCACCTCCATGGCACCTCACGTGCCACTCTGCCGGTTCTGAATCAGCGAGGCCTTGCGACTCGAAGAATGCAGTAACCGGACATGACTGCAGAGGAATATGGACATCCGCCAAAACCGACTGGGTGTAGAGCCAATGGTGAGCCAGCGCTCCCAGGTACGTTTGTACTCTTTGGGCGACGATGGGCGACCGGAACGCTGCCAGCCAACCTGGCAGCGATTCTGCCTGCATGGGCCGCGCCAAACCGTATCCTTGACCAAAATTTGCGCCAAGAATCAAGGCGGCCTCCATCATTCCTGTGTCCTCCAAGCCTTCGAGAATCACTTCGCGACCGAGGTCATGGCCGAGTTGAACCATGGCTCGAATCATCGAAAGATTCAGCAGCGGTGACTTTCGTAAACCAAGAACAAGGCTTTGATCAATTTTGATCGCATTGAACGGAACCAAAGACAGGCGTATCAAGCTGCTGTACCCCGATCCCAGATCGTCCATGACAAGGTTGACGCCAAGGCGGGTGAGTCTTTCGATGGCCTCATCCTGCGCTGTATGGTCGAGGCTCTCCGTCTCCAGCAGTTCCAGGCTGAGCCGATGGGGAGCGATCTCATGGGCGCGCAGCGCTTCTTCAACCCAGAAGGCGCAATTGGGATCAAGCAGAGTTGAGGGTGCCAAATTCACGCCGACGCTAAGCGGTAGATTTTCCCCATCCCAAGACACCAAATGATCGAGCGCTTGGCTCAACCCGATGCGAAAGAGATGATCGAGCTCGGTATCGCCGAGCAGCGGCAGAAATTGGGCGGGCGCAAGCACTTTGCCGTCCTCCAACATCAGGCGAGCCAATGCCTCGACTTTGGGAACGCTCCCGTCTCGGAGGTCAACGACAGGTTGAATGAACATCTGCAACCCGCCAGAAAACAGGCGCTCACGAATCGCTTTAGCCTGTTTTTCCTGCACGACTGGCGCGATGGCCAAACAGCGAGACCAGATTTGGCTCCAGCGCTCCTGTAGACCGCGCGCGAATTGCTGCATCGTCGCCGATTCAAACTGGTTTGGATAGGCGCCAAAGAAGCTCAGGACGGCCACCGAATTGCCGAGAACATCGCGGACAGGGATGCTGAGTGCCGAGCGGACAACCAGCGCAGTGGCCTGGGAGTGCCACGCCGCATACCGTGCGTCGTTTGCATAGGAGGCGGAGCGCTGGATTTCTGCACTGCGCCATGCGACAGCACTGAGCCCGCGACCCCGAGGTGATTGAGGATCCAGCATCGGCTCCATTCCTGGCGTTGCCAATAAAGCTGCGATGGCTCGGCTCTTGACTCCGGCACTCCGCTCAACAACAAAGACCCCGCTTGACGTCAAGCGCATCAACATGACCGCTTGCACGCCAGGAAGCTCGCCAAGCCCGTCAATCTCGTCGGTGCTAATGTCAGCCCAGAGTGCGCCCGGTGCTGGAAGGGGCCTCGCTAGCAGATCCATGTAGGCACTCACAACAGAGGTCTGCTGATCCAACTGCGCCTGCAGATCGTCTTGAAGACGGACGTCCGCAATGGAGAGTAGGCGATAGCGCTGGCGGGATTGCAGCACCGCAGTGCGTATGACATCGCCGAGATGGCTCCGATACAGCGATAAGGACTCCACCAGCAAAGACGCCGTCACGCCGACCAACGTGTGCACGGTCCCAAGGCGTTCGGCACGCCTTGCGATTTCCTGCTGGCTAGTGTCCTGTCCCGGTAATACGCGAACAAAGTCGATGTAGCTTTTCGAGGATCGAGTCGGCCGTAGCCGTCCACTTGAATGGGCGGCAGTTCGTGTTGTAGGCGGCGACGAAATGGTCAATGCGCTGCACGAGTTGCTTGACGCTGGTGAACGACCCACGGCGGATGGCCTTGT
>JABBOE010000145.1:0-3055 GCA_019351955.1 Pseudomonadota bacterium
GCCGAGCGTGCGCGCGACGCCCAGGCCGCGCAGCGAAATGCGCGCGGCTCGAATGCGCTGCCAGCCGGGCGGCGGCGGCCACATCCTTGCCATCGGCATAGCTGACCTTGCCGTGCGCACGGTGCATGATCGCCGCCAGCGGCGCGGAGGGCTGGTAGATGGGCGGGCCCGGCCATGCGGCAGGCGGCAGGCCCGGCACGGCGTTGCCTTCGGGCGACTGCACCGCCGAGGAGCCGCCCCCGGTCAGCACTCCCTTGTCAGCGTGGCCACCGATGACGGCTACCGACTGCGATGCAGACAGCGGCAGCAGCGCATCTTCGTTGCGCAGCAGGACCGCACCCGCTTCCTCGGCCCGTTGCGCCACCATGCGGTCGGCGGCGAAATCGATGGGTGCCGGCTTGGCCGGGTGGTCGATCACACCGTCCGCAAACAGGCTGCGCAGGATGCGCCGGACCATGTCGTCAATGCGCGACTGCGGCACCTTGCCGGACGCGACTGCGGCACGCAGCGGCTGGTCGAAGTACACCTCCTTGTCGAAGGTCTCGCCGGCGGACTCCTGGTCCAGTCCGGCCAGCGCCGCCTTGCCCGCGCTGTGCACGGCGCCCCAGTCCGACATCACGAAGCCGGGGTAGTGCCAGTCATGCTTGAGCACCGTGTTGAGCAGCCAGTCGTTCTCGCAGGTATAGACCGAGTTGATACGGTTGTAGGAGCACATCACCGCGCCGGGGTGTCCGCTGGCGATGGCGATCTCGAAAGCCAGCAGGTCCGACTCGCGCGCCGCGGCCGGGGCGATGTCCGCACTCAGCGTGGTGCGCGCGGTTTCCAGGTCGTTGAGTGCGTAGTGCTTGATGGTGGAGACGAGGTGCTGGCTCTGCACCCCGGCGATCGCGTTGCCGACGATCAGGCCGGTGAGTAGCGGGTCCTCGCCCGCGTACTCGAAGTTGCGGCCGTTACGCGGGTCGCGCACCAGGTCCGCGCCGCCGGCCAGCATCACGTTGAAGCCGCGGCGGTGTGCCTCGCCGCCGATCATTGCGCCACCGGCGTAGGCCAGCGCGGGATCGAAGCTGGCCGCGGTGGCCAGGCCTGACGGCAGCGCGGTAGCGCCCAGCTTGAGCGGCTTGGCGACGCCAAGGCCGGCATCGCTTTCCTGTATGGCAGGCAGGCCCAGCCGCTTGATCGCCGGACCGTAACCTGCCGAACCCAGCGCGCCGGGCGACATGATGTGGCCGTTCTCGGTGTCACCAAACTGGATGCTGATCAGCTGGAACTTTTCATCCTGTGTCATGGCCTTCAGCGCCAGCGTCGCGCGCTGGTCGGGCGAAAGCTTGGGATTCAGCCATGGGCGCGCCATGTGGCTCTCAGCGCCAGCGGCGCACGCTCCGAAGCATGCCAGCATCGCCATGCTGATGAGGAAAGCGGCGTGGGTCTTGTGGACTGTCATGATTTTCTCGCTTGTGTTTCCAGATGGAGTGCAAACAGGTTCAACGCTGAGCCGTGATGGACGCTGCCCGTCTTCATGACTTTAAGAAAGCGCATCGGGCAGGCCGGATGGGGCGATCCATAGCCTGGTGGCTGCGCTTCAAGGAAAGAGCTCTCAATGGAGATGCTCATGACGCGGGCAAGTAAGGGTTGCGATTCAACGCGGCCAGCACGGCCCAGGCCGTCGCCGCGAGGCACGGCTGGTGGTGGTACCAGGAATACACCGCGCTGATGCGCGGCTCGCGCGTGGCATAGAGAAAACCGCCTGGCGAGGCCTGCTGCGCGATCGACTCAAACAACCTGTTTGCCTTTGCTGCTGCGCCTATTCGTCGGTAGACCAGTGCAGCCTGTGCAGTGCCTTCTGTCCACAATCCGTCACGGGCATCGGTGAAATCGAAGCCGCCATTGACGGCATTCATGCGGTCGATCCAGTCCAACGCATGCCGCCATTTCTTCGGCGCGTTCGGTAGGAGTTGCGCCCACAGTTGCACGTCAAGTGCGGAGGGTGAGCGAAGTGATGTCTCGCCGTCGGCCATGGTTCCCATCCAGAAATGCCCGCTCGGCGCATCCCATTGCGCCGCGACGAAGCTGCGGGCACGGCTGGCCTGCACGCCCCAGTCGCCTCCCGGTGCATCGATTTGTTTGAGCCAGCCGAACAGCGCAGCAAGGTCGATGTTGTGCTCGGTGGATTTCCATGTCGCCTGCCTTGGCACCAGCAGGAAGGACTCGATACCGCCATCGAAACCACCCGCGCCACGCGTATCCGACGTGTAAACAACCACCCAATCGGCGAGATGCAAGGCGGCATTGCGCCAGCGCGTCTTGCCGGTGGCGTCATACAGCGCCAGCAAGGCCAGCGCAGTCCATGCGACGTTTCCGCATGATGTGCCGTCCTGATAGGCGCCAGGATACTGATCGGAGGCATTGACCCAGCGCTTGTGCTGCTCATCCCACCATCCGTTTGGCAAGGGCTTATTCCCGACGACAATACCTGCACGATACGCATCGCGGAGTCGTGCGCCATTCATCGCAGCGAGCCGCAAGGCCTCACCGATGCCTTCGGCCTGTGGCCGCTTTTTGCACGCGAGCAGGGCGATGGCGGCGAGTGCGTTGTCATAGGTGAACGCCGCCGAGCGCAGGGGTGCCGTGGCAGGTGCGCCTTGTCCGCGCCGGCTGTCGTAGCTGCGCAGCAAAACGGGGGCGATTCCCGGCAGCGAATCGACGCGCGAGGCGATGGCGCTGCAACCTGCATGCGCTATCGCCTTGATCCGTGCTGCCGCCGAATTTGTGCTTGCCATTGGACCTGCTGCGGTTGCCGCACGAAGGGGCTGCGCTGCAGACGTGGCAAGCGTCAGACACAAGGCGATTCCAGCCAACCAACGACGTCGTGCCTTGCAGGCCCAGGTTGCGACAAATTCGTTCAATGCCATGTTGCCAGGAAGGTGATGGATCGGATGGCAGGCGAGTCAGGTTCCGCAACCGGCTCGCTTGTGGACAGTTTCGATGAAGTAGCCACGAGGCATACGGGCAAAGCCGGTAGTCGCACGATTGCGGTGCTGGTTTCCAACGAGATCAA